>JANRMD010000535.1:0-21997 GCA_033761895.1 Pirellulaceae bacterium | reverse complement strand
CAACAGCGTTGATGCTGCCCACTAGATTCTTGGTTGTCGCCGCACTTGTGGGATTGATTTACCTCCTCGGTGGAGATTACCTGGAAGCCAGCACTGCGCGAACCGACATGTCCGTCGCGCGTCGCCAAAGCTCATTGCGCAGTGGCACCGCGAACAGTAGCGGTTGGACTCGACGCCTCACACTTCCGCAATTTGCTCATCTGCTTGGAATCGGGCCGATCGCTTGGATGCAGATGGTGCACTCGATTCGAATATTGCCGCGATTTCTAGTGTTCACGGTGGCGATAGTCAGTGTGGTCATTGTGATCCCGATGACTGTCGATCGGCAACACTTGCAAGGCTGGAGTGGCGTGCTGTGGATGTTCGGCTTAAATGCATATGCCGATTTTTTGCTGCTGTTGCAGTTGCCAGTTGGCTTTCTCGGTCCGCCTGCGCAACGCGCGTTGCTAAAGTCATTGCCGATTGCCAACTGGGCCATTGTGATTGGTCAGTTGGCTGGTCCATTTATCCCACTCGCGTTGATGCACCTGTTGGTACTCGTCTTGTTTCTGTGTTTATTGCCTGGTTCTACATTTGAAGTGCTACAAATGTCACTGGCGTTGCTTCCCGTAGGCTGGGTGCTGACCACTAATATCAATCTGCTTGGTGCCTGGAATATTATCAAACCCCGAGCGCTGCAACAGCGCGATGCACTCGCAGCCGGTCGAGCCATGTTGAGTGTCTGGATTTTCTTCATGATGCTGATACCAGCCATCATCGGCGGAACCATCGGCAGTGTGTTAGCGATAGGTCTGTTCGGACCGACATTAACCAGTTACCTCTTGGGTGCATCTATTGGCGTACTGCTTACCAGCAGCCTCTATGTCGCGTTGCTCGCCTATACATTTGCCCGTTGGCAACCAAGTCCCTCAGAGCTCGGCGCAGAAGAGAAGGAGCATGACGGCTAAGTCGATTTGACTTTTCTGAAACATTGTTTTTCGACCCTTGGAAGGAGTAATTTGAGTTCACCAGTTCACGCAGGTTTGTGCATGTTGAAATCCTCATGGGCCCCGGTGATGACGTAGTGCGCCTGCAATCCCTGAGTATCCCAGGTGATCTCTCTTTCGGTCAATTTACGGTTTGCTAGTCAGTCATCGCTCTTCACCCAGCAAGCTAGTGGAGCGTCAAACTTAAATATTAGGATTAGCCGCAGTGCGCTAGCACCGGTTGCCGCGGCGAAAACCGGAAGCTAGCGCGTTCCGGCTGATATTACAAACCCTAAAACCAAGCAGTGATGCTCCACTAGTGCTTCATCCAACTTTAATTTTGGGATTAGGGGTGTGGCACGCCCGGAGTCTTCGAAGGGCGTGGCTCTAGTGTAAATAGCCACCCCCGTCGCAAAGCCACAGAGCGTGCCACCCCCAAATTAAAGATGGACGATGCACTAGTGTGTTTATCTGCGGCGGTTTCTTCTGGCGGAGTTAATGTCTTCCATTAAGCTCATCGAAAAGAGGTTGCTTTCATTTGCGAATTCCAACATCTGCTGGTCTGCGGCGGCAGCTTCCTCGCCTTCGGCTGAGGCTTTGTTGTTTAAGAAATTGATTACTTGCAGCGCGTCCACCGGTGACACGCTGTCATCCTGGTTGACATCCAGGAATCTACCCGTCCACGGCAACGATAGCCGGCCGGGACCGACCTTGTTCAAGTGATTGATGACCAATAACGCATCGGTGGGACTGACTGTACCGTCTCCGTTCACATCCAGGCGATTTACTGGATTACGCCAGGGCTTCAACGACTCGTCGTCGACAATCTTCACGTCGGCAGAACTGGAGTCATAGCCAGCGGCCGCTACCACAAAGCGAACCACTCGATCCGCATTGAAGAGCGAGTTATCCGTGGCTCTAATCTCGAAGTCAGCGCTTGCCTGGCCGGCGGAGAATTGAACTGTTGCCGGAAACGTTGCGTTTGTCGCGTCATTGGAAGAGAGCTGAACTGTCAGTTCACTGAGTGAGCCGGTGTCGCTGCGAGTGATGGTGCCTTTGGCTGTGCCGTTGCGTTCACTGATTTCCGTCGGCAGAATGTTCAGCGTCAGGCTCTCTTGATCCGTTACGCTTAGTGCGGTTGATCCAGTGACATAGCCAGACGCGGCTCCAGCGATCGCAACAGACTGTGTACCATCAAAGACGGCATCATCGGCTGCAGTCACTGCAAAGTTCTCCGATGCCTGCCCGGCAAGTATCGTGACCGTACCGATGACTGTTGCTTCGGTCGTGTCGCTGGAGGTCAGCTGAACTACCAAATCGCTCGATAGGTTGGTATTCGGCCGTCGAACCGTGCCGTTCGTTGTGCCTTGGAACTCAGAGATCGCTGAAGAGTTGAGCGTGATAACCAACTGCTCAAAGTCAGTAATACCTAAATCAGCAGTTTGAGCTTGATAGCCCGTCGCGTTCACCGTGATTGGAATTGAACGCAGGCCATCGAGTAGGTCATTGTCGCGAGCGCTGATTTCAAAGGTTGCTTGCGACTGATTCGCTTCAATACGTACCGTTTGTGCGAACTCCACCTCTGTCGATGAACTGCTAACGACGACATCAAGCGGTAATGAGATATCGCTGTTGGGTCGTCTGACTGTACCAAGTGTGCTTCCACCTCGCTCCGAAATGGATGCCGCCGCAAAGGTAAGTGCTAATTGCTCAAAGTCGGTGATGCCCAGCTCAGCGGTTTCGGCTTGATAGCCCGTGGCATTGACGGTGATTGGGATTGACCGCAGGCCATCGAGCAAATCATTGTCAAGTGCCCTGATTTCGAAAGTTGCTTGCGACTGATTGGCTTCAATTCGGACGCTTTGTGCAAACTCCACTTGGGTCGACGAACTACTTACGATCACATCAACGGGTAGTGACGTATCGCTGTTGGGTCGCCGTACGGTTGCCAAAGTTCTTCCGCCTTGCTCCGAAATTGAGGCGACCGCGAAAGCGAGGGACAACTTTTCAAAGTCCGTGATCTGTAGGTCAACGGTCGCGTCTTTGTAGCCTACGGCAGTCGCAGTTATTTGCACGCTACGCGAACCATCGAGCAGGTCGTTATCGACAGCCGAGATTGTGAAGGTCGTTTGGGATTGATTGGCTGGTATTCTGACCGTAGCCTCTGTACGAACAAATCGTGCATCACTGACTGAAACTCTGACATCCAACGGTTGGCTAATGTCGCTGTTCGGGCGTGAAACGGTGGCGATTACGGAGCCATTGCGTTCGGGGATCGACGCTGCTGCCAGACTCAAGCCCAGGGGAACAACATCCAAGACATCGATGTCGATCAAGCCGTTCTGGATACCTGCATCAGCCGTTAACTGCACTTTCTGCAGACCATCGAGTAGTCGATCGTCGATTCCAGAAACTTGGAAGGTGATTGAAGTGGCGCCGACTGGGATCTCAACTTGATTTGGGAAGCTGAGTTGGTTGGCTTTGTTGGCGCTTAATGTCACTGGTAAAGCAGCATTAGTTGGCGTGTTACGAGTTACGCGAAGCTCAATGGCTGAGCCACCTTCGCTGACTACAGCTGGTACAGCGCTTGTCAGCGACAATGCAGCAACTTCGTTGTCAGTGATGACTAAGGTCGCTGATGAAGGAACATAGTCTTTGTTGGATGTGGTGTCGCGCGCGGTTGCAGAGATTGTCGCTACCACATTTCCGCCAGCCACTTCGTCATCGATCAATGAGATCGGGATGCTGATCGACGCTTGCCCAACTGGAATGACGAATGTTGGCGGCAGCTGCATTCGGGCAGTTCGATCTGTGGCCAGATTCACAGGCAACGCAACATTCGTGGGCGTATTGCGACTTAACAGCACACTGGTGGTCCCCGCATTCTCGCTGACCGAGTTCGCGGCCAGTGTAAGCTTTAGGGTTGGCTCGTCATTATCGAACAACTCCAACTCGCGAGTCGAAGGCAGCAAGCCTGTTGCGGAGGCCGTGAGACTGACAATCCGAACGCCTGTTACCTGGCCGTCGTCGACTGCAGTGACTTGGAAAGTGGCTGAGGTCGATCCCGCCGGAATGGTCACAGTGTTCGGAAACCGGATATAAGGCGAGTCAGGTGTACTCAAGGTAACGACCATATCACGCTCGACAGGCGTATTGCGAGTGATGGTTGCTACGCTAACACCACCGTCTTCTTGAATGCTGAGTGGTGAGAAGAGCAAGTTGAGTCTGGGCTCTTCGTCATCGATCATCAAGACAGGAGTTGTCGTACTGTAGGTCAATGAAGCTGCTGTGATGTCCACCAAGAGGTTTCCGGTTGCTACCGTGTTATCAACCGAGGTTAAGTTGAACTGCAACAAATCTGAATTGCTGTCGAACGTCACGGACGATGGTACGCGCACCAGCTGCGAGTTAGCTGAAGTTAGAACCGCGGTCAGTGGATTACCCAGAGGTGTGTTGCGTCGCAGGGTGGCAACCACCGTTCCATTGCGTTCAGCGATAGAGTCGGACGCAAAAGTCATTACCAACGGCGGGCCTTGTTCGTTGTTGGTCAATTGAAAATTCAGATTCAGCCCGTTGATCGAAGCCACAACTGAATAACTGCCAACCGTTTCGTTGGACAGTAAGGCTGCAGTTGCGGCATGTCCCAATGAAAGTCCTAGTGAACCTGTTGTGACCGTTATCGTGCGATCGTTGTTTTCAAAGATACCGCTGGCACCCGTCGAAGGTGCGGTGAACGTGACGGGGGCATTGGGAATGCGGTTACCGAAGGCATCTTCGACTCGTAAACGCAACTCGGAAGCAAAACGACGGCCCGCTTTCGTGGATTGGGGCGTGCCTGCCAGTGCGGTGAGGACTGCAGGAGCGGCGGGTGTGACTTGCAATGTCGCATTCGTGAACTGGAAAGTGTAGTTGGCGGCCACCAAGGTACCGGCGGTGATGTTAATGCTATAGGTCCCTGCTTCGTTGATGGCTTGACTGAGAACACTGAATGAAGGTTGCCCGCTCAGGACGCTGGCCGTTTCGTTATTCACAAAGCCGTTGACGAGGTAAGTAAATGTCGGCAGTGGTTCACCAGCTCGCTTGCTTTTGTTCTCCGCGATAAACCGCAGCGTGACTTTGTTGACCACTTGATTAAACACGGCAGACGTTTTGGCGTTGTAGTTGTTAACATCACCGCTGTAGACGACAGTCACCTGGTGCTCTCCCGCTTGTAACAGCGGGACGGTGATGGAGGCGGTTTCATTATTTAAGGTTAGCGGTGTACCGAAGTTGACGCCATTGATTCTAAACTGCACTGTGCCTGTTGCATTGGGCCCCGAGGCAGCCAGAGGCTTGACTGTGGTAGTGAAGACAACCGATTCGCCGTATTGCATGTTGAGAGCGCGGCTGGATTGAATACGAATGCTGGTGTCGCGAGGATCGGGGGTGGTGTCCGTGGCGGTGATGACGTAGTTGCCCGTCGCTAGAGGTGCCGAAGGCGGAGCGCTCACGAGAACTTTGTAGATCCCTTCAAGCGGCAGCACGATACTAGAGATCGAGGCCAGCGCGCCTGCTGAGGGGCTGTTGGCAAAGGCGACTCGATTGCCCGCTGGATCAACCAGTTCTACGCGGCCGACGCTTAGTTGTGGAGCCACAGCGGCGGGCTGTGCTCCTGAGCCAGGGTTTAATCGTAGTGCAACCGATCCGCCAGCTCGCGCAAAAAACGTCCACTCGTCGACTTGCGCCACCGCATCGACTTTTCCTGGTGTTGGTTGGCCTAGTACAAGATTGCCGCCATCGCGAAACACCGGTTCGACATCGCCATTGATAACGCGACCACCAGCTTCAATGTAAACGGCTCGAGTGTACAGGCGGAAGTTCATCAGATCGAGAGTTGCACCCGATCGAACGATGAGCGAATTTGTGTAGATGGCTTCGGTAGCACCTGGCGCATTGTCCGCTTGGTTGGTTAGTCGGACCCATGTGTTCTGCCCAACTTCGATCGTTCCGAATAAGTAGTTGGCGGAGGAAAAACCAGCCGAGGTCAGCCCCAGATCGTTGCTGACCGCTTCGAGAAACTGCGGCGCGGCGTTTGTCCCCGCGCCAACAAAGCGGAATGTACCGCTTGGTGTAAAGTTGAGCGGAGAGCTTGGTTCGACCAGCAAGCTGCCCGTAGTCGAGTACACGCTGGAGTCAGATACTGAAAACAGGGCGCTGGGCGCCAAACGCATTGAGGCCGGCACCAGCGCGGTCGAGCCACCGCTTAGAGCGAACGAATCGATCTCAGTTAGGGTGTTCGTAGGACTGGCTGGACCGAATTCTACATTCCGACCATCGTTGGTCCTAACCGTGATATTGCTATTGGTAGCGTGTTGTTGTTGAATCCCTGGGAAGGTGCTGGCAACTGAATTTAGAGTTGCTCCGCTGTTTACGGCGATTCTTGTCGCAGTCGAGTTAGTCTGAGTTGGATTCGTACGGATGAATTGTGCTCCGAGGGCGTTCATGGTGCCGTTTACGACGATCTGTGTTGCACCCGTATTGCCCGCACTGTTTCTATTCTCAAAGCTAACCATCGAGTCCGCTTCAAAAGTTGCTGTACCATTGACGGTTAAAGCCACACCGAATGTTAGTTCGACTGGGACATTGGCTCGAACGATTAGGGCCGCCGCCGAAGCAATCTGCATATCGGCAGCAAACTGATAGCTAAGGTTTTGGGTCGTTTCAGTTCCGATGAGCGCAAGCGTTAAGTTGCCCGATGCAAAATTTTCACCACGAATATTGATCCTCCCAAATCGGCGATTATCCGATCCGCCCAATGGCTGCGAAAGAAACCTCAGGACGTTGGCAGGTAGCAAGAGATTAGCATCGAATCGATTGCGTTGAAGATCCGTCGCGCTAACAAGTGCGCCAAAATCCCAGTTGATCGCTGATACCTGAAAATTGCTGTCTGATGCGGACAGGCGACCACCGCTATTGATGACGACTCTTGTAATGTTGCTATTAACTTGTGCTGGATTCAGTGGGACGAATGTCGCGTCAACGGTAACCAGCGTTCCATTGACGACAACCTGTGTGGATCCTGGATTACTTACATTGTTTGCATTTTCGAAGGTAAGCACGGATCCTGAGTCCATCGATGCTGTACCGTTGACCGTTAACGTAGTACCAAGCGCCAGGCTGACGGGCACGTTCGTTCGAACCACGAGCGCTGCCCCCGACGCGATCTGTAGGTCGGCACTAAATTGGTAACTGAGGTTTTGAGTGGTTTCGGTTCCGATTGAATCAAGCGTCAAGTTACCCGATGTAAAGTTCCCGCCCCGAATATTGATTCGGCCGAACCGTCGATTATTCGACCCGCCTGTTTGCTGCGAAAAAAATCGGAGGATCTCGGCGGGTAGCAAGAGCGAAGAATCGAATCGATTACGTTGCAGATCAGTCGCACCTACGAGTGCGCCAAAATCCCAGTTGATCGCTGATACCTGAAAAATACTGTCTGATGCAGACAACCGTCCGCCGCTATTGGTGACGACTCTTGAGATATTGCTATTCACCTGTGCTGGATTTAGCGGAATGAAGGTGGCGTTAGTTGCGATTAACGACCCATTGACGACAACTTGGGTAGGTCCTGGATTACTTACATTGTTTGCATTCTCGAAGGTCAGCACCGATCCTGATTCCATCGTCGCTGTACCGTTGACGGTTAACGTGGTACCAAGCGCCAGGCTGACCGGCACGTTCGCTCGAACGATGAGTGCCGCCCCCGTTGCGATCTGTACGTCGGAAGCAAACTGGTAGTTGAGATTTTGGGTAGTTTCAGTTCCGATCAAGGCAAGCGTTAAGTTTCCCGACGTAATGCTTCCACCGCGGATATTGACTCGGCCAAAGCGGCGATTATCCGATCCCCCCGTTTGCTGCGAAAGAAATCTTACGAGATCGGCGGGAATCAATATCGGCAAGTCGAATCGGTTGCGTTGCAGGTCAGTCGCATTCGCAAGTGCGCCGTAATCCCAATTTAGCGCCAACACTTGGAAGGTACTGTCAGATGCGGACAGTCGACCACCGCTATTAATGACAATTCTTGAAGGTGTGGAGTTATTTTGTGTTGGATTCAATTGAACGAATGTCGCTCCTGTGGTGTTCATTGTTCCGTTCACAACAATCTGTGTCAGTCCAGGATTGAGCGCATTATTTCTGTTCTCAAAAGTCAGTTGCGATGCGGACTCAAACGAGGCGGAACCATTGACCTGCAAAGTTGCATTAAGCGCCAGAGTGGACCTTACGTTGGCGGCGAGCCGAAATGTTGCATTTGGCGCGATGGTCAGCCCGCTTATCGTAGTGCCGGATACAGGAACTATTAGCGCACCGGTGGTGAAGGTACCTCCTGCTAGAGTACCGCCATTCAATGTGAAATTACCAGCAAGCTGATCGATTCGGTTGAAAGTGAATGTGCCGCCGTTTACGGTGATTGCCTCACTCGATTTCACCGTCCTCACGCTCGCCGTCGAATTGATCTGGATAACGGGATCACCCGCGAACGCTGGAATCTCCACGTCGTCGTTGATGCCTGGAACCTGCCGTGGATTCCAGTTGTTGGCATCGTGCCACGACCCGCCACTGGGCGTTACGAAAGTGTACAGAGCCAGCATCCGCCGCAGTTCAAGTTGCTCAAAGCTGAGGGCCTTCTTGGATCGTTTGCGCTCCAGTTTTCGCTTCGGCGTAGATTGCAAAAACAGCTTAAGAAGGTTGGCGCTGCGGGGCATAGTGGTACCTAGCATGTAAGGGCGGGACTCATCTAGACTTGGGCGGTACCGAGGAAATGCGAGTTCACCCCCGGGACACCCCTTCCGCAATTGAAAGGAGAGTGGCGTTTGATTTCTGTCTCGAAAAGCAGAAATTTTTTTGACAGTGACGATGCCTGCCACCACGGAATCAAATGGATCAAAGCGGCATCGATTCTGAATGGGTCGTAGGAGTCGCAACTACTCGCAGGGTGATCGTCGAGATTCTACGATCCCTTCAGGATCGCCTCTCCTTGAAGCACTTTTGCCGGTGGTGGTGCTTGGCTTACCAGTGTTAAGTTTCTACGACCTTTGGGTGCCGAAAAACGATAAATCTGAAAAGTCAAATAGAAGTGCACCCCGATGCAACAGCTAGCGGCATGTAAGTCTGCCTCGCTCTCTCGGATTTTGGTAGCGGAATGCGTTAAGGGCTTGTTGATTTTGTGAGCCGACGGCGCTAGCCGCGGGTCTCGAAGTTTGGTACGTGCATGGACTTGATTCGTTCCAATGCGAGCTGTACCGGAAGTTATTCGGCATTGGCAAGTTTATTGACGATGAACGCATGCTCCTTCGGTCACCCGCGGCTAGCGCCGACGGCTCACTAAATCAACGGGTCGCTAGCGCCTTTTGATGTTGCACTATTGGCTGCTTCGTAGCGATCCGGATGAAGTTTTGCTTGGCCTTTCATAACCCGACGCGTTAGCGAGCGAACTTCCTGTACTGTCATGCCGACCCCGTAACTCGGTCCCTCGCTAACGCTTCGGGTTGTGAAAAGCCCGAAAAGTGAAACATCAAAACTAGCGCCGACGGCTCACTAAATCAACGGGCCGCAGCGCCGTCGGCTCACACACCCCGTCTCGCAATAATCAACCAGCCCTCAAGCATTTCGAGGGCCGTGGCTCCCGAAAGCCTTGACGGCTTCCGATACCTGATAATCAACGCTCGGAGACTTGGGAGGGGCTTAGTTGTTTAGTCCTTCGACTTCTTTCTTGAGTCGCCGCGTGATGCGGGTCTTGGCGAGATAGACGGAATTGATTTCGCAGTTGAGGGACTCGGCCACCGACTTGGGAGATTCGCCGTTGAGTGCGTAGCGTTCGAACGCGGCCCAGGTCTGCGGTTCCACGTCCTGCTTGACGATCTTCATCGCATAGTTCAACAGACGTTTTTCATGTTCGCTGTCCCATTGCTGCGATGCAAGACTGGCCGGGTTGTCCCAGTCGGAGAGTTCCCGCTCGAGTGCTGCGGCGTCGGATAACAGTTCAGGGAACTTTTCATTCGATCGCAACATTTCATGGACCCGATACTTGGTGACTATACGCAGCCACTTTCTAAAGGATCCAGTGCGTCCACGCTGCCACTCGCCCAGCTCTTTGAATACGACCAGCATGACCTCATGCGCGATATCATCCGCGCGGTCGCGGAGCTTGGGATAGGTCGCAAGCTGTTTCGCAATAAACGGACGATACAGTTCGTAAAAGCTCAGCCAACCTGAATCATCTCGGTCCATAGCAATTCTACAAAGCAGGCTTACAGGCGTGTCATCAATTGCAATAGTGATACCCTTAGCGTTCACGGCAAAACGGCCAATGCAGAAAATAATCTAGGTTTTCCGAATTCCAATGACAGAAATCAACCTTGATCTGCCTTTTCCTAAAGTCAAGAAGACGATTGGTCCATTGTCCCCTAGTTTATCGGACAAAATCCAAGTGAGAGTAAGTCCACGTACAATAGCGATTGGTTATACAGTAGCATTAGGGGATCTTCAACATTATGGAACCTAAATAGAGGCTTCCCTGCCATCTCCAATCCGCCTTAGGAACCGAGTTTAGACCGTGAGTGAGCCCACTGAGCATGAACTCCGCCTTTTTCTGGAGGGTGCGCTTGATTCCGATGCGGAGAAACGTGTCGCGGATGCGATCGCTGCATCGCCAACGCTCCAAGCAAAGCTCGAAGACCTTCCGCAAGATGATTTCATCGAACGCTTGAAACTCGCGCGCGAAGCCGAGGAGACCTTTGCCAACACGTCGTGGCAAGCTTCTGGCAAAGGCCGCATCGTTGGCAATTACAAACTTATAGAGCGAATCGGTGAAGGCGGTATGGGCCAAGTTTGGTTGGCCGAGCAGGAAGTACCCATCAGTCGCAAAGTTGCGTTGAAATTCCTCAAGCGAGGGATGGATTCACCGTCGTTGGTCTCTCGATTCAAACGAGAAATTGAATCGATGGCGCTGATGGATCACCCATCTATTGCCCGAATTCACGACGGAGGCACTACTGAAGAAGGGCAACCGTACTATGTCATGGAATGGATCGATGGTACGCCGATCACCGCTTACTGCGATGCAAAGCGGCTGAACATTGCTCAGCGGCTCACTCTATTCTCCCAGGTCTGCCATGCTGCCCAACATGCGCACCAAAAGAGAAGAATTCACCGTGACCTCAAGCCATCCAATATCCTTGTCACCGAGGTCGATGGTATGCCAACGGCAAAGATCATCGACTTCGGATTAGCCAAAGACTTCGACGAACTTGCCGAACGCACTCAAATCAGCGTACAAGGCAACATTGTCGGCACGCTGAAATACATGAGCCCCGAACAGGCGCAGCACAAGAAATCGGACATCGATACCCGAGCCGATATCTATTCGCTCGGCGTTGTGCTTTACGAACTGCTTACTGGAACGACTCCCATTGAGGAGGAATCGATTCAAAAGAAGGCCATTTTTCAGACGCTTGAAGATATTCGACTGAAAGAACCTCCACGCCCCAGCGAACGCCTAAGTTCATCTGGCAATCGGACTAGCATCGGTGCGCAGCGCCAAATCAGTCCTGGACGACTCAAGCTGGAGTTGCAGGGCGATCTGGATTGGGTCGTGATGAAAGCGCTGGAAAAGAGCCCTGAGAAGAGGTACCCCACGGCGATTGGATTTGCGGAAGACATTCAACGTTACTTGCAAGGACAACCGGTCTACGCGCGACAATCCTCGACGGTTTACAAGTTGCGCAAGTTTGTCAAGAAACATCGCGCGTCGCTGTTGGTGACAAGCGGCTTGATAGTTCTCGGCATAGTGATCGGCGGTTTGGTCTGGCGCCAGGTAAAACTAAATGACCAGCGTCTCTCATCTTTGGATCAATCCGCCGCGCGCGCCTACAACTATGGAAACCTCCCAGTTGCGCGTGAGCAATTTCAAGAGGCGCTCGAACTTCAGCCGGGCAATATTCGGCGAGAGCTAAAGTTCCTGCGTGCCTCCTTCGGTGAATCGCCGAGGTCGGAGTTGATAACGCAGCTCGAGGCATTGCGACCAGCCGCTAAACTTCCCGGAGATGTGGCGGAGTTGGACTTTGTGCTCGGCGATTTATTGAGCTGCGAGAACAAACGTCAGGATGAAGCTAAGCTGCATTTAGAGCGGGCCTTGGCATCGGGACAACTTGCGCCCGCCGACGCCGAGTACGCGGCTGCAATAGTTGCAGATTCGGTAAAACAGTGTGAGCAGCACTTAAAGCAAGCCATCAACCTCGAGAAGTTTCACCATCGGGCCAATGTTCTGCTAGCTGCGTTGCAGCTTTCCATGGGCCAAATTGCGGAAGCCAAACGCAACTCGGAATTTCTTTTGCGGACGTTTTCTAGCGATCGCTCACTCGCATCAGTACTCGAGACATGTCACGTACTGACCAACGATGACTATGAAGCGAAAGAGCTTTCAGAACGGTATGCAGAACGACTCACCGATCTGCTGAATGCATACACCGGTAAAGTCAACGACTCGCCGCAAGCCGGAAAAGAGAATTTGACCTTTGCACGCCAGGCAGCGGTGGCTATGCGGGCCGCAAAGTTGATTAGCGAGATTCCGCTTGCCAGCGACACGCCCGGATTGCCGATCGCGCCGTTTACGTTGCGATCGAAAGAGTGGAAGCAGCTAGCGGCTTTGGCTACGGTCTTCGCACCACCGCAATCTGCCCTCGATTTACCCAACATCATCTTTGCGAATCGTGAGAAAGCGCTTAAAGACCTCGAGCAACTTGCCGCGACTGAGACTGATGGCATGGCCCTGCAGATTTATGGAGTCGCTAAATTCGCCGAGTATGTTCCCAACTATGGCAAATGGGACACCGAGCGGAGCAAGCAGGCCGTGATGGCGATTGCTGACATCGAGTGCCGCTGTATCGCAAGCGAAACCCTCGCCCCAAGAAGTCAATTCGAGTTCGCCGCCAGATGGCTCCGTATCATGTCTGACTTCCAGCTAACGAGAGAATTCGGTGTCGTTGACCCAGTTCGCGAGCGTCGAGTTCGAGACGATGTGCAGTACATTTTCGCTAACTCGGGCAAATATCCAGTCTTTCGCGATAGCATGGGAGCGCTCTTGCTCGAGCTGTTCATTCAGCCGAACAAGGAACCGATCCAAGTCGACAATGCAGACAACCTGGTGCTGGGGCTGCCGATGTTAGCGGACTGGATCGCGGCGGCACCGACAAACACCGATATCCGCGTCGTTAGATCGCGGGTCTGGAAGTCGCTTGGAAGAACAGAAGACGCGATCAAGGATGCAAAAGCTGTGTTGGAGATAAACCCCGAGCATGCCGTTGCCCAAAAGCTACTTGCTGAACTTGAAGGAACTCATGAGGCTGATAGCCAGAGTTCGAATTAGAACCTGAACTGTCGTGGGTCCTAGCAGGCTGCTGAGGAAGTCGATTTGCAAAATGTGACTGGGCCGTCTTAACCCTACTGCGGCACGATTTGTGCCAGCGGCCTGTTTAGTTTGTGAGCCGACGGCGCTAGTAGCGGCCCGTTGATTTAGTGAGCCGTCGGCGCTAGGTGCTTGTTCATTTAATGTCAAAGCAAAATGATAACAATTAACCGATGGGCGTTAGCCCCGGTTTTTGCTCTGGCAACCGCCGCTAACGCGGTACGGTTGATTAAATCAACAAGCTCGCTAGCCGCGGTTGACCGAAGGAGCAATCGTTCATCGCCTATAAGCCTGCCAACGCTGAATAGCCACCAGTTCAACTTGCATTGGAACGAGCCCAATCCATGCACGCACGAAACTTCGAGACCCGCGGCTAGCGCCGACGGCTCACAGACTCACAACTCTCACAACCCTGTCAAGGCTTTCGAGGAGGCTTTCGAGGAGGCTTTCGAGGGACACTGCAGTACACTCGAAATGCTTGACGCATTCCGCTACCCAAAAGTCTAATGTGGACAGAGCACAAGGAAGTGTTCGAAGAAAGCATAAATGGCTGCGTTCGATTCTTCATTGGGATCATGTAGTGGGCGGTTGGTCATGCCAACCCGATGATCGGCGCCCAGTAGCTTGTTGACTGCAATCGAGTGATTTAGTGCTTCCCAGCGCTGTGGGGGATCTTCACTGCCACCAGAAACTAGAAAGGGTCTAGGGGCCATGAGCGCATGCAACTCATGTAAGTCACGTCCCTCAGCTTGAAGTTTTGGGTAAACTCCCTGAGCGGGATTTTCGGGTGTAATCAAACCTCGAGTTCGCCAGGGCTGAGGATGATATCCGAGATACCAGGGTTCCCAGTAGTTAACACTCGGACGGCTATTGTCAAAAACAATACCAGGATCGGACCAAGCGGCAGCCGCGAACTTATCAAACAGACAGCTCGCAAACATCGCCCACTTACCTCCAAACGAATGTCCGACAATGCCAATGCGCTGTGAGTCAACTTCGGGACGCGACGCCAGCACGTACCAAGCATTCGCGGCCGCATAGGCCAACATCGATAGCGGTTGCACTTCGGCTTTTTCGAGGGATGGGTAGTAGAGCGCATAGGTCTGCGCTGCGGTCGCTTCCGTCGTGCCAATCGACAACACAACGAATCCTCGACGCGCTAGCTGCAAACCAAAATCTCGGAGCTCTTTGCCCAGACCAATCGATGTCTCTGGTTCATAGTAGGCCGTGAGCACAGCGGGCCGCTTGCCTTCTCCATCTGGGATCAATAGATATCCAGTGGTGAACTCGTTTGGGGTCCACAGGAAACGCACTTTCAATTGACGAAAGTTCTCGCGTCGCGTTTCTTCGAGCACTTCCACCTTCGGTTCGGTTATAAGCGCTGGCCAGTTGCCGAGTAGGTTGTTCCAGTTGGATAACAATTCACTGCGTCGAAGTTTCCAATCAGCCTCGGTACTGACTGCCCTGCCATCATTGAACAGCAGCGGTGAACGGTACGTACCGAATTTGTCTCGCCAAGCTTCCGGCGGCTCGAAGGCGTCGTGAAGCAAGCCCTGGTTAAGCAAGCCCTGCGCATGGACATTGCAACTGAGCAGTGGGCTGAGTACCAGTACGCTCAACGTCACCAAAGCCAACAAGAATTTTCTACTTTGTCGCATGCTATCTCCTATCGTAGGATGGGTTTGGACTGACTCATCACCCAACTCGAACATAAGTGATACCGTACAACTTCGGCGGCTCTCGTGTTACACTCGTCGAGTTGGGGAGACTTTTTGTTGTGAACGATAACTCCTTCGTTTGCACTGGCAAGCCAGTGGCACACCGAACTAAAACTCACTCACTAATACACACCAACCCCAAATCTAAATTGTGCTGAAGCACTAGTCTAAAGTTGCATTCAAAGAACGCTCGGGACAAAAGGTCCCAAGCTACCAAGTGGAGTTTGAGTTGCAAGCCCGACGAAATACAGCAGTGCTAAGTAAGCAAGTATAAGGAAGAGCAATACGATTCCCACAACTAGCCCAATGATCAACTTAGCCTTGGCTGCTTGAAACCTTGCGGGCATACTTCCCGGCGGTGGATTCTCGACCATCAACAATGGGTAGGCTTTGCTCATGGAGTTCCATTGCGCCAATCTTGACAAGTACCAAACGCCGATAAGCACACTGCCGATCCCTGAACATAGGAGGCACAGCAGAATGGCGATCCAGAACTGGTTGGCATCCTTGACAATTGCATCGAATTGTTTGAGCGTCGCTGCGTCCATCGGAACGGCATATTCGGCTCCGATTGCAGTGGGTGTTGGCGCATAGGGGTTCGTTGCGTCATTCGACATGAAGTTATCCTTGGACAAAAAAACAGCCCTCGATAATCGAGGGCTGAATAGTTAGCATTAGCCGCAGTTGCGCTAGCACCGGTGGCCGCGGCGAAAACCGGACGCTAGCGCGTTCCGGCTGATTTTACAAACCCTAAAATTAAGCTGTGACAATCCACTAGCAAAAAATCTACTTGTAGTTTGGCAAAAGCGCATCCAGCACAGCTTGCTTGTCCTCGGGGCGTCCATTCGCAACCGACTCACCTTCGCTGCCTTCCATGACAATCAAGCAGGCGGTGAGTTTATCTTCGTCGGTGATCAGCTTCATCGAGTGATAAAGTGAAACCTCGAAGAGTTTTTCAAGCTTGCCCAGCTTTGTGTTCGCGAGTACTTGAACCAAGCGGGCTTTTGCATGCTCAGGCTTGAGAGCGGGCATGTCCCCGATTTTAACTTTGCTGTCGAATTGAGCGAAGAATTTTTCAGTGGCTTTGGCGACTTCATCTTCTCCGTTGGCCCGCATCAAAGCTCGTTCGACTTCCGTATTCAACAGCTCATTGGATCGCGCAAGCGGCTCGCCCTTCATCGACACAACTCGGACTTTGGCTTCGTTTTGAACGATTCCATTGAGTCGATTGGGAGGCGAGACCTTGACATCGAACAGCACGACGAGATCGACCCCACGCTCTTCGGCTTTCTTCATCAAATCGGCTTGTTTTTCACTGCTGCCGATATAGACCATGCCTGGAATTACGACGGAGCCGGGCATGATCCGCTCTTGAGGTCCGGATGAGCCTTCTCCACCCATGCCCATGCCTGCTTCTCCGCCCATACCCATGCCGTCCATACCTGCGGGAGGACCACCACGCATGCCGGCCATACCCATGCCTGCCATACCCATACCGGCCATGCCCATGCCAGCCATACCGTTATTGTTTCCCACCGGGGTTGGTGGCACGAATTTCTCGACGTCGTTAAAGACGCCACCGAAGTTACCTGCGGTCCAACGTTCCTTGAAGCCGGCAATTACCGCTTCACCGAAACCACCTGTAAGATCGTAGATCGCATGTTCTTTTTTAGCGTTTGCTTTGTTGTTTTGCCCTGAACCTGAACTTCCTGGGGCCATCATCATGCTGTCTCGGCCGCCACCGCCACCGCCGCCACCTTGCAGTTGCTTGGAACCAATCGGCTTGAAGTCGGTCATGGTGGCTGGTGCTTCCAACACCACGCCCACGGCGAAGCGAGCTGTTGTAATGGGGCGCAATCCAGCTGCAAACCATTTCGTCTTTTGTAGGACATCGGTCCCCTCGGGTGCAGCGATTGCAAAGGCGCGAGCATATTCGATCGCTTCCTTTTCCTTACCAATTGAAAACGCATAGCGACCCTTGGTTAAGTAGTCCGCATCTTCGGCTGGTGCAGGATCTTCTGGGGGAGCGAATTGTCCCCCGCCCATGCCTGCCATACCAGCCATGCCACCCATACCCGCGCCGCCCATACCGCCCATGCCCATTTCGCTAGGCATGCCCATGCCGGGCATCGCCGCCATGTTTCCGCCCATGGCCGACATGTTGGGATAGCCAGCTGCACCGCTCATGCCTGGAGGCACGCCCGCGCCCGAGCCTGCTCCTGAACCTGATCCCATATCGAACTCCGCAGGCATGCCTGGTTGGGTTGCCCCTGGCATTCCTCCTGGAGGACCACTAGACCCAGATCCATAGCCTACATTCCCAGCTGGGCCACCGGTTGGGCCCGGCATGCTCTCTTCTTCAGTCGGTTGATCCATGACCGCCCCGGACCCGTCGCTATCATCGGGAGGTGCAATCGTACTCGATTGACTCCCGCTATCGCCTGACGATGATGAAGACGAAGAGGAAGACGGTGCTACTGCGGGAGCAGGCGTGCTTTGCGCGACTTCAGCGCTACCGCTGCATCCGCTGAAGGCTGCCCCCAGCGGTGCGAGTAGCAAACCAGTGATTAAGAGTGGCCGGTACATGTTGGATCCTTAAAGAACAAGAATCTTCTCACACCAATCAACACGATTGGTGGAAGGACGAGCAATGAGTTCAGCGCTCTGAAAGCAAGGCGACTATTCAGCCAACTCGAATTCAAATTCGAATCCGCTAAAATGACTTCCAACAACCTACAGTCAAAACACTGTCCGCTATTATGCCCGTCACAAGGTTGAATGTCGAGCTTGTGCGACGCATAATCCAGCCTGTGCCTGCCGTCTCGAGCTTCACCGATTTTTCCCTGACATCGCACCCCACCCCAACTGCCACAACCTCTAAGTACCTCTGGAGCGTATTAATGCCGCTTTCCAAGCCCCTGAGCATCATCGCTGCATCGCTATTTCTGCTGAATTCGGTCGCCTTTCTGCCCGCGCAGGAAGGAAAAATCAAGCTTCCCCGCACCCAAACCAAACCGCCCGGACCTCCGCTTTCGCCAGCTGAAGCGATCAAGAAAATGCAAGTTCCCGAGGGTTTTCGGGTCGAATTGGTTGCCGCCGAGCCCGATATCATGAACCCAGTGGCGATGGCGTTCGACGAACGTGGCCGCATCTGGGTCACCGAGAGCTTTGAGTATCCCCGCCATGAACCCGGCCCCGGCCGCGACCGCATCAAGATCCTGGAAGACACCAACGGCGATGGGAAAGTCGACAGCGTTAAGATTTTTGCCGAGGGGCTCAACATCCCCTCCGGAATCGCCGTCGGCCATGGCGGTGTCTGGATCGCTAACGCTCCCGATATCCTGTTTGTTCAAGACACCAACGGTGATGACAAAGCCGACAAGACGGAAGTTGTCGTAACCGGCTTTGGTCGCGACGATACGCACGAACTGCCCAACAGTCTCACGTGGGGCCCCGACGGTTGGTTGTATGGACTCAACGGTGTCTTCAACCCATGCAAAGTTGAATCGCAAGGCAAGACGTATGAATTCACTTGCGCCCTGTTCCGTATTGACCCTCGCACTCGCAAGTTCGAATTGTTTTGTGAAGGCACCAGCAATCCGTGGGGCGTAACTTTTGACCCCAATGGCAGCGCGTTCATCAGCGCCTGTGTTATCGATCATTTATGGCACCTGACCGAATCAGGTTACTACCATCGCCAAGGTGGCCCCTATCCACCCCATACTTGGAAGATCGATTCGATTGTCAAGCATAAACACCAGATGGCGGCCTACTGCGGTATCACCTACTTCGACTCAGCCGCCTATCCCGCCCAATATCGCGAGCGTCTCGTGATGGGCAACATTCACGGCAACTGCTTGAACGTTGATCGCCTTGAACGCAATCAATCGACTTATCAAGGTCTTGGTGAAGCGGACTTCTTGAGCGCTAACGATGTTTGGTTCATGCCCGTCGTTCAAAAGGTTGGTCCTGATGGCTGCCTCTATGTACTCGATTGGTATGATCGTTATCACTGTTACCAAGATGCTAGCGCCGACCCTGAAGGTGTTGATCGCGGACACGGACGGCTATATCGGGTTGTGCACGAAGCCACTGGTCGCCCAAAGTCGGTTGCGCTCGACAAAGCTTCACCCGCTGAACTAGTAAAATATCTCGGCGACGCCAATATCTACTTGCGCGAGACAGCTCAACGTTTACTCGGTGAAAAGAAATGCAGTGGAGTCGTCCCTCAGCTAGAGTTCATTGCACTAGACGCGGCAGCCAACCATAAACATCGCATGCATGCCATCTGGGCGCTCATGAGCGGTCAAGCGGTGTCGCCTGAGTTCGCAAACAAGTTATTGAAGCAGAAGGATGATGTCGTGCGCGCGTGGGGTGTCCGCGCGACTGGTTCCTTGTTGAGTGACAGTGAACCGCTGGCAAAGCAAGTAAGTGAGCTTGTGAAGGATCCATCGCGCGACGTGCAGTTGCAGGTCGCGATCGCAGCCAAGAAACTCAAGCACGTCGATGCACTTAAAGTCTGGTTGGACGTATTGGCGAACTGCGGCGAGGATCCACTGATCCCACATATTGTTTGGCAAAACCTGCACCCGCAGTTGCCGGCTGACGCCGAGCGTCTGCTGTCGTTGGTTGAAAGCTACAACATCGAAACGTCGCCCGGATTAGCAGCCATGCTGCCTCGCGTTGCCGAAAAACTCCAAGATGCAAAGTAACCATGACTGAAACTTATTCCTTTTCGCAGTCCATGAGGCATACCAAGTTGTGCATGGCGCGTGTTGGGCTCGCAACCAGGATTGCGAGCCCGGTCGCGATTGGGCTGGTCATTGCGCTCGGTTCGTATTCCTTCGCCCAGGAATCGCCTGCCAAGCCAGCGTCCAGCCTGGCGGGTTCGATCAAAATCGTGAAGCTGCTTTGGAAGTCCAATCCCAAGTCGGCCGCTACGACGCTGGCTAAATCGCTTGCGGTCGCGCTCGAACGCGACCAACAATCCGAACTCTCCGAAGTGTTGGCACCACTCAAGGAGCAGCTCGAACAAGCGATTGCATCGGATTCCGATCCTCGTTTCGGCGTCAGTCTAGCGGCGCTGGCCATCATCCATCGTGCAGATGCTGCGACTGGCCAGCAACTGCGAGCGGCGATCGACAAGGGAGAGTCGGAGAATCTAGAGTTGTTGGTGCGGACCTGGTTTGTAGTAGATCCAGAGTCTGCTTTCAGTTACTTGTCAAACAATTTGGTAAAGGCCCCAAAGGCGTTGCCAATTGTAATGCAAACCGCTTTGGCAAGTGATCGTAACCGAGCGGCCGCAGTGATACTTGAGCAGTGGAAGAACATCCCACGCGAACAGCAATTTACGGCGATCGAACCGTTGTCGGCTCAAGCCAGCACCATGCTAAAGCTCGTTGAAGCCGTAAAGGCTGGAGTGGTGAACAAAGAACTAGTGAATACCAATCAACTTCGGAAGTGGCAGAGTTCAGGCAATGCTCAATTGACCACAGCCATCGAATCGGTGTGGGGCCGCATTCGCGAGAGCGATAATGAGGAGCGTCAGAAGCTGGTGCAGAAGCGGCTCAAGTTATTGCGAGGCAAGAATTCGCAAGGTGTCGAGTCGCAAGGCAGCGTAGCGCGCGGGCAATTGGTATTCAATCGTGTTTGTGCTCAATGCCACCAACTGCACGGAGCCGGGTTGGAAGTCGGCCCAAGCATCACCAACAACGGCCGCGGCAACTTGGACCAACTGGTCTCCAACATTCTTGATCCAAGCTTGGTGATCGGTAATGCTTTTCAAGCCCGCACTGTTCTTACTGTTGACGGCGAAGTGGTGGCGGGTCTGGTCGTCGCCGATGATGAGCGGTTCCTACGAATCAAAGTTCAAGGTGGCAAGGTGCTCGAATTTGATAAATCAAAAGATATCGAGCAGATCAAGGTCAGCGACAAGAGTCTCATGCCCGATGGACTTGAAGAGCAAATGACGGAACAAGAGTTTATTGACTTGTGCGCGTTGCTCTGCTTGGTGAAGTCACCCACGGAAAGCGACAACGAGCTCATTCCCGGCACGCCCAGTAACTTGGTCAATCCTTAATTTACTTCATTTGGCTACTCGAAAACGACGTTTGGCAAAAGTCAAGTCGAACCGTAACGTGTTTGTTTTGATGTTGCACGTTTTGGGCTTTCACAACCCGAAGCGTTAGCGAGGGGCCGAGTTACGGGGGCAGCATGACGGTACAGAAAGATCCCTCGCTAACGCTTCGGGTTATGAAAAGCCAAGCAATACGTCATCCGGATCGCTTCAAAGCAGCCACCTACCCCCGCGCCAGAGATGAGCCCAGCGTTTGACCGAAAACTACCTGATGGCTGGTTCCCGTCTGATCCGGAACAAGCGGCACGCTTCCATGCTGAGCTTGGCCGTGAACTACCACCTGGGCACATGCTTTACGGAGTACCTGTTGAGGTTGTTGCGCACCGGGAAGGAACGGATGATATTCTTTGTCGCCACGTCGAAGATAATAACCGGCTGACGGTCATTCATCTTACTTGGCTCATGCGCGAGGAGATTGGACCCGATCATCCGACCGTGGAAGTCGACGGTGACATTGATGATTTCTATGCATACGAACGGCGATTTGGAATCGACTGTTTGCCTTGCATGACTCCAACTCCTATTGACGTTCTCGCTCGCATCAAGGAAGGCAGCCTACTTCCGCCTGCGGTTATTGCTGCGCTCGACCATGATGCGATTCTCGACGCGAGGGACCGTGACGCTGAATTCGAGTCGCAATGGATGCGGTGCTACAAACAAGTCGAAGACCTATGGCGATGTGCCGATATCAAGCAAGAACTGAACACCCTGAAAGACGACGTTTGCCGAGAGTCGTTTT
>JANRMD010000534.1:0-17642 GCA_033761895.1 Pirellulaceae bacterium | reverse complement strand
TTGGCTTAACTTGGGACTGCCCCTCACCCCCAACCCCTCTCCCCGGAGTACCGGGGCGAGGGGAGCCACAGCGTTTTCACCTGCAACAAAACTCTCGCTGGAGATTTTTGAAGGATTGCTATTTTTCGCACAGCCCAGGCTCCGCCTGCTGCCGACCGCCTGCTGCCTACTGTCTACCGGTTACCGTCTGTTGCAGCGGCCATTGAAGAATGCGAGGCGGAGCCTCGAAGACAGTGTGGTTCCAGGCAGAGCCTGGGAACGAGCGGCCTACTAGCTTTTTGAGATCGCAATAAAGCCGTGATGGTAGGCTGCATTGATTAACTCAACACGGTTGTGCACGTTTAGTTTTTGCATCAGATTCGCGCGATGACGGGTGACCGTATTTGGGCTAATCGAAAGCATGTCCGCAATCTGCGGATTCGTCATCCCGTCGGCGATCAAGCGCAGCACTTCGACTTCTCGAAGCGTCAATTCGCTGTCTTCCAAAGTGAACTCATTGATGGCGGCAGCATCGATCAGTTCGCTGATAAACGTGTCTCCACCGAGTACCCTCTCGATGGCCCGGAATAGTTCCTCGTCCATCGCATGCTTGAGGATGTAGCCGTTTGCGCCGGCCTTAAGTGCCCGAACAACAAACTGCGCTTCGTCGTACATCGACAAAACTAAGATCTTGACCTTCGATTGATTACTGCGGAGGGCTTGAATCATTTCAATGCCACCCAATCTGGGCATGGCCAGATCGACGATCACCAAGTCACATGGAGTGGTCTCGATGCGCTCGATCGCTTCCAAGCCATTGGTCGCTTCAGCAACAATCTCAAAGCGGCCATCTTGTGTGAGAATGGCGGCCAGTCCACTGCGGACCAAGTTGTGATCGTCAGCGAGTATGACGCGGCGTCGGCTATTCAAGGGGGATTCGACTGACTTCAATTTGTGTCCCCTTTCCTTTTCCGGTGCGAATGGCAACACGAGCTCCCAACATTTTAACACGTTCGCGAATGCCAATTAGACCAAGACCACTGGTTGTCTGTTCGATATCGAAACCACAGCCGTCGTCTTCAATCGCCAGCGCGGGCAGTCCGTCAAGCTCGAAGATGCGAATCGCGACAATTTGGGCAGAAGCGTGTTTAGCCACATTGGTCAGACTCTCTTGGACGATGCGGTACAGAGCCGTCTCCGCTTCGCTGGGCAAATTGTCCAACTGTGAAGCGACTTCTAAGGTGACTTCGAAATCAACTTGCCGCCGATACTCCGACAAGAACTGCCGCAACGTTGCTTCGAAACCGAGTTCGTCGAGCGTTGAAGGTCGCAGTCGTTTGGCCAAGTCGCGAAGTCTAACGGCAGCATCGCTCAGCTGCTGTTGCATGGTTTCGAGATCTCGCTTGGCACTCACTTGATCGACTGTCAGTTCGCGGGCGAGCAGTTGCAAACGCAGTTTAAATCCGATGAGTACTTGTCCCGTTTCATCGTGAAGTTCACGAGCGATATGTTGCCTCTCTTGTTCCAGTCGACGCACATGGGCCGCAGATAAATTCTTGACCTGTTCGTTCTTGCGTTCGAGCGATTTGACCAGTCTAGCGTTCTCAATCGCGACCGCCGCCGTATTTCCCAGCGATTCCAACACAGCAGCGTCTTGCCAGGTAAAGATCGGTTTGCCGGTACGTCGATGGAGCTTGAAGAACCCCAGCACTTGCTCAGATGCATTCTTGATCGGCACACAAATACACGAACCGATGTCGAACTTCGCGCGTAACTCACGATCCGCCAAGGGATGAGCTGCATAGTCGTTAATCAGCAATGGAAACTCGGTATGCAATACCGTGCCGGGAACTCCCTCATTGATTTGCCAGCGACGAGAGAACGGCTGCCAAACCTGGTCGAAGTAGAATCCGTCGCACTCCATTCCGAGCACTGCGTCGTTTTGCACCGCAATACCAGCCGCTCCACCATCCGCGTCGATGAAGCCGATAGCGTTGCAGACCAACTGACGCACCAGTTCTTGAGGCTGCAAATGCTGGTTGACTGCAGCATTAAACGACAGCAAGGTTTCAATCGATTGACTCCATTCTTCAATGCGTTCGAAGAGCCGCGCGCGGTCCACAGCACTAGTGGCCACTCGCCCCAAACATACGGCGAGACTCAGATCCCGTTGATGGAAGAACGCTCCATGTCGTTTGTTGCGAATCTCGATCAACCCCAACAGTCGATTTTGGGTTCCGACAAGAGGAATAAAGATGGAATTCCGAAGGTTGTTCGCATTAGGTACTTCGGGCTTAGACAACACCGATTCGAGATGCCGAATAGCGCGCTGTGCGTCGCTGGATAGGTTATCGACATTCGGCCACTTAGATTCCACTTGCGGAAACCAAGCTTCTAGTTGCAAGCGATTGTCGGTCATGGAATAACCGAGAACTTGCTCTGCCGTTAGCAAACGTGCCGCTTCGACAGCAATATCTTGAAACAGCAGTTTCGAGTCGAGCTGCAACGAGAACTTTAGCGCAGCCGCAGATAGCTGCTCCAATTGCCGCATCGAATCGTCACTCGTTTCAGCTCGACCGACTACCGCAGAGTGCAGTGAGTGTGCCGGGTTCGCTGAGGTCGCTGAGTTCGATGAAGCCTCTACGTGAGTGCGGTTGCTGGAGATCCTGGAGTCACGGGCGTTGCTGGAGTCAACTGTGCGCGCATCGTTTTCAAGTAGTTGATCCATTCGGTCAAACCCAACCCAGTTTTGGCTGAAGACTCGATGACTTTCATACCTGGACGAACGCTCTGAATGTTGTTGAGAGCTTCAGCGCGATTGAATTCGCATACGTCCGCCAAATCGCATTTTGTTATAATGGCTACATCTGAGGTGTTAAACAAGCCTGGATATTTCAAAGGCTTATCTTCGCCTTCGGTCACCGACAGCAATGCCGCGCGAACCGATTCCCCCAAATCCCAACTCGTCGGACAGACTAGATTGCCGATGTTTTCGATAAACAGATATTCCAGGGTGTTCAAGTCCCAATCTTCGATGTGCGACCGTACCATATCCGCTTCCAGGTGGCACATACCGTGAGTCATGATTTGGCGGACTGGTGCACCGCTTTCGGCCAAGCGACGAGCATCGTTGTCTGTTTCCAGATCGCCCACGACGGCCGCTACGCCGATTCCATGATTCACAAAGTGCCGAAGTGTCTCGCGCAGAAAAGTGGTTTTGCCCGTTCCAGGGCTGGAAACCAGGTTCACTACCAGGACTCCGGCTTCGAGAAACTCAGTTCGCATCTCACGCGCCAGTTCGTCGTTCTTCTTGAGTATCTTGGTTCGTACTTCGAGAATTCGCGGCTCGATCACAGAGACGTTCCTTTTTCCGACGTGACAAGTGGAGACATGAATGGACTTTGTTCAACAACCTCAATCGACTCGATATCAAGTTCCCGGCCTTGGCGGATGTCGGCTGACGGAGTTTGGCAAACCGGGCAGCGAAAAATTTGGACGCCGGGCAAATCGCGAAGACTCGCGCACTTTGGGCAGTAGATGACAATTGGTACATCAGTGATGTGGAGCTTGGCACCGGCCAAGGGTGTATCCGCAGTCACCAAATCAAAGCTGAACATCAGCGCATCGCGATGGACACAAGAGAGCGCGCCGATACGAAGATTGATTTGCTTGACTCGCACATCGCCTGACTGCTCAGCATGTTCCAGGGCGATCGAAACGAGATTGTTGGCAATCGAAAGTTCATGCACGGAAAGGCCTACTTCAAGTGTTTAGCAAAGGCTTTCGCAAAGGCAAACGCAAAGCCAAGCGATTTTTCAACATCGGGATCTTTTGAGGCTCGCAAGATGGCCCAAAAACCGCCCACGGGTTGAACGGGCTGCGAGCTGACGCTTTGGTATGCGTCGGCGAGCATCTTGCCAACACGTCCCAGTGTTTCAATCACTTGCTTGTCCATGATACCTGAGTTCAGCATGGCGTGCCCGGCGTCGAGCGCTTTTGGCAAATCGGCTCCTGCCAATTCGGATCCCAAAACTTGCTCTCCCAAAGACTGCATTTTCGGGAGCATTTCAAGCAAGCTACCAACTTGCTCAACTCCCGAACTTTCGTTTAACTTCAACTCGCCCACCATGCCCGCCAAGTTGTCTGCAATGGTTTCACCGCGTCTCAGGAATCCCTCGGTAGACTCGGCTAGAAAGGCGATTAGAGGCAAGCGATCAAGCAAACTATTGATTTGAGCCAGCGTATTGGGGTCCGATAAGCGTTCCAAAATCTTCGAGCGTTGAACTTCGTCGACGTCGATGGCCTTGGATGCTTGGGCCAGTTTGGCACCGGTCTCGATCAGTTCAGGGGCTTGATGTGCAAGGTTGGACCATTTGCTGTTCTCTGCATAACGCAGCTCGTTGGCGCTCTCGGTCAGCGAATCGATGATCACTTCGCCCCGCGAAACAAAGCCTTCGACGGCATCGACAGCGAACGAAACCGATTCAATCCGATCGAGTAGACGCGACAGTCCTTCCGCCACACGCGGGTCGTTGAGTCGCTGCTGAAGTCGTGCAGCACCCTGTGTTTCGGCACCCTGTGCTTTGGTGTCCTGTGCTTCGGTGGCCTGTAGTTCTGCGTCGTGCGTTGTAGTTTCGCGTGGGTTCGCGATGGGCATGTTGGCTACCTTTGTGTAAGTGGTTGGACTGTTTTCATCTGCTATCGGGCCAGCACGATACGGCCAACAAGTTTGACTTTGAGTCAGTCTTGCAAATGCAGAAAGTTGGAGCAATGGTATGAACATGCTATTGTTGCACCCCGAGTAAAGTTGCATATTGATTCCGTAATCGGCAGAAACGGGACTTCAGGTTTCCGTAAAAGGCTTGAGAGTTGTCGGCGCTTTGATGCAAGGAGAATGGCCAATGGCCTCTTTACTGTGGCTGCAAGGTGGTGCGTGTAGTGGCAATACCATGTCATTTCTTAACGCCGAGGAACCGAGCGCATGCGACTTGGTGACCGACTTCGGGATTGACGTGCTGTGGCATCCATCGTTGGGTGTTGAAATGGGGGCGCCGGTCCAGCAGATGTTGCGAGACATCGCTTCAGGCAAAAAACCGCTCGACATTTTTGTCTTTGAAGGCACCGTGATCATGGGCCCCAACGGTTCGGGGCGTTTCAACATGTTTGCCGACCGTCCTATGAAGGACTGGGTCGCAGAACTGGCGACGCAAGCAAATGCGGTAGTCGCTCTCGGGGATTGTGCCTGTTGGGGAGGTATTCCCGCTAACGCTCCCAATCCGACAGACAGCGTTGGTTTGCAGTACCTGAAACGCAAACATGGCGGTTTCTTAGGTGCCGATTTTCGATCCAAATGGGGTTTGCCCGTCATCAATATTCCCGGATGTCCCTGTCATCCGGATTGGGTCACCCAAATACTTGTCGCCATCGCAAGCGGTCGCGCTGGCGATATCGCCCTCGACGATCTCCAACGCCCGCAGACATTCTTTAAGACATTCACACAGACCGGTTGCACGCGCGTTCAGTTCTTTGAATACAAGCAGTCAACGATGGAGTTCGGTCAAGGCACTCGCACAGGTTGTTTGTTCTATGAGTTCGGTTGCAGAGGACCAATGACGCATTCACCCTGCAATCGCATCCTCTGGAATCGACAATCTTCGAAGACACGCGCTGGGATGCCTTGCACGGGTTGTACCGAACCCGAATTTCCATTCTACGACCTCGCCCCGGGAACCGTGTTCAAGACGCAAAAGATTGCGGGAGTGATACCCAAAGATGTTCCGGAAGGAACGGACCATGTGACCTACATGGCACACGCTGCTGCGGCGCGGGTCGCTGCGCCGAAGTGGGCTAAAGAAGATATGTTCGTTGTCTGACACCTTTTCGCATCCAGCCGAGGAGATTTATTTGATGGCCACCGCTACTCCAATGAGAATCAGCCCGTTGGGCCGCGTTGAAGGGGACTTGGACCTTCGTATTGAAGTTACAGATCGGGTGGTTACGGATGCCTGGACCGAAGCGAGCATGTTTCGGGGCTTTGAGATCATTCTCAAGGGCAAAGATCCACAAGCGGGATTGATCGTAACGCCGCGTATATGTGGTATCTGCGGTGGCAGCCACCTGTTCAAGGCATGTTATGCGCTTGATACGGCTTGGAAAACTCATGTGCCGCACAATGCGACTTTGGTCCGCAACATCGCTCAGGGATGCGAAACGTTGCAGTCCATTCCACGTTGGTTCTATGCGTTATTCGCGATTGATTTAACGCACAAGAACTATGCCAAGGCACCGGAATTTGACGAAGTCGTCAAACGCTTCGCGCCCTTCGTCGGCACATCCTACGAAAAAGGGGTGACGCTATCCGGCAAGCCGGTTGAAGTCTACGCGATGTTCGGTGGTCAGTGGCCACACTCAAGCTTTATGGTTCCGGGTGGAGTCATGTGCGCGCCGACATTGTCAGACGTGACGCGTTCGATTGCGATTCTCGATTATTGGAAACGCGAGTGGCTGGAGAATACTTGGCTCGGCTGCAGCATCGAACGCTGGATGGAGAACAAGACGTGGGCCGATGTGTGGAAATGGGCTGATGAAAACGATCGCCAGCGCAATTCCGACTGTGGATTGTTCTTGCGATTTTCCAAAGCGATTGGGTTAGACAAGTTTGGGCAAGGCTGTGGAAAGTTCATTGCGACCGGTACTTACTTTGATCCCGCCTTGTACGAGCATCCGACCGTTGAAGGTCGCAACGCGGCATTGATCAATCGTGCCGGCATCTACGATGGCAAGAACTATCACGACTTTGATCACCTCAATGTACGCGAGTCGACTTCGCACTCGTTCTATCGAGGGGATACGTACTTGCATCCGTGGAACGGCGTGACTGAACCCATCGATCCTCTAGAAGGACATAAGCAAGGTAAGTACAGTTGGGCAAAATCGCCGCGCTATGAAGTCCCGGGAGTCGGTTCATTGCCGCTGGAAGCCGGACCACTTTCTCGGCAAGTAATCGCGGGTCGACCTGGTGCTGCGGCTCATCAAGACTACGATCCACTGTTCGTCGATGCCCTCAAGGTATCCGGTCCAAACGTGTTGACTCGAGTGATGGCCCGAATGCACGAAGCCTGCAAGTACTATAAGCTGGTGACGAAATGGCTGAGCGAATTGCAATTGCACGAGCGTTTTTACAACAAGCCTGAAGAACTGCAATCCGGGAAAGGTTTTGGTTCAACCGAAGCGGCTCGCGGCTCGCTGTCCGACTGGATCGTGATCGACAAAGGACGGATTGAGAACTATCAAGTCATCACGCCAACCGCGTGGAACATCGGTCCGCAAGATGCCAAGCAAGTACACGGGCCAATGGAGCAAGCCTTTATTGGCGCTACAATCACGGATCCAACAGACCCCATTGAAATGGGCCATGTGGCTCGTTCATTTGATTCGTGTCTGGTTTGTACGGTGCACGCCTACGATGGCAAAACTGGGCGACAGCTCTCGAAGTTTCGCATTGGCGAGTTGGGATAAATGCTAAAGCCACTTGTAGAGCCTCGCGCAGATCGAACTGGAACGCAGGACGTGCCTCGGGATTTTGATCCTTCAGTCTCGCACGCACGCCCAGTTTCAACGTTGATTATTGGTTGCGGAAACGTTCTGTGCGGTGATGATGCGATCGGCCCTGTGTTGATTCGACGCATGTGGGAACGTGGACTGCCGGTCAACGTGCGCTGTGCCGACGGTGGTACCGGTGGTATGGATGTTGCCTTCCAAATGCGCGGTGTTCCACACGTCATTCTTGTCGATGCATGCCAGTCGGGTAGCGAACCGGGGGCTGTCTTTGAATTGCCCGGTGAGGAGGTCGAGCAGTTACCGCCGCTGACCGGCATCAACTTGCACGCCTTCCGTTGGGATCATGCGTTGGCCTTTGGTCGCTGGCTGTTGAAAGCCGATTACCCCGAGAAGGTCACTGTATTTTTGATCGAAGGTAAGCAATTCGGAGTTGGTGAAGCTCTTTCGCCAGAAGTGGATTTGGCCATCGATCAACTCGTACAGCGATTGTTGGGTATGCTCAGCGAAGACCAAGCGAAGGTGGGACACAACCAAGCGAAGATCGAGATTACTGCCGATGGTTACATGCGACTTTCCAAAGAGGATGCGGAGAGGTTCTTTCCTGAGGATACATTGGTAGCGCTGCGGCGCGATGGACAACTCTATTTATTGCCCACACGGGGAGCAGCCGCTGGCGGATTGATGCTCAAGCGTCGGAACGCGCGGGGCGATCGCAGTCTACTGGTAAACGAATTGTTTCAGTTCCAGGTTCCAGCCGGAGTGTTCCTGGCAACTTGGGATGAACAGATCGCGGGTTTGCGGGTCGAACAGCATGCTGGGAGAAGCGGTCAATGACGACAAACGGCGCACAAGTCTCGATGCTGCGACCACAGCCGCTTGGAATCTACTCAGGTGCCGCTTCAGCATTGTTGCTTCCCGAGACCGGCGATCCACAGCAAGCCGCCATGCTGGCAGAAGTTCTTGCAGGAGATTGTTCTGGAGCTCTACCCGAAGCCTGGCGGTTCTTTCAGGAGGCCGCACGTGGGAATCTTCAGTCTGCTTACAAGTTGCTGCAAGAAGCTCGATCGCACGCAGATGATGGCCTGCACGCCTACAATCTGTTCGTCTTGAGTTCCTTTATCACGGAGCCAGCCTCGCAGCATTTTATTGACCAGCCCTCTGAGCTGTTGCACAAGGTGCGCAGCAGGCTCACGGGTGACCTGCGAACGCTGCTTGAAATAGCCGCATTCAATGTGGGGCTCGCTGCGCAGTTGCCTGACTGTTTCGAGTTAGACGGTGAACTACTGGCCTGGGCACTCGCCAGCGCTGCAACCTTGGAACTGGAACACGAGAATTTTGCTGAGGCTCGTCAGAAACTCATTCTAGCTGGGCAAGCGGCTCATGGGTGTTCGCCACTATTAGAAGCCATTTTGGTTGCGCAAGCAGCCCTCGTCGCTCATAATAGTCTCAACTTGCCTACTGCACTCGTTCACAGGGAATATGAGGCTGCGATTGCCATTGCCCAGCAACAGAAACTACCTGGGTTTCTGGCTGAGTTGTGGACGCAGCTGGGCATGGTTTTGCAACAATCCGCCGACACCAACCGCGAAGGTGGATTGGCGGCGATCCGAGCTTATCAAGCCGCTTTGCAAACGGGCATTCATGCCGAGACGCAACCTGAATTGTACGCTGACTTGCACAATAACTTGGGGCTCGCCTACTTGGCGCTCCCTAGCAGTGAGACCAGCAGTCAACTCCGAACCGGCATTGCCATTCAGTCTTTTCGAGCAGCGCTTGCGGGATTGAATACCGAATCCCATGCTGAAATGTGGGCGAGGATCAGCATGAACCTGGCTAACGCTTTGCAGTATGCTCCGACCAGTCACCCTGAAAGCAACTTGATTCAAGCGATCGAGATTTACGACCAAGTGCTAACCATCCGCACTCGAGCGCGTGAACCAATTGCTTACGCGATTGTTTTGCTCAATCAAGCCAACGCGCTGGCTCACTTGGGAATCTTCAAACCAGCGCTGGAAAAAGCTGCGGAGGCCTATAAGCTTTTCCAGTGGCACGAGCAGGAAGAGCAAGCGCTCACCGCCCGCGAATTGGTTGAGCGCATCAATGACGCCATCGCCGCTGCAAACGGAACCTTGACAGTCTGAACACAAGCCACTCGAGAATATGCACCTCTACGAACGCCAACAATTTGAGTTCTTTCTGCAGACTGCTGTAGAACGCTACGTTGAACGACTTGAACAAAGGTTTCGGGGTGCCGATGCGGCTATGGAGAATTTGCGTCAGGAGCCCAATGGTCAAGGGGTTTGGCTGGAGGGTTTTTGCGAAGCGGTTTTCGAAGATTTTTTGCTTAACAACATCGATGGTGCATGCTTTATCCTACGCGCGATGGCACAGCAAAAACTTGTACCGATCGACAGTTCCGTGGACTTTGCGCAATCCACCGAAAAGCAGATCAGCGTTGAATCACATCTGCGAGATCTGGCCAAACGCCAGTTCAGTCAACTGTTGTACAATAAAGCGCTGGAATCACTGGAGCAACACTCGGGTTACCAAGCCATGTAATTACCAAGCCAAGTAGTTGAGGCAAATTTATGTCTGTTAGCAACGAAGAAGTGACCAAGGCAGGCGTACCGAGCTTGACGGTCGATGATTTTGAACAGTTGGCGCAAAAGGTCGATGCGGCTATCGCAGAGATTCAAACCCTGCCGCCTGAGATGCGCAGTAAGGCGATGGCGATGAAGTCCGCCATAGAAGAGTTCCACAAAGTGGGGCTGACACACATCGTCAAGGCGATGAAGAGCGACCCGCGGGGCAAGGAGGTTCTATTCGAACTAGTCGAGGAACCGGCTGTGTATGCACTGTTCTCGATGCATGGATTGATTCGGGCAGATTTGCAGACACAAGTTCGACGTGTTATCGACATGGTCCGGCCGTACATGCAGTCGCACGGAGGGGATGTCGCTTTCGTTGGGATGCGGAACAAGACAGTCTTGGTACAACTTACGGGCAATTGCAACGGATGTTCAATGTCGTCCGTGACGCTCAAAAAGACCGTTGAAGAATCATTGAAGGAACATATACCGGAGATTGAGGGCGTTGAAGTTGTCGAACCTGCTCCGTCTAATCTAGTGCAAATATCGACGGTCAACGCTGGGGCGGGCTGGATCGGTGGACCGCAGCTCGACGACGTTCCCTTCGACAAGCCATTTGCGTTCCGCTCGGGCGACAACGAGATCTTACTAGTTCGAACCGCGCAGGGCGTGAAGGCGTACCGCAACGCTTGCGCTCACCAAGGCTTGCCGCTGGATGGAGCGATTTTGGATGCGGCTGGTGGGACGCTTACTTGCCCCTGGCACGGATTCCAATTCGATGCCGAGTCGGGTGAGTGCTTTAGCGCTCCCCAATGCCAGTTGGAGCCTTTTCCGACTCGAATTATGAACAACCAAGTTTGGGTTCGCCCGGAATAACTTTTCACTATGCCTGCTTCCCAACCCTACGTCAGCATTTCGCAGCGCTCGCGGACCGATGGACCTGTGTTAGCAGAGCCATCGATGGCTTCGTCAGCGGCAGCGCCCTTAGTCTGGCTAGGTGCAAAGTCGCCAGGAGGTTTGGCGCTACCATGCGCGCAACCGACTCCATCGCAAATGTATGCGCCGCGCGGTGTCTGGATGGATGACGAGCATTTCATTGTTTGCGATTCAGGCAATCACCGCGTACTGATTTGGAACGGCATGCCAGTCGAAGATGGGCAGGCGGCGGACATCGTCTTGGGACAAGCCGACTTTTATTCCGAAGGTCCCGCTCGCGGACAAGGTGACTTTCCGAATGGTCTTCACTTGCCAACGGGAGTTTTAGTGGCCGATGGCAAGCTTCTGATTGCGGATGCTTGGCACCATCGCATTCTGGTTTGGAATGCTGTCCCTACAACGTCACAAACGCCACCTGATTATGCGATTGGTCAAAGCGATCTGCTGCACGTTCAACCGAATCGCGGTGTAGCCGCATCGGCTGATGGCCTGTATTGGCCTTACGGGCTGGCGTTCGTCGCCGGTAGGTTGTACGTCACCGACACCGGCAATCGACGAGTGCTGGTTTGGTCTGGGATTCCACCGAAAGACGCGCCGGCCGAATGGGTTATTGGCCAACCAGACTTCGTGTCGACCGGTGAGAATCGCGATGGACCAATTGCGGCCAACTCATTTCGCTGGCCGCACGCTGTTGGCGGTAACGAACATCAACTGTGGATTGCAGATGCGGGAAATCATCGCGTGCTTGGTTGGGAGGGCCCGCTGCTGTTGGATCGTCCTGCCGATCGTGTGCTTGGGCAAGAAAGTATGTCGGACTCGCGCGAGTGGCCTTATGATGTGCAAGGCGAGCGACGTTTGCGATTCCCATATGGACTTGATGTTCAAAGAAATTGTTTGGCGGTGGCGGACACGGCCAACAATCGGATTTTGTTTTGGAAGTTGCCCGTCGAACAAGTGGCTTTTGCGCAAGCCCGCGATGTGGTCGGGCAAATCGATTTTGCCAAGTTCGGCGAGAACCATTGGAAAGCAGTTACGAATCAGTCGCTGTGTTGGCCTTACGGGATTTGCATCCATGAAAATCACTTGGCTGTAGCCGATTCGGGAAACAACCGTGTTATGATCTGGGACTGCGGTGAGATTTTCTCAGCTTGCGATAACATTTGCGAAACCAAGAGAAGCGAGGCTCAACCATGTGCTTAGCTGTACCTGGACGAATCGACTCGATTTACGAAGATCAAGGAACGCGGATGGCCAAAGTCAACTTTGGCGGCGTTGTTAAGGAAGTCTGCTTGGCTTACCTGCCCGAGGCCATTGTAGGTGACTATACGATTGTCCACGTGGGGTTTGCGATCAGTCGCATCGACGAAGAGTCGGCTCAAGAGACCCTTCGTATGTTCGCCTCGCTAGGTTTGCTTGAAGAGGAACTTGAAGAACTGCGCGCGGACGATGATTATGTGGCTGAGTTGCCAGGAGAGCCGCGATGAAGTACCTCACTGAGTTCCGCAATAGCGAGCAAGCGAAGCGACTGGCGGATCAAATCGCACGCAGCGTGACCCGCCCGTGGTCCATTATGGAAGTCTGCGGTGGCCAAACGCACTCAATTATTCGCAACGGCATCGATCAAATTCTTCCAACGGAGATCGAACTGATTCACGGACCGGGATGTCCGGTCTGCGTTACTCCCTTAAACATCATCGACCAAGCGCTGGCCATTGCGGCCAAGCCAGACGTTATCTTCTGTTCCTTTGGTGATATGTTGCGCGTGCCCGGCTCACGTGATGACCTGCTACAAATCAAAGGGGCTGGAAGTGATGTGCGCATCGTGTACTCGCCATTGGATGCGCTCAAGTTGGCGCATGCGAATCCCGACCGTCAAGTTGTTTTCTTTGCGATCGGTTTTGAGACCACTGCGCCTGCAAATGCGATGGCGATCAAGTTGGCAAAGGCTCAAGGCCTGAAGAACTTCTCGGCTCTTGTATCCCATGTGCTTGTTCCGCCGGCAATTGAAGCCATCATGAATTCACCTCGCAACCGTGTGCAGGGCTTTTTGGCGGCAGGGCATGTTTGCTGCGTGATGGGGTACCACCAATACCATGCGATTGCACAGCGATTCAATGTGCCAATAGTGGTTACCGGTTTCGAACCGCTTGATCTGTTGCAGGGGATTCGCCGGACGGTTATGCAACTCGAGAGCGATCAAGCGTTTGTTGAGAACGCCTTTCAGCGAGTCGTCCATGAACAGGGTAACCAAGCTGCGCAGCAAACGATTGCTGAGGTGTTTCGCGTGACGGATCGGGGCTGGCGTGGAATTGGGGTGATCCCCAACAGCGGTTGGAAACTAAGCCCCGAGTACGCCGATTTCGATGCGGAATTGCGGTTCGCAGTCTCGCATGTGCAAACTTGCGAATCAGCCGTTTGTCGGGCCGGTGAAGTGCTTCAAGGCGTAATTAAACCACATCAATGCGCGGCCTTTGGCAAAGCGTGTACGCCGCGCAGTCCACTGGGCGCGACCATGGTCTCCAGCGAAGGAGCATGTGCCGCCTATTACAACTATGGCCGATTCGTTCAATTGGAGCGGGTGTGACTAAAGCCATCGAAGAATCAGAAGTTCTGCCTGTGACAGCTATCGATATTGAAGATTTCGTCTGCCCGCTACCGCTGCGCGATTATCCACACGTTGTGATGGGACATGGAGGCGGCGGAAAGCTGTCCGCAGAGTTGATTGAGCATGTGTTTTTGCCCGCGTTCAATAACACTTCGCTGGCCGCACTCGGCGATTCCACTCCTCTGCAGTTGCCCGGCTCTCGGATCGCAGTTTCCACGGATTCGTTCGTCGTTCAGCCGCTCTTCTTTCCTGGCGGTAGTATCGGTGAACTAGCCGTCTATGGAACAGTGAATGACCTGGCGATGAGCGGCGCAAAGCCTCTCTATCTGACTGCCGGTTTCATCTTGGAGGAAGGGCTACCGATTGACTCCTTGATGCGAATCTCGCGCGATATGGCTCGCGCGGCGACCAAGGCTGGCGTAAAGATCATCGCCGGTGACACCAAAGTGGTAGAACGTGGCCACGGTGACGGTTGCTACATCAACACGACTGGCATTGGAGTATTGCCAGCGGAGCGAAACATTAGTATCGATCGGGCTCGGCCAGGCGATGTCGTCCTGGTTAGCGGCACCATGGGCGATCATGGCATGGCAGTGATGAGCGTTCGGGAGGGGCTGGAATTCGAATCGCCAATTCAAAGCGATACTTGCTCGTTGGCAGATCTAGTTGAAGTGATGCTGGCACACTGCCCTGATATTCGCGTGCTGAGAGATCCAACGCGTGGTGGGTTAGCGACCAGCCTAAATGAGATCGCAGGCGCATCGGCCTGTGGCATCAAGATCGATGAACACAGTGTTCCGGTCGATCCTATCGTTCGCTCAGCTTGCGAATTCCTGGGGCTCGATCCGCTGCTGGTTGCCAACGAAGGTAAACTGGTCGCCGTAGTACCAGCCACGGACGCTGACCGTTTGTTGAATGTCATGCGTTCGTATCCAGTTGCACGCAGCGCAGCCATCATCGGCACTGTCGTCGAAGATTCCCACAAGCTGGTTGTGGCAAGAACTTCCCTGGGATCGAATCGGGTGATTCCGATGCCCATCGGCCAGCAATTACCGCGAATCTGTTAGATCAATCCTTGTTTTCAAACTCATCAAATCATTATCACTATGAGGGCCTTGGCCATGAAACTAAGAACTTCCACTGCCGTAGTTGCGTTGTGCATGTTGCCACAGCACGCATGGGGACATGAGGGGCACGGTGTGCCTGGCCACGGCAACACAGTTGCTCATTACGCCTTCGAACCGCTGCACCTTCCTCTAGCCATCATCGCCTGCGCCGCGCTGATTTGGTTGGCTATGCAATTACGAACGCGCTGGACCCGGGTTGCTGAAAGGGCCTAATTGCTGCATGCCCATTGTTTCAGTGAGGCTGCAATCAATTTCGCCATTAAAGCAACGGTTTACGAATTGCCAATCAATATTGTTAGTTTTGATGTTGCACTGTTTTAGGGTTTATGGACCAAAGGTCCAGCATTTTACCTAGCCCAGCCTAACGGGCTGGGACTTTGGTGCAGTTGAGTGTTAGGGCCAAAGGCCCGGCCGTTTGCTCACGGTGGAGTATTTCGAGTGAACACACGTTCGGGCCGTTGTCCTGCAATTTCCTTTACTCCTAGCCCCAGCCCTTTTAGGCTGGGCTAGGCAAACGGGCGGGGGCTTTGCCCCTAAATCAATACAGTGCAACATCAAAAGGCGCTAGCTGCGGGTCTCGAAGTTTGGTGCGTACATGGATTGGGCTCGTTCCAATGCAAATTGAACTGCAAGATCTTCTGCATTGGCAGGTTCATTGACGATGAACGATTGCTCCTTCGGTCACCCGCGGCTAGCGCCGTCGGCTCACAAACCGTGCTGCAGTTATTCATCCGCCCTCAAGCATATCGAGAGTACCGCGGTGTCCCTCCGAAAGCGTTGACGGCTTTCGCTACCTCATTGATTCGAGGGAATCAAAATAGCTCATCAACCCCAAAATCCAATCTGGACAAACCACAAGCTCAATAGTCGTTACTTCACCGTGGCGATCAGCGAGAAGCCTCGGTGTTTTCACTTGACAAATTCAAATCTTAGTTTTGGAATACCCAAAAGAATCAATATTCTTCGTTCTTGTGCTACGTAACAATTTAACTTTGGGGTTTCGTATTCTGGTTTTCGTGTGCCACTGGCGTGCCAGTGCAGACGAAGGTGTCGATTCTCAACAACGGCTGTCGACCCAATGCACTTGTTTTTGCGCAAAGCTGTCGAAGTAATAAGGCTGGAGTAAGCAAACGTGATCCAATGCGCTGCAACTACTGACTCATCAATACCGCTGCAGCCACTGACTCATCACCCAACTCGATCGTAAGTGATAACGTCCAACTTCGGCGGCTCTGGTGTTACACTCGTTGTGCTGGGGAGACTTTCTGTTGTGGACGATAACACCTTCGTTTGCACTGGCAAGCCAGTGGCACACCCAACCAAAACTCACTAACCAAAACTCACCTAAAACAACCTATTGCTTATCGGAAACGATGACGATGGGAACAGTGGTCTCGGCAATGGTTGGCCAACGTCCATTTTGCAATGCGGTTGCCCGAAGTGTGATCGAACGCTTGCCCACCAAGTGTGGTTGCGAGCCGATTTGCAAAGTGCTGGTGGTCACCTGCGAACTGGTGGGAACTACGACGGGCTGGCAAGTTATCGCATCCGCGAAATTTGCATCGGGCACCAATTCAACTCGCACAGCTTCCGGTAGCTTGACATTTCGCGATACCTTCAGCGGTATTTCAAGCGTGGAACCAAGCTGCACCACATGGTCCTGAGGTTCGTGCGTAAGCTTCAGCAGCGCTCCTTCAAGACTCATCACGATAAATCCATCCATGATTCCAGTGATGTGGCGAATGTTGCCAAGCGGATCGGGGACCTGGGCGATACCGATCACATTCATGCGAGCGGTGAGATTGGTTTCCAGCCATTCGGGCATGAACACTGGGTATTGCACTTCCGCTTGCCCAGCCGGGACCACAAGGTTGGGAGCCATGATTCCCCGCCGTTGGCGCTGCTGCGTTGCGGCCATCTGCAATTCGACGGTCCCGTTGTAATCCTCCAGCCGTTCGATGATCACATCGGCTGGATAAGTTGTCCCGCGGTTCACGATACGACCTCCATCTTGTACCGCTGATTTCACCACGCACCGAGTCTTTAAGGTAGTTGAAATCAATATCGGTCGGCTTCTTCGGACGACCAATTGGTCCTTGATGGTCGTGGTCGCCACTAGCCTAGCCAACTTGGCTTCCGCAGCAACATTATTGGCGGCAGCCAAAGTTATCTTGGCTTCGTTAGGCCCCGCTTTCTTACTTCGCTTGGGTGGATTGTTCGCGGAGGAAGGAACTGCTTCAGCGGGCTTGGCATTAGGCGATGCTGGCAGGGGTGGTACGGTAACACCTGCGGGAAGGTCCTCGAGTGTCAAGACAATCGGTTCATCCCATGTCCCACGACGAAGCGTTTTGGCAGTTAGGTCGACAGTTCCACCCAGCGGGATATCGATGCGCTCTGGAGCCTGCAAGGTGAACTCGGACGCATTCTCTTGATCTTCGACGGCCAAGCGGTAGACATTGGCGAGTGACGGTTTACTTCCTGAAAGATCACTTAGAATGATCTCATACAGACCGTCTTCGGGGACATTGAAATCGGCATGGATATCGACTGAGTCTGCCGCATCATCGTTGCGCAGGATCTCTTTGCCATCTGCAGAAACAATCGTCAAAGCGGGATCGACCGTTGAGCCCCAGCGAGCCGCTTCGACCGACAGATGATAGGTGTCCCCTTTCTTGGCGCTCAGCAAGTAACGCTCCACGGGCATCTGTGCAGCGGGATCGATGGTTGCGAAGCAGCCAGCGACTGAGGTCGGACCAATCAAAGTCCGCTGTGTAAGATCTTGTGCGGTAGTCGATCGTAAATCGCTAGCCGCACCCACCGCTAGCTTAACGGCAACATCTCCATGTT
>JANRMD010000533.1:0-11592 GCA_033761895.1 Pirellulaceae bacterium | reverse complement strand
TGCCAATCGCAAGCAATTTTTGCATGGTGAGTCCGGCGGAAACGATGGATCGCGTACGTGTGTCTTGTCGAATTCGTCATGACGACGAATCCTAATCCGTCGACGTCATGACCAAGTGATGTTGCGACATCGTTCAAGATCCATTTGGTGGCAGCATCAACGCTCGTCGCTTTCCATGCGATCCGCAACCCGTTTAGCTCGTCAGTTGACATACCACCGGGACAAGCCCGGTGGAAACTCTGCTGACGCAAACAATCACATATCTGCTGCGGTTTCTGATAGCTCCGGGCGAACATTGGTAGCAGCACGAACTCTATATTTATGCCGGACTCACCCGGTACATAATATCCGAATTGGATATTATGTCCGAAGTTAGCGGATATTATTCCCGAAGTCAACTCTTTTGGGGCGTGGATATTATCCCCGAAGTACCCCAAAAATCAAATACTCTTACACCACGTTAAATGACGGACAACTACTCTGAAAGGTGGTAAACCTGATCTAGTCTCAGGTCGTTATCAAAACCTGCACCTGTTAGATTGGGAGGTTTACGATATAGCGATTAAGGAATTTGACCGACCTCTGGTCCGTAAACCCCAAAACAGCTCAACATCAAAACTAACGCTTTGGGTTGCGAATGCCCTAAACACGCAACATCAAAACTACCGCTTCACAAGGCTTCTAGCTTGTTCAGTTTCTGTTTGGTTAATTAATGGCTTCAGAGGAACATCGTGCGGCAGGCGCTGGTCATAAAATGCTGGCTCGTACGCATCTCGAAATGCGGTGGCAAGATTAAGTTGGATTTCGCCATCTTCAGGTAGAAGTGGAACTGGAATCGATGTTAGGACGGATTGCCCAATCCAATTCGATTCGATGGCAAGAAGTAGTCAGCAATTCCTCGCGTTTGCGTTCATATGCATCCAAGCCATCTTTCCTCCGTACCTTGTTGATGGGGGAAAGCAGTTCCATGACAGTTACCACCCGTCCGCTTGCTCGATGGGTGACAACTAAACGCCGCTGCGTTACTGCACAAGTTACAAATGCGGCCAAAGTTTCCCCAACCAGCAACACGGCTTGGCTCTAAGAACGATATGCTAATTGACTTCACGATAACAACTTGGCTACCGCGATACTGAAATGATCCACAGCAATACGCCTGAACAGACCCGTTTTTTTCGAACCCTCACTAGCGGCGATCTGCAGCAAATCCGTGCTAGCGTAATGGAGGCGCCAGAGCTGCTTGATAGCTTCGATTATCGCAGTTTCGGGGCGACCCCGCTGACAACCGCTTGTTTCAGCAATCGACCAGCCATTGTTGAATTGCTGATCGATTTGGGGGCTGATCCAAACAAACGCAGCGACTGGCAGATGGGGCCGTGGAGTCCATTGCACTGTGCGATCTATCGCAGAGACAAAGCGTTGGCCAGCTATCTGCTTTCCCGTGGTGCAACCATGGATGTGCACACTGCAGCAGGTTTGGGCGATTGCGAGGCAGTATGCCGATTACTCGACGCTGCACCGGCACGAGTCTCAGAAAAGGGTGGCGACGGTTGCCAACCGCTTCATTTTGCGGACACGATCGAAGTCGCCAAATTGCTCCTCGAGCGCGGGGCGGAAATCGACGCCCGCTGTACCGATCATTACAGCACGCCGTTACAGTACCTATGCACCGCTCGACCTGAGGTAGCTCGATACCTATTGTCCGTAGGAGCCCTGCCAGACATTTTCTCAGTCGTAGCTTGCGGAGATCAACGCGCAATCGATAACCTGCTGGATGCAGATCCGAATCTCATTCATGCACGGATCAACCAAACTTTCTTTCCACCTGGCAAAGAACATGATGTGCACAACGTCCTTAATTTTTCGATCGGGACTGATTCAACGCCTCTGCATGCAGCGGCGAGGACTAACCAGGGCGAGGCCATTGCTCAGTTGGTACGGCGCGGTTTATCAGCCAATGTGCGCGGAGGGTACGACCACGGCACTCCCCTGCATACCGCGGCTTGGCACCATTGCCTTCAGGCGGCTGAAGCGCTGCTAGACCATGGTGCCGACCTGGAAGCTCGCTCGGGTAAACTGCACAACAATACGCCAGCTGGCTGGGCCATCGTGGCTGGTGCAAGCGCAGTGTTCGAATTGCTGCTGGATCGCGGAGCCCAACGTCATCCATGGTTTATCGACGATGCGCGGGATGCGTGCGCTGGTCGTTTCGATCAAGTATCGAATACATCACCCGAGAATCGGCAGCGAATCTTAGCGCGACTTTCCAGCTAACTTCAGCAGCCTGCTAGTCAAGTCCGCGTGGCCTTTATGTCTTCTACATGGCGAACAGTGGAATGACGTAGGGGCCTTCGGGGATGAAGGCGACGTTCAGGTCCTGGCTAGAGTTCACACTGTCTGCAATTGCTTGCTCGACGCTTTCGATCATCTCGACCCCAGTTGCTAGACGGTCGGCTTGATTTAAGTTGGGACTGTAGAGCAATACGCGACCGATATTGGTTGCCCGCGTCTGCATTTGACTCTGCCAGCCATCGATATCGGCTAGTGGCTTGTTGGCGAGCGATTTGAGAAAGGCATTTGCTCCTTGCTGAATTAGGCTTAGCTGCGATGCGCGGAACTCGGGCGATCCCAAGCCTTCCTCACAAGCGCTGACGATGATCAACGTTCCACCCTCTTTTAGGATCTGAATCGGACCGACCATGCCTTTGACGGTCTGGTAATAAGTTTTGTCGAGCGGATAGCCGGCAGCGCTCGTCACAACAGTGGAAAACTTGCGATCAACCGGAATCTCTGCATAACGCCGCACGTACTCAACGGCCTGCAAATGACTCTGCTGACACTCGCCGCAATTGATAAAGCTCAATTGCCGCTGCTCGTCGATAACCGTATTCACGGCAAACACGGGACCTAGCGTCTGCAGAATCTCCAGTTGCCCGCGATGCAGCGGATTGCCGTCGAGATTGCAATTCGTCGCTCGCGCATCATTCATGAAACGGAAATTGTGAAACGTACGGATGGTCTCTGCACCTGCCACACCTGGCGCGATGACTTTGCGTCCGCCAGAGTAACCCGCCATGAAATGCGGCTCAACTAACCCAGTAACAATTCTCAGCTCGGCTTCAACCAGACGTCGGTTGAGCACGATGGGAATCTTGTCCGTGGGCGTTTCCCCTAAGTGAGTTAACGAACCATCGTCCCGCGCGTCGTGATTCTCGATGCGGACGTTTTCATAAACCCAGCGATCCCCAACAAGTTCCAGGAGTTCGTCCCCAAGGTTTGGCCGATGCAATCCGGTTGCTACCAGGATCGTGATTTCCTCCAACGCGACACCTGAATCAAGTAGAGCGTGAATCAGGGCCGGGAGAACCAATCCGTTGGGAACAGGTCGTGTGATGTCACAGATAACGATGCAAACCGAGCGTTTATCCTTAGCCAATTCCGCAAGCGGTGCGCAGCCGACAGGGGCCTGTAGAGCCCGCTGAAAAGCTCCGACCGGATCGTAGAGAATGGGCATTGGTTCCTTCCTGAGGATGTGTGCTTTAAACTCTTTTGGCACCACTACCTGGAGAACATCTCTGCCGTAAGGAATCTCAATTCTAGTCAAGACAGCTCATATCCCAATAGTTGATATATAAATAGATTCGATGCAAACTGTTTGCGTGTAAACTATTGCCATATAAAGCAATCTTAAAGTTCACTTGCTTTCCAGCTGTGCATACGCTCGCATCGCTTGCCAGAGTGCACCGGCCAAGGCTTGCATACCTTTATCACCGGGGTGCCCCGCGACGCCGCTGTGTTCAATCTTCTGTTCCGAGCGGGCGTAATTGGTTTCTTCTTGGCCAAGTCGGCTGATGTCAACGAATATTGCGCCGGTTGCTTGGCTGCACCGGTTCATGAGTTGGTCTTTGTCAGTGTCTTGCCAAAACTGACTGCGGACGAAGATCGTCGGCTGACCATGCTGCTTGAGTTCGTTTAGCAGGTCTCGGAAAGCCGTTTCAAACTGGTGTTTCTGTTCATCGGATTTAGGTGAAGTTGCATTCTCACCGATGGCAATGATTACAAGATCCGCTTTGAAGGCGAGTTCCTCCTTGAGCTCGTCTTTCACATTGTACGCCGATAATTTTCGCTCAAATTCTGCGATATTCCGGACTTTAATCTCCGGCTTTCCACCCGCTGCTTCTGCAATGCGACTCAGCAACACGTGCACATAATCTCGGTCCTGGGCAGTAGCCGCCATTCCCCAATTGCCCGTCCAACCGATGTTGGGAGCAGGTGCGTGCAGCGTAATACTATTTCCAAGAAACAGTATTTTCCCAACGCGCAGCTTGCCAACTCGCAACTCAGCACCGCTGGCATTCGGCGAGCCTGCGGAGATTAGGAGCAGGCTCGCCAGTGCGATCCCAATCGGGTGCTTAAGCATGGTAAACATAGTCGGCGCCTTCTACTTCTCGGTAAATTCAGTTGGGAGGCAAGGATTTTGGGGTTAGATTGATCGTCGCGCAACAGATAGGGAGGCTCGCGCAAATTCTGGTGCCGCACTCATTTTAAATGATAGCGAGAAAGCGGATACTAGCACGCGTCGCTTTTCCTTTCGCTGTCCATCCAAAGAGCCACCGATGTTAACTGAATCGCCAAGTTACTGGTGCGCGACGCTTCTGCACATGGTTTGTGCATTCGTTTCGATAAATTCTGCATTTGGCCAGCCTGAGGCTACTAAACGGGGGTTCACTGGACCACTGACGGACACGTGAATGGGTTCAAATGCATGGGCAGCCGATGTGGAAACTTGAGTTGAAGTCAAGCGAGCTGAGGAAACGCTAAGCCGCATTGCAGCTCGGCTCAACTTTGACATGGAGAAAGTCGAGCCCAGCGGTGAGCACCCAGGTACAACCCAGGTAATTTTTCAGCGGCCTGTTAGTGCTTTGACAATCGCATCTAGGTCGTAAACGCAGCCACCCCAAGTGCCGCCACCCAGTTGTTGCAGAGCCGCCCACAGGCGGGTATCGTCGGGTAAGCGAGGATCGGGCTTGAGTTCCGGATGGGCTGGGCGCGAGTTCAGTAATTCAGTGGCTTCAGCGGCCGTTAGTTGCTTGCCACCGACGGAAACCAAGTTCACGGACCCTGTGAGTTGATTGCGGTCGACAACAATCTCGACCATGTCTCCATCCTGAACTTTGCCCAGCGGACCCCCGGCAAGCGCCTCAGGGCCAACATGTCCGATGCAAGCGCCGGTACTTACACCTGAGAAACGCGCGTCAGTGACGATGGCCACATGCTTACCCCATTTGATAAACTTCAGTGCTGAGGTGAGCTGGTAGGTCTCTTCCATGCCGGTTCCCAGCGGACCGCAACCGATAAGCACCAACACATCGCCCGCTTCAACTTTGCGATCGGACTGGCCTTTGATGGCTCGAATCGCCGCGTGTTCAGAGGTGAAGACTTTGGCTGGTCCGGTGTGGCGATAGACTCCGTCCGCATCGATTACTGAAGGATCGATCGAGGTGGCTTTGATAACGGAACCTTCGGGGCACAGATTGCCGAGCGGAAATACAACGGTGCTGGTCAAACCGCGTTGCTTGGCAATTGCCGGGGGAATGATCACGTCGTCTGGATCGATGCCATCGCGGTCTCGCAGCAGTTGCCGCATCGCGGTTCTGCGTTCGCTCGATTTCCACTCGTCCAGTATCTCGTTCCAAGTCTTGCCAATGACCGTCATGCAAGAACAATCAACTGCACCGAGTTCCCGCAAGTGCAGCATGATCTCGGGTACGCCGCCCGCGAGATATAGTTGGACTGTGGGATGATTCTTGGGGCCGTTGGGCAGCACATCGACGAAGCGTGCCACGCGGCGATTCACTTCGCTCCAATCTTCAACCGTAGGTCGTTTCAAACCGGCGGCGTGCGCGATCGCGGGGATATGCAACAGCAAGTTGGTAGAACCACCGCAGGCAGCGTGAACCGCGATCGCGTTGGCAAGCGACTGCTGAGTCAGAATATCGCTGAGCTTGATCTTTTTGCGAGCCAACTCCATCAGCGACTCAGCCGAGTAGCGTGCCATGTCAAGCCATACGCTTTGGCCGCTTGGGGCAAGAGCAGCATGCGGTACCGTTAAACCGAGTGCTTCAGCGACAACTTGGCTAGTTGCGGCTGTTCCCAAAAACTGACAACCGCCCCCAGGGCTGCCACACGCGCGGCAACCGGCTTCGGAAGCCTCTTCCAAGGTGATTTCGCCATGCGCGTAGCGAGCGCCAATGGTTTGCACTTTGGCGGTGTCTTCGCCTGAGGTTGGCGGCAAGGTAACTCCACCTGGCACAATGATCCCAGGCAAATCGCTGCAACCCGCGATGGCAATCATGGCGGCAGGTAAGCCCTTATCGCAGGTGGCCACACACAGCACGCCTTGTCGGGTTGGTAAGGATCGAATCAAACGTCGCATAACAATGGCCGCATCGTTGCGATACGGCAAAGAATCGAACATGCCTGTTGTACCTTGCGAACGACCATCGCATGGATCGCTAACGTAAGCAGCGTAAGGAATGCCGCCACTGGCTGTAATTGTTTCCGCCGCCGCGCTGACTTGCAGACCCACTTCCCAGTGGCCCGTGTGGTAACCCAGCGCAATCGGTTGACCGTTCTCCGCCCGCATGCCGCCCATCGTGCTTAATAGCACAAACTGTGGCCCAGCCATCATGTTGGGATCCCAGCCCATGCCGGCGTTCTGAGTCAATCCAAACAGATCACCGCTTGGCCAATTGCGAAGCATTTCGTCCGTCAGTTGCAAACTACCAGCAGGGCCATCGCCTCGAGTGGCCACTTGTTCTGCATCTGTTGAATTGAATCCGAACCAATCGCCAAGTCGTCTGCGCAAGACACGTTCCTTCCAGGTTGAGATATTTTTGAAATCTGGACACTGCTCGCTGCTCCCGCCCGCCCATTCGGTTTGCCAGCTCCGCTTGCAAATCGAACGGGCGGACGGGAGCTTGAGGTCATTTTTGCAGTTAGCTAATCAGTCATCGCTCCACCTAGCAAGCTAGGATGGTGGCGATCGGCGAGAAGTGTCGAAATCTTACAGAATTTTCACGCTATGGCTGGCATTTGGAAAGCCCAGATCAAGGTATTCCAATACGAACTTTCGCTAATTGCCGCAGGGCTTATCAAGCCATGAATAGGCCGTCAGCTTCCGCACAATTTGACTTGGGGCGTCTAAACTTCTTTGGTCGTCTAAACTTGCCTGGCATCGGTCTGTAGAATGAGGCCCGGAATGGATCAGCACTTTTCAGTCCGCCGCAGCGGATGACCCGGTAAACAACTATGTGGAATAACGAATGAACACTCACGCTCAGCTTCGAGAACTTTTGCCTTTGGGTTTGTGGAGTGCATTTGCGGACTTGAATGCAGTGCCTCGACCTTCGAAGAACGAAGCAGCGATTAGCAAGTTTATTGTCGATCGCGGAAGACAGTTGGGGCTGGAGACGATCACCGACTCGCTTGGGAACGTCTTGATTCGGAAACCAGCCACCGCGGGCTATGAGAACCATCCGCCGATTGTCCTGCAATCTCACTTGGATATGGTCTGGCAAAAGAACTCAGACTGCACCTTTGACTTTGAAACTCAGGGGATCCAGATGGTTGTGGCGGGCGACTGGGTGCGGGCTGAAGGAACAACGCTGGGGGCGGATAACGGCATTGGAGTGGCGAGTATCTTGACGGTACTCGCGTCCAACTCCTTGAAGCATCCAGCGCTGGAATGCCTGTTCACTATTGATGAAGAGACCGGTATGACCGGTGCCAAGGCGATTGACCCAACATGGCTGAAGGGTCGCATCTTGTTGAACCTGGATACTGAACAAGACAATGAACTGACGATTGGTTGCGCGGGCGGTGCCGACGTGACAGCCACTGCGGCTTACAACCCCGAGCCTGCTAAGCCGACGTGTAGGTTCTTCCAATGGAGCGTGCGTGGCCTGGCTGGCGGCCATTCAGGCATGGAAATCCACTTGGGGCGCGGCAATGCCAACAAGATTATGAATCGCCTGTTATGGCAAGCTGCACGCAAGTTTGGCTTGCGAATCTCGCGAATCGAAGGGGGCAGTCTCCGTAACGCTATTCCGCGAGAATCCACAGCGGTAGTTTGTATGCCAGCCGATCAGGTCGAGGCTTGCATGAAATGGTTGGCGGCCGAGACTACAACTTTGCAACATGAAAACAGTGTCACCGATCCGCTTTTGCAGATTGCTTCCGCACCACTTGATGTAACCGCTGCACAATCTCAACTTGGCTTGCTGCCTCTCGAGACGCAGCGTCTGTTGCTGGCTGTGGTCAATGGCACGCTGAGCGGCATTTATCGAATGAGCCCATCGATTGCGGGCTTGGTGCAGACCAGTAACAACTTGGCACGGGTGGTTGCCAGTGAAGGACGGATCACGGTCATGTGCTTAGCACGCAGTTCCGTGGACAGCGAACGCGACGAATTGACTCGCAATTTGACTTCGGTGCTCGAACCGCTGGGTGGCACAGTCGAAGTCTCGGGCGACTACCCTGGTTGGCAACCTGAACCTACGAGTCAATTGGTACAAACCATGACTGCCCTCTACAAGGAGATGTTCAAGGAAGATCCGCATGTCGCTGCCTGTCATGCGGGTCTTGAGTGCGGCATTATCGGCGGGAAATTTCCTGGCATGGAAATGATCAGCTTTGGTCCGAACATCCTGGGAGCTCACTCGCCAGACGAACGCGTGCAGATCAGCAGTGTGCAGAAGTTCTGGGGCTTCTTTACTGAGACGCTTGCTCGACTCTAGGCAACCACTCAAGTCATGGGAGAAGACTCAAGCGGCACAGGTTGAGTTCCGGACCGCGGGCTTCCGCGCTGATGAAAGCGCCGCGGGTCCATTGAACGTGTTCAGGACTACAGTAGACCTTTGCGTACGGCCCAAACCGCAGCTTGCGTACGATCGGATACGCCGATCTTACGCAGGATGTGCTGGACGTGTTCTTTGACCGTTTCGTAGCTGATGTTGAGTGTGTTGGCGATCTCTTTGTTTGTCAGGCCATTGGCAAGCTGCCTGAGGACTTCGCTTTCACGCTGGGTTAACGGGACTTCGACATCCGAGATCACTCGCGGAGTTGCTAGAGCCCCGGTAACACGGCGAAGTTCTTCGCGCGTCCACAGTGACTCGCCCTTAACAGCCATTTCAATGCACTCGATCAGTCGAGCGCGCGAGTCGCTCTTCAGAACATAAGCGGAGGCACCAAGAGCCACAGCGCGAGCAACATACGTAGGGTTGTCGTAGGTGGAAAAGATGAGTACCGGAAGTTCAGGATAGTCTAGCTTTAGGCGACCGAGAATATGCAGTCCGTCGCCACCAGGCATGCGGACATCGAGCAACACCACGTTCGGCTTATGGCTTGCAACTTTACTTAAGACCTCTTCTCCTGTGCTCGCTTCGGCAATTACGGAGATGTTTGTACCATCAAGCAGATTCTTTAAGCCCAGTCGTACAACTTGGTGGTCATCAGCAATTAGCAAGGAAATGCTTGCCATGGATCATCCTCAACTTTCGTTCTTCTATCACAAATTCGGCGGTGCATCTCGGTCTATACGAAAAATTCTCGATTGCATTGCGAGCAATGAACTGGGCAATTATTCAAGCATTCACTCTGCGAAATGCCGGCAGGCACCTAACTGCGGCAAGCGATTCGCTAGTTTTCGGCGATCTCTGCAGAGGGAGTGTCGCGGACCCTCAGTACGTATCTTTCCGACCAAAAGCCCTCCTATTGTACCCTGGCAGACGGACTCTTGTAAGCCTCAGTAGCCGAGATAAAGCCATCATTATCTGTGTCGTAGCTCTGAAAATCCTCGACAGTGCCCAAAAATTCGGCTTTGCTGACAGAGTTGTCGTTATTGCTATCACTAGCGGCGAACCAGCCCCTCTCAACCCTGGTATCTTCGGGCTGCCCAAGAGCACCGAGGTTCAAAATGGTGTCCGTGCGGGCTATTTCAAACCGCACGGTTAGGGGGATTTCGGTTGGCGAAACAACGCCATCCCTGTCTCGATCCAGGCGGGCAAGGAACATTGGCAGTTTCTGCACCTCGACTTCCGTCAATCGTCCATCTGCATCGGCATCCGCCATGCGAAACCAAGCGGACTCGGCAAGCATCCAACGCGTCTGTATGCGACTCGCGCGAATTGCGGTCAGCCAGTCCCAAGCGTTCTCAAACTCACTGTCACTTAACTTGTCGTCGTTGTCGGCATCAAGGATGTCGAACGCCCCTTCTTTGAGTTGCAGTTGGTTCCGAACGGCAGCTTCAAGTTGTGCGTTGGTGAGTACCGCCGCTAACTGAGCACGCAACGCGGCTTTGTTGGCCGCGGCGTAACTGTCGGTGACGTTGATCCCGAGGGTCATCGAAGTGCCAGTTGCTTGGCCGGCGGTCGCGAGCCGCGAAGCCCACTCCAATTCGCTTTCATTAAGCACCGTGGCGGTGATTTTCGGCGGATCGTTGCTGCCTACTTGGAACTGAATCTTGATTTCCAAGTCAGGTGCAATCGTCGTGATGGACTCGAACTCGGCAACGGAAATCTCCTGATCGCCGTTGGTATCAAAACTATTCCAACGTTTATCGTTCCAGCCAGACCACTCTTCGCGAGTCATGTTGCCAAGCGATGTGTAATGTTGAAGGATCGTGTCGGCGGCTTTCCGCGGCTTTTGATTGGTCGCCAAAACAAGTGCGGAATCCGCAGCGATCAGCATGCTCTTCATGCCCATTGAGGCATTCGAATCCTCGGCTCGAACCGATTGTATTTCAGCGATCGTTACAACTCCATCCGCGTTCAGATCCTGACTTCGGACTACATTTTGGAGATTTTCAATTTCACTACTGTCCAAGGTCGCATCCCGATTTGCGTCGAGCTTCTCCCAGGGCATCGAACTTGAGTTTCCACTGGGCGTGACTCGCAGGTCCGTGAATCGAAGGGCATCGCCACGTGCGAGACCCCGGGTTAGAAACACGAGCAACTCATCCTCATCAACCTCTTCATCTCCATCGGTGTTGTACATCTTGAGTAACTCTTCGCGCTGCTCTTCCTCAGGCACTAGATTGCCAAGCCAACCTGAACGAACGAGCGGATGATCGATTAATTTCTGCCATTGCCACGGTTGTTCCATGTCCTCCCTTACCTTCGCAGTAGCTCGTAAGGTCGCGGCTTCGGCCGCTTCATTCAACGACTTGCCGCCGACATTCACAGACATGTCGATAACGAGTGGGCCGTTTGCCGCAAGCGCTACAATGCGCTGTGAAGTCCATGTTTGAGGCGGCTCGGCTGGAGCAGTCATCGCAGGCGGCGCTGCTGACTCAGTCGCTGCCGTTGTTGGCTCGGCAGCCATCGGACTTTCACTTTCCGCGGGTGTTCTTTTTGGGGAGTTTTCTTCAACCGTCGCTGATTCAACTTCCGCTTGGGGTACAGCGTCTACTTTAGGTTTGTTTTCGGCGGGCTTGGGCGCTGCTTCAGGCTTGCAACCGCAAACGGCCAGGCAAAGCCCAAATGCAATTACGCTAAACGCAATCACACGGGAAGTTGAGTTTTGATGGCCACG
>JANRMD010000532.1:0-11469 GCA_033761895.1 Pirellulaceae bacterium | reverse complement strand
AGCCAATCACGAGGATGAGACTTCCGGAAAATTCTGGCAAAATCGCTACCGCGCCGTGCGGCTTATCGATGAGGAAGCGATTCTGGCTTGTGCGGCTTATGTGGACTTGAATCCGATACGAGCTGGCATTGCGCAGACGATCGAGGACAGTCGATTCACCTCGGCTCAGTTGCGACTTCACGAGCTAACGGCAGCGGCAAATGGTGAAGTTGAATCACCAGTATCTGAGACAGCGCCTCAAACGTTGAAGCCAGCAGAAGTTACCCCCAAAGCGCCGCTCGATCGGTTCTTATCACCCATCGAGATCGATGAACTCAACGATCCACTTGGTCCACGAGCCAGCGTCACCTCCCCTCGTTGTAGTGACAAAGGCTTTCTAGCGATGCCCACAGCGGCTTACCTGGAGCTTCTCGACTGGACGGCTCGCCAGATGGTTGCTGGCAAGCGAGGCGCGACGCCGGAGGATGCTCCAGCGCTTTTGGAGCGACTAAAGATCAAGCCCACGGTTTGGTATGAATTAGTTACACAGTTCGGCAAGCTGTTTAGCGTAGTAGCTGGCCAACCGCACCGCGTCGATGACTTTCGCGGACGTCTTCGCAAGAAACGTTTTTACGTTCGCCAAGCAGCCCGTGAACTGTTGGGTACGTAATCGGCTTGCCCATCAGTTATGCCCATACCGGTCTTCGTCTTGAGTGTTTCGTTGCACCACCGCGCGTTTGTCCAACGTCGTTCTTTACGCGGTGGTTGGTCTCTTTGCTGCTCTAGATGTTTTTTGAATTGAGCCGCCAAGCGCACCCAACCGATAAGCACTCCGCCCCAACGCAGACATTGCAAATGTACCCCCGCTTGCTTCGTCTCTAAACCACCCACAAACTATGTGTGTCCCCGTAGGCCCAAACTTCTTCCACCGTCGAAGGACTTTCCACCTACAGTTACGACGCCACCTCGCAAGTGGTTGGTGCCGATCACGCCATTGGTGGCCAAACCGATGAGACTTATGGTTATGACCTCAACGGCAACCGCAACACCAGCGGCTACACCACCTCAACCAACAATCGCACCACAGCCGACCCAGGTTTTACTTACACTTACGACGATCAAGGCAATCGCACATCGCGAACTGAAACCTCGACTGGCAAAGTCACTGAATACACCTGGGATCACCGTAATCGGCTGGTAACCGTCAAAGATCGCAACACTGCTGGCGGCAGCGTCGTAAAGCAAGTGGATTACGCTTACGACGCATTCAACCGCTTGGTCAAGCGAACTTACGATGCTGACGGCGCTGGCTCAGGTGCCGCCACGAATCAGTTCTGGGTTTACGACGAAGGCATCAATGCCGTCTTGCAATTCGATGGCTCATCCGCCAGCAATTTGAGTCATCGGTACTTATGGTCCGATCGCGTTGACGAACTGCTAGCTGACGAGACCGTAGGCAGCGGGGCCGACACGCTCTACGCACTCGGTGATCATCTAGGCACGATCCGCGACATCGCCAACTTCAACGAATCGACCTCTGTGACTTCCGTCACCAATCACCGCACCTACAACAGCTTCGGCAAATTGGTTTCCGAAACCAACGCCGCCGTCGACCTCATTTTCGGCTACACCGGCAAGCAGCTCGACGAAGCCACCGGCCTCCAGCACAACCTCTTCCGCTGGTACGATTCGGGGCTCGGGCAGTGGATGAGCGAAGATCTACTTGGATTTGCTGGTGGTGATAGCAATTTGAAGCGTTACGTTGACAATGCAACCGCAAATGCTTTGGATTTAACAGGGCTGAAGAAAGGGGCTAAACTTGACCAACTAGGCGAAATGCTGAAAGCCATCTCAAAGTCGCAGGAAGCTGTTCAAGAAGCTTCCAGGCTTAGCGCCATAATTAATCACACCTTCGAGTTAAATAGAAAATGGAATTGGGCTGCATTTTCCATTTTCAATCAAAAAGTTAAAGGTTACTATTGCTACGAATGGGCTTGGGCATTCAAAAATGCGTATGACTACGTGCAATGTCGTTCATTTACAGTTGAAATGCACGCCGTCGGCGACTTTGCATCTGGAAGTGTACATGCCTACGTGAAAATTACCTCAGTAGAAACCGGAAAATTTGTGTACGTTGATGATGGTTTTGGCCTTACTGGCGGAGGGCAAGTCCATACGACCCCACCAATAGGCGGGATCTACAAGTCGCCAATGCAATTCACTGACGAATTAGCCGAAGTGAAATGCGATGTTCCGCCGGTTATTTCTGAAGAAGCCTATGCTCAATTCATGCGGATGGCCACTTCAGCGATGGATGCGAGCATGCATTAACGAACGCTTTTAATTTTCCAGTCGTTTTTGCAATATGTTTGCGCCGACGCACCCAATATTATCATATGAATACTCGAGATGCCTAAAGTAAAATTGCCAATTCGAGACGAAGGTAATAAGAGTGGTGCGAAGAAAGTCACCGGACTAAGGTTCTTATTTCTGCGACTGATCATACTGTCGATCGCAGGGTACAGCTCGTACTTCGGATTGATATACATCGTGGACAAGTTGGATCGTTCCGAATCCATGCCAAACTCGAGCTGGCTCGTCGGTACTATTGTTGCATTCGCGCTTGCAAGTTCTGAATTGTTTTCTGTGTTAACCATTTCGTTATTAAAGCGATTGTTAGTATCGATTGCATTAACAATTTTCAGTTTCGTTGGAGCACATCTGCTTTGTAGTTACCTTGACATCGGCGATACACCCGGGCACCCGGTAATTCTTCCTCGAATAGGAATTGGCTTCGTCGCATTTGTGATTTCTACGATGTTTGTTATTTTCAACATCAAGAATACGCGATAACGTTCAACCAACGGGCAAGACAAAAGGGAAAGACAACAAGGGAAAGACAACAAAGACAGGCTATGCGGCTTGACACTGTTCGTCGATATACCGGTCGCCTGCTTCGCGAAGGCAAGGCATCGATCTCCGCGGAGATAGCTGACCTCTTCGAACGGCTTGGCAGCTCAGCGGATCTTGGGCAAGCACGTTTGCAGAAGCTCCGAGGCGGCCGAGGACTTGGTCGATTTCTTTCAAGCAGTCGTGAGCGACTACGCGAAGTCGCGCACAAACTAGGCGTTCACCACCTAGCCAATCTAGACGGCTGTCCTGCGTAGATCAGCCAATCGCTTGACCGATGGAAATTCTAATTTCCGATAGTTGCAATTGCATGCAACGATTCTAGTGCTGCGCGCTAAGCCCTCATTTCGTCGCTAGCTTTTCCGAATCTCGGTTCGAAAGTTCGCCGGAGACAGCACCGTTTGCGGCAACTGACCCAAATCGGTTCATTCGCACAACTTCAAGTGCCGAACACTACGAGTGCTGCCATCGGCTAGCTTCTAGCGATCGATTCATAGCCTGTCTGTTTTTTCTTCATAGGTCGGTCACGCCAGGGATGTTGCGACTCGGTGAAGCGTCCGCTGCTAACATGCTATGCGCTCGTCGCCATTCATCGGAGCGCCTCAAGTTAGTGAGAAGCCGAACGATCCGCAGAGTAAATCTGCGGGATTCATGAATGTGCGCGGGAAACGATCACGAGCAGCGGTCGGATGGTGCCAGCCACCTTCCAGGCTGTGCACTGCAAAAATGCATGCAACGCAAACGGTCGCACCCGGCAGGATCGCCCCACCCGTCTAACGTCATGGGATCATGGGGCCACAGTTTTGATTGGCTTGCAAGAATCCTAGGAAATCTGGGGACTGGGGAATCTGGGGACGCCAAACATTGCAAAGCCGGCGCGGTGGCGACTGATTCCGAGCGAATCTTAACTATTGCACTTTATTGACTTTGCATCAGGGCTTGCAGCAGCTTGACTGGAACCTCGACGAGATACGAATGGACCAAACTGGCTTTCTGCTTGCCTTCGGCGTGTTCAGCCACGACGAGCACGTATACGGGCATGCACAAGGTGCGAGGATTCTTCCCGGTCAACTGTTTGAAGGCTGGTGTTATCTTCTTGGCATAAGTGCTCAAGTGTTCCTTAGTAATCCTGGCTTCAGAGCTTGACGGTAATCTCATTGCGTTTTGGGCCACGACTTGCGGATCGAATGCGATTTCAAACTCGCCATTGGTGGATTCCAGGCTGATAGCAGGCGCGGCACGTGAAGCGATTTGTGGCTTGTACCAGAGTTGCAATTGGTAATTTTTTGCGCCCGGAGCAGAATAGCGTACCTTATTGGGTTTATCGCCGCTCAGTGTAAACGTGTCTTGTTTCTCCTCAAAACGAAAGATCTCCTTGGTGTCAAACAGCAGACTTTTGTTGATGTCAAACAGATCGCCTATCGCCGCTACATAGACGTATTGTTCATCTTCTGAAATGTAGCCCGAAGTTAATGACACTCGCAATTCTTGTGACACATGTTCGATCTTGGCTTCCTTGGCCTTTTGATGAATTATCCGGTTTAAGTCAGGCTGATTGACCAGTGGCAACGTTTTGGTGGGCTGAACTCTATCCGCTGTTGCTAGTGACGATTCCGCCCATGAGGTGGATCTCAATTGGAGTGCGAAGCAATCAAAGCCACCGGGATAGCTGTCTGACAACAGCGAGCAATCTGGGCCGCGATTTGACTCTGATGGGAACCAAGCACTTACGAAGCCTTGCGTATAAATAATTACATCTCCATCCCCACTCGTCAAACTTCCAGGTGGAGTGGAGACTGTACGAATGGATTCAAACTGAAACGGGTACAAGAGCAAACGTGGTTGGGTCATGGTTTCGTTCCAAACAACACCATCCCAAACCCAACCATCCCGAAGTCGACCGGCTATTGGGTAGCTCTGTGGGTTCTGTGCGGGAATGTAAGCTGATAAATCAAAATTCTCAGTAGGTGCAGGGGCTTTAGGTGAGTCGTTTATTGGTGTGTGAAGCAGAGCTGGAATGTCAATCGCTGAGCCGCAGTTTGGGCACTTTATGCGCTTGCCCGCAAGTTCATCTTTTACTCTTAGTTTGTGGCCTGTCGGGCACACAATTGAGATTGTCATCAATAGTCATTTCCAGGTTGGGATCTATTTTGAATGGAGAATTTTGGGCTGATCGTAGCAAGTAGTCTTTAGAAGAGAGTGAATGGCATTTTCCTGCCACGTGCAAACTGTAATCTCTCTGCAACTACTTATCCAGAGGGAAAGGACCGATCTTGCAGTCGCTGTTAGGTCGATGGCTATAACCTTAGCAATCGTCGAGCACGCTCGGGTTGCTTACGTTACAATTGACGAACTCTCTTCGCTACAAGTTCTATTGGTATAGCAAGTCCGATGCGCATTCTTACTAGTTTAAATGTTGTTGTTTTGGCACTCGCCGGCTTGGTGAATACCTTGGAGGCTCAATCGCCTCTTCCAAAAGCCTTTGAGCATTCCTACCAAGAAATTCAAGAGGCATTTAAATCTCGAGCCAAGGTTGATGAATCCGCCGGACGTGAAGATCTGCTGCAAGAGAAAATCTATCGTTACGACGAAAAAGGTACTCTCACACGCTCGGTCCGGGTGATTTGGAATGTTCGGCAAAAAGTACTTTCCGAAGTCGGCACCCTCGAGTGCCGATTTTCTCCGTGGTACCAAAAGGCACCTGTGATTGAGGCTCGCGTTTTCGACCGACAAGGAAAGATATATGAACTTTCCAAGGATGATTCGACCGTATCTTCGGCACAATCAGACGATCCACAAGTTTTGACCAACGATCAAATTGCTCGAGCCGCATTGCCCGGCCTACAAGATGGATCCATTGTGGAAGAGAGAATTACTGTCGAGGAACAGGCCTCCTACTTTCCTGAGGGAAATTATCAGGTTGAGACGCTCGATCATTTTGTCGCCTTGGAATACAGCAGTATCGAGATCGATGTACCAGAGTCGCTGCCCCATAAGATCATTTTTTTGGGCAAAGAGTATCCAATCCAGGAGACTCGAGAGAACGGGAGAATTCGGAAACGTATTGAACGGAAGCAAATTGAAGCCATAAGCGTACGGGAGCTGGAAGGTTTCTTGCCCAAAGGAACTTATCCCATCGACCAAGTCGCGATCTGCGTTGGAGGTTCGTGGGGGAATGTTGCGGCGGGGTACTCGGATATCGTTGAACGCCAACTGAAAGGCATGGATTTTGCGCCACTCGTAAAAGAAGTCTTAACTGCTGAAGTGACTACACCCTTGGAGAAAACGCATGCTGCGTTTAACTGGATCAAGAAGAACTTCCGGTATACAGGTATTTCGCTTGGTCAAGCTTCGATCGTGCCTGCACGGCCAATGCAGTTGATCGCGCGTCGATTCGGTGACTGCAAAGACCAAGCGACGCTGCTCGTGGGCATGCTCCGTGAACTTGGGATCGAATCGCATGTGGTGTTAGTGAATTCCGCCAGCGTCCGCTACCCAAATGAAAATGTACCTGGCTTAAACGCGTTTGATCACGCAATCACGATGGCGGTGATCGATGGCAAGCAGTATTGGCTGGACTGCACCAACCTCGGTTCTACGATCGAGAATGTACCGAGTTATTTGCAAGGAAAGTCGGTCCTGGTTGCTGCCCCTAGCACACAATCGCTCACACAAATCCCGCTCCAAACATCCGAGGGGAATTCCTTTGTCGAAGATAAAATTTTGGTGCTGCAGAAAGATCGACTCCTTAACACGGTTACCAATGAAACCTACAGCGGGATGTACGCGGTTGGAATTCGCGAAACCGCGATGACGACATCGATTGAGCAGATGGAGAAAGAGATCAATGAAACGATGCAGAAAGAGAATGTCGGGTTGGGGTTCAAAGTTCTCAAGCAAGATGATCCATGGTCGCTGGACGGAGTCTTTCGACGTTCCATTGAGCTTACGGGCAGTCCACTTGAGTCGATTGATTATTCCTCCTCTCGCTTAGCCATCCCTTTCAGTCGGATTTTGAGTGAACTGCCGCAGTTGTACTTGATGGAACCCTCCGAGGAGCAGCCAACCGTATCCAGACAAAATCCCGCTGAAGTATTCTTGCCGCTCAAACGCCGTCGGACCTATACCTTTAGCCCGGTTGAGGGCTGGGAATTGCGTGTTAAGGAGGGTGAGAAGAAAGCCACCATCGGCTGCGTCAGCTTGCTGCGCAAGTCAAGCAAGCGCGATGATGGGAGCATTTTCGTCGAGATGGAGGCGACCATCGAGGCTGGGATTCTATCGGTGGAGCAACTCAAGCAGTTGTACAGCATAGCCAAATTGCTGGACGACCCACTAGGTGAATGGAACTCCATGGTTGTTTTTCGTGAGAAACAACCTACCGAAGACTTGACGCGCCCGCAGGCGATCGCCAAAGCGAAATTGCAGTGGGAGACTGAGAAGACCGGCAAGTCGCTGATTGAATACGTCAATCTGCTTTGTCAGGTGGCGCTGATCGATGAAGCTCGTTCGATAACTCAAAAAGCGGTTGAGGAGCATCCAGAGGATCCCGACATCCGCATCGCCAAAGCAATAGCCGCGTTTGTCGACCTGGCGGGCCGCGAATGTTATCCAGGGATGGCTCGCGAAATTGCAGAAACCGAATTGCTTGAATCCAAAAAACTGAACCCAAGAAACATGAGTGTTTATCACTACCTCGCGCACCTGGCCTATCGAGACATCGACTCGCTGAAACGCAAGAGTGCCGGTGATTTTGCCAGATGCTTAGCGATCATTGAAGAATGCGAATCCACTGCCAAAGAGATTACCGCTGGCATGCGAGATATTCAGATTGCATCTCTAGTTTCACTTGATCGTATTCCTGATGCCATCGCCGTTGCAGAAAAGTACCGCTTGGATCGGATTGCGATCACCTATCGTTGCCTTGAACTTGCAAAGGCCTCTCGGTGGAGTGAAGTTAAGCAGTTGCGAGAACAAATTGAATCGAATCGCGAACTGAAAATGACGGTTGCAGAAACCGTACAGAGTCATCTCAGTGCGCGGCAAATGTATGCCGCAGCTGCCGAGTTTCTCGAAGCCTTTGCCTATCCAGATGAGAGTAAGGCCCAAGAGATCGCGAAGACTCTCAGGAAGAAACAGCAAACTCAATTCGACGAATCGCCAAATGCAACACCTGAGCGTGTGGCAACGGAATTGCTGCGACGCATACACATCTCAGGCTCTCAATGGGAGTTGTGGGGCGATATCATCGTCAATCCCAAGTCGTCATCACCTTCTCTGGAAGCCTACTCGGCGCTCATGTTGCCCGACATTCGAACCGCCATACGAACTCGCATGCTCGGTCGCGAGGAGGTCAGCGGAATGGTGCAGCCGAAGCTAACTGTGGAGGGCGACGATGAAACCGGCTATCGATGTTTGTTAGTCCAAGGCAATCTTCGCATCCCGATATTTGTGGCAAAACAAGTCTCGGGTTACAAGGTTGTGCTACCTGGAGAGAATTCCGAACCGCTGATCAAGCAAGTTCAGAAGCTGGCCAAGCAAGATAAATTCGAAACTGCGGTCAAGTGGATGGATTGGTGCATGGAAATGCTTCCGGACTCGGAGTTCCTGGTGGTGGAGTCAGGTAATCCGGCTGAAACGATTTGGAGATCAACTCGCAAGAAAACTCCTGAGTTGTTGAATCAAGTCAGCAAAATGCTAACTCCGTGGGGAGCGGACGTTACCGCTCGATACGAAGAGGCCAAGCGTTGGATCGAAGCTGAGACTTCAAAGTCGCGAAAGACCCAGTTGCAGCGATACATGCTGACCAACCTGGCAACGGAGGATGCTCCTCAGTTCGTTGACGAAGCCAGTAAGTTCCTTGAAGCCAATCCAGCGTTTTCCGTCATCCGACTGATGCTCCTATTTCGTTTGATCGAGGCCAAGCGACTGGACGAGGCCAAGCGAATCTACGATGAGGGGAAAGACAATTTCTCAGATAGCAACCGAAAGTATATTGAATTGAAACTCAATCAGGCCCAAGGCGAATTCGTGAGCGGCTTGGAGGACTTGCACAAGAAGGCCTTGCAATCCAATTCCTATATAGATTGGAATTCGCATTTATGGGCGGCGATCTTCGCCGATAAACTGGACGTCGAGATTGTGAAGCAAGGGGCAACCGTGATTCGACCTGCGCGTGAGCCGGCGAGCCTGCATACCTTGGCCTGTGCCGAGGCGCGTGTCGGTTTAATCGATGAGGCTGTCGCGGATCTTCATTCGCTCTTGGTAATCCAAGGAGAGAGATTTAAGCACGCAGATTGGTTGGTCGTGGGCTTTATCGCCGAGCAATGCCAGCTTCCAGAAGCCGCAATTCGAGCTTACTCTAAAGTTGAAAAAGATAAACAAAGATCGCCAACCGTCAGCGCTTATGAGCTGGCGCAGCTGCGAATCCGTCAGCTTCAGTCGAAGTAGAGCCCATTCATAACGCGGACAATCGAAAAGTAGGATAAGTGAGAGTGCTATGCAGTTCTTAATCGAGCTTTGGATCCCAATCGTAGTCGCGAGTGTCGTGCTGTTCTTTGTAAGTGCCTTTGCGTGGATGGTATTGCCACACCATAACAAACTCGATTGGAGCAAACTGCCCGACGAAGATGGATTCATCGGAGCGCTCAAGGGTTCTAGCGTTGCACCTGGCCGGTACATGTTTCCACACGTCAATAGTCATCAAGAGGCGCAGCAGCCTGAGTTTCAAGAGAAGTACAAATCGGGGCCAGTTGGTACTCTCACGATTTTTGGCAAAGTGAACATGGGCGTTAACATGTTGTGGACGTTTGTGTTCTTCCTGGTCTGCAACGCCATGCTGGCTTATTTGGCTTGGTTTGCCCTCCGACAGCAGGAGAGTCAGTCGTTTCTTGATATCTGGCGATTTGTGGGAACGGCTGCCATTCTTACTTACTCATGTTCAGCGATTCCAAATGATATCTGGTTCAAACGGCCAAGTCTGACCAATGTTATCGACGGCATCGTCTATGGGTTGATCTGCGGCCTGGTGTTTGCGCTGCTGTGGCCGAAGTAGGCAAATGGACGAAACCATACGCACTATTAGGCTGCACGACTTTGACGTTTGACGAACTCGCGATAGTCGTTCCAAGTATCGATGCCCTTGGGGGCATGCTCGATCACACTGAGGACGATTTCGCTGCCCGCTTGCAGGAAACGCAGTTGCTCAAGCTTCTCGAGTTGCTCAAGCGGACTGTATGGCAGCTCGGCGAGCTTCAATAAGAATTGGCGGCGATAGGCGTAGATCCCGATGTGTTGCAAGAACGCAGGCGGGTTGCTGCTGAGCAGGGATTCATCCCAGCTGCGCGCGTGAGGAATGGGGCTGCGACTGAAGTAGAGTGCTCGTCCCTTGTGGTCGCGGACCACTTTGACGCAAGCGGGATCTTCCAAGCGCACTCGATCGCGAATCGGCGCGGCCAATGTTGCCACGTCGGCTTGCGGGTTGGCTTCGAGCAAGCGTGTGACTTCATCGATGGCTTCGGCGGTGATCTCCGGTTCATCCCCTTGTACGTTGATGAACAAGTCAACTTCCGGCATTTGCTTGGCGACAGCAGCCACGCGATCGGTACCGCTTTGCAGACCGGGATCGGTCAACACGCTGCGTCCGCCGAAGCTAGTGACTGTCTTTTCAAGTTTTTCGCAGTCGACCGCGATCACGATCCCGTCAGGCCGCTTGGCTCGTGCGGCGGATTCGAAGGTATGTTGCAGTACCGTTTTTCCTGTTTCTCGCAACAGCAGCTTTTCCGGCAAGCGAGTCGATGCCAGCCGAGCTGGGATGATGATTTGGCTGTGGCAGTGCGTTCGAGTCAGGATGGTCGGCGCGGCGACTGACGTATAGGAGCTAGTTGAAGTCGTGGTCATTATGCAATCCATTGGCGGGGTGCGGTCGGTTATCCAGCTGGTTTTAGCAAACCCTGTTTCGCCAGCCCAGACCACTTTTGGGGAGTATCGGCGGCATCCTGCCGCTAGGTGTTTTTTTTGAGTCAGGTGCTGATGGCGCAGGGCGGGCGAGGACGCCAGTCAGGATGCTGCTCTCCTTCCCAGGCCTGCTCTCGTTCCCGGGTTCTGCCTGGGAACGACTGCTTAAGAGGCTCCGCCTCGACAATTTTGGATCAGGACTTTTTGGATGAGGCACAGTCCTGGCAGAGCCTGCAAGGCGGTGGGTTTCCAGGCAGAGCCTGGGCTGTGCGACAAATAGCAATCTTTCAAAAACTCTAGCGAGAGTTTTGTTACAGCTTCGTTTTGCTTTAACGCAATCGACAAGTGAAAACGCTGTGGCTCCCCTCGCCCCGGTACTCCGGGGAGAGGGGCAGTCCCAAGTTAAGCCAATTTAAGTAAGCCCTTGTGCTACCGTCTCGAGTAACCATTGAGACAGTCGCCTACTCCAGACCTGGCGCCCCTCACCCCCCCGTCCCCCCTAGTATGTAACAAAGTTAGCTGATTTGGTTTGTATTGAGTAGGATTGTGCCATGGAAACGAAAGATACCTAACGTCTTGTAGATCGACACCCCTTTGGCTCTTGAAGCCGTGGGAGAGCATGATCGC
>JANRMD010000531.1:0-13946 GCA_033761895.1 Pirellulaceae bacterium | reverse complement strand
TCGCACCTGGCAGGTGCGACCCACCAATACAGCCGCTCACAATCAGAGGTGCCAGTGCATTCTGAGTACGTGGTGGTATGCGCTAAAGACAGGTGTGGCAGAGTGGGCGGGTCGCTCTCGCCAAGTGCGACCAGCTGCACTGGAAAGTGCCGCAGTTCGCACCTGGCAGGTGCGACCCACCAATACAGCTGCTCACAATCAGAGGTGCCAGTGCGTTCTGAGTACGTGGCGGTATGCACTAAAGACAGGAGTGGCGGAGTGGGTGGGTCGCTCTCGCCGAGTGCGACCAGCTGCACTGGAAAGTACCGCAGGTCGCACCTGGCAGGTGCGACCCACCAACTTGCGACTAGACCTCTTCCGAGACAGGATCTACATCCTCTGGTTTAGAGGCTCGCACAAAAAATGCAAACCAGGCAGCACCGAGGAGGGCTGATGCCAGCGAGGCAATGAGTACTGTTACTTGCGACATCTTCACGAGATCGACATCCGCAAAGGCGAGGATGGAAACAAAGATGGACATCGTAAATCCTATACCTGCCAAGAAGCCCGCTCCCACAAGATGATTCCAAGTCAGGCCGTCGGCGAGTGAACCGAAACCAATCTGGATGGCAAGCCAGCAGAACAACAGAATGCCCAGCGGCTTGCCAACCACTAAGCCCAGAAAAATTCCTTTGCTATTGGGCTCTAGGAGACTGGTGTACCAATCTGCACTCAGTGGGATGCAGGTATTCACGATGGCAAACATTGGCAACAGAATAAAAGCAACTGGGAAGTGCAACCGATGCTGCAGCTTGTGCGAAACGCAATCCTCCCTCTTCCTTGAAAACGGCAGCACAAACGCCAGCAACACACCGCCGATCGTCGCATGGATTCCTGAATGTAGTAGGCAGTACCACATGCCGAGGCCGCCGAGCAGATATGGCCAGAGAGTGTTCATGCGAGTGCGATTGAGGGCGAACAAAGCGGCGAGGATGGAGGCTGCACCCGCTAAGTAACCCAGGTTGAGATCTTTGGTGTAGAAGACAGCGATGGCAATGATGGCGCCCAGGTCGTCCGCAATCGCAAGCGCGGCCAGAAAGACCTTGAGCGAATAGGGAACTTTGGTTCCGAACAGTGACAACACGCCCAGCGAGAAAGCAATGTCGGTGGCCATGGGGATGCCGGCTCCGGATTGCGTGGCACTGCCATAGTTAAAGATCGCGTGTATCGAAGCTGGAACGAGCATACCGCCCAACGCCGCGAACACCGGCAATGCGGCTTTTCGAAACGTAGACAGCTCACCTTCGTAGATCTCGCGTTCCAGTTCCAAACCAATCATCAGAAAGAAGATCACCATCAGTCCATCGTTGACCCAATGCTCAATCGACATCCCCAGGATCTTCGAGTGGAAAAAGTGGATTACCTGTTCGCCGATCGGTGAATTGGCGACGATCAAAGAGACGATCGTAACGGCAATGAGTATCAGCCCACCAGCGCGCTCGCTAGCGAAAAACTCTTTGAACAACTTTGTACCAAACATCAAGACACTCGAATGCGGGTTTGCCGAATCTAAACAGTTACAGACTCAACGATTTTAGCAGGGCGATCAAATGCAGCTACGGCGCAGCGGTTACGGACGTATGGTGACGACCTGATATCCGACAGCCCAAGTGGGTTCGCCATTGAGGAACGCCCGCACGCAGTACTTGCCGCGTGGTAGGTCTGCGGGAATGTCCAAAGCCACTGAGAAATCGCCACTCTTGACCTCTGCATCAGCTTGCGCGACCACACGGGCGTTCGCTGATTCGTAAGTCTGCTGGGCGCGCTGGCGGCTATCACCATCGGGTGCGAACGCGTCTAGTTGCTTGAGGTTGGGTTTCAACTGATCGCGCCGATAAGCCAATTCGACAAGCAATTTCCCGGCCGCTGGGCTGGTTCCACGCACCGTGATGCGGTCACCGGGCTTGGCCTGGACAAGGTCACCTAAAGTAACTTGGTGAGGATAGTTCAACCTTAGTAGGGGATCGCCGATGAGGTTCATCATCCACACATGCTCTTGCCGTTCAGCTGCGAGATCATACCCCTCGGGGCTAAGTGCGGTAGCCAGTGCACTGAGCAATTGTGATTGGTCTTTTGATGCAGCAGTGTTTTCCGAGGGTGCCGGCACTTTGGGTTGCATCATTTCGCGTTTGGCGTTGAGCAGTATCTCACCTAAGGTTGCTGTTTTGTGTTCGAAACATTCGGTGAGCATCCCGCTGGAGAGCATTGCCAGTCCGTAAGGGCCCGAGACTCGCGACGAAGCTATCGCGGCAACCAAACCGTTGTCGTGGGTAACCAATTGCTCTGCTAGGGAATCTTCCACGGCATCAAACGCGCCGGTGTAACACGCTAAGAAAAGTCCGATCGGTGAGTTGGGACCAATTTTGACTTGCGGTACATTTTCATTGGTCATGATCGGCAACCATTGATTGTTGCAGCGCAGGTAGTCGAGCGTCTTGACATGGCCATGGCCGATGTAGACCCAAAACATGCCACCTTGATTCAGGCGGTTCATGGTCGTTTCACTGAATCGCCATGGATCAGGACAAAAGGGACTTTGCGGGCTGGCCTGCGTCATCGTAACGTCAGCCCAACCTGGTATTCGGTCGGAAAGAAAGCGTCGCGTGGTCATTTCGATCGCGCCATCCGCGAGTGCACCAAACCCACCCACACCAGCGATAACGTGCACGTCGCGCCGCCAACGCTCTGCATCTTGGCTGCGTTCAAAATCGATCGTCCTGGCGAGCAGTTTCTGCAGTTGCTGCGGCGAGTCTGCGGGGATGCGACCGACAGCGACATCTGGCAAATCATCACCATCAAGGTCGCCGAAGGAACAATCGGAAGCAATCTGCTCATCTCCACCGAATTTGATAAGCGCAGTGCTTGGATGATAGAACACCGGGATGGCAATCTGCTGATTGGGGAGCACGCCAACGTCACTCGCAAGCAGAATGAACTTCAAGGCGTTGGGCTTGTTGTCTGCGACCTGCTTGATAGCCGCTCGAATGGTTTCAGCCGCTTGAGCTGAATCGAGTTCCACAATCTCGTGGCCTTGAGACTCGCGATACTGCTTCCATTGCTGAATTGCGGGAGACCAAGCCTTGGGGCGTACCACGACCACGTCAGCCGCGAAACTTTGCGGATTGAAAGTGTATAAACTCAATACGATCCACGTGACAGTTTGAGCCGCGCAAATCAAACTTCGGGTTAGGTTTTGCAATTTAAGATACACTCCCTTTTCGCAACCTTAATCGGCCGATCTCACGGCTTTCCATGTATTCAATGTAGCCTAATCTCGGTGTTTAGGGGGGACTGGAGGCGATCCGCGACACTAAGATTCCATCGCCTGAGTCGTCCGCATCCAACCCCAAGGCAAGAAGATCACCAGTGGCAACCAAATCGCACTCAGCGGATCGAGCAAGTAACCGCCTCCTCCCAGGTTAGCTAAACCCAGTACAAACGCCGTAAACCCAGTGACCAGAATCAGACATGAACCAGCGACCATGAATACATGCCGGTCATTGCGAGTCAACAAGACCGGAATTGCCAAAAGCAATAGAGTGGCATCAATGAACGGTCGCACAAAGCGTTGATGAATTTGGATGCGCAGTGCGTTACCCTCGGTCCGTAGCCCCAGACGAAGATGCGCTATCAGCTCACCGGTCGACGCAAATTGCTTCCAGGTGTTGCCACCGCGAAGCATTTCATACTCCGTTTCGCTAACCCAAAATGCCTCATTGGGTTTCAGCCAGTCCGTGTCCTTGCTGGTCAGCAGCAGCGGTGAACCGTCAAGCGCATAAATCGAGTCGATCGTGTCAATATTGCGCGGCGCGGTGATGTTTCGAAAGCGGTAGCCCGTCGGACGTCCGTTTTGTCCCACTTCATAGCTCGCCGTTTCCGCGGCGAGCTGACGACCACAAGCGGCTCCCACTGGTCCGCCACGGAATCGCAAACTTGGTTCAACAATTTCTTGTTTAGCTGGCAATGTATGCTTGCCTTGAAGCAACGCGTTTGTGCGGTGATCGTAAGTGTACTTAAGCGGCCGAGCCACTTCTCCGCTGAGATCCTGCGGACTGCGATCAAGTTTGTCTTGAAACCTTGGAATCGCAAGTTCGCGAAGCAGCACTGCAGCCAAAATTACGCATCCGGATGCTATCAAAAGCGGTCTGGTTACCCGCCATTTCGTCACACCAGCGGCCATCAAAGCCGTGAATTCATTGGTGCGATACAACCAAGCAATCACAAATAAAAGTGCTAGCAAAGCAATGAGACCGCTCAAACGATCAAAAATCGTAAGCGAGTAAGGTCCGTAGAAATCCAGCAGCACGGTAACCAGACTGTGGTTCTGCTGTTTTGCATAGCGCATGAACTCGTCCAGGTTACTGAAAACCTGCACCACGATTAACAAGCCAGTTAACGACGTGAAGCAAATAACCAGCACACGGACGTAAAGGAACAAAAGATAGCGATCGATGCGTGTCATAGACCATCCTTAGTGGAAGTACTTACAGACTTCCGCTAGAGACCTCAAGTTCGATCGTGTGTATTTGGTAGTAGGCTGGGACGAGTGTCGCACAATTGTCTCAATTGTTGCAGCAACGATTGGGTGCGACAATAAAACGAGTGTCGCACAATTGTCTCAATTGTGGCAGCTGTGGCAGCTACGATTGGGACAATCGTGCGACAATAGTTGGGACCACTTACTAATCCCGACGCTACTTCGCAGGTTCGGCAACCTTGGGTTCAGAAGCGACGTCCAACAAGGATTTCTCCGCGTCGCAAGTAGCGGGCGTATCGCCAGGTTTCTTTTTGGGATCGACTAACTGCAACACCAAGCGAATTGGGGTGCCTTCGGGTGGAATCGCATCGGTCATGGCGGCAAACATGAGTCCGCTGTTGGCTTGGGAACTGTTGAGTGGAACATCGAGCGTAGCGGTAGCGAAATTAGAAACGCAAACCAAGTCACCACTTTCCGCCAAGTAGCGTTCTTCCCCGGTGTCGGGATCTTTCCACATTTTGCTACCGGCAAAAATGAAATTCGTATTCAGTGTCCCTTTTTCAGTGCCAAGTTCATGGACCCACTTACGAGTGTCAATGAAGTGTTTTTTGCCATCCGCGTCTTTCCACAGAGCAAACACTTGAATTTCACTGCCTGTTGGGGCTTTGTAGGTTGGTTCCCACGAAACTGGAGTGCCGCTTTTCGCGCCGATTGCCAGTAGTCCCGCGTGAACAACTTGTGCCTTAGCAAAGACGGCCACGACCGATTCGTGCTCTTTGGTGCCGACCGGGCAAGCCAACATCTCGAGCTGTCCGGCGCGGAGTGCGATGTAGCCATCAACAATTACGCGGCCAGTCTTGCGATCTGCCCATACGCGGCTCTGTTTGTCCAGGCGCGTCGAGCCGGGTGGATCGCCGAACATCTTTTCCACTTTTCCAAGTTGCTTTTCTTTTCCCGCCCATGGACTCGGTTCAGGATCCTGCGCATAACCACAAGTCGCAAGTACCAGAGTCGCAACTGTTTGCAAGTACACCAACACAAGTTTTTTGTTCATTTCAATCATTTTCCATTTACTTGCTTCGACGTCTTTGACATCGAGCGTTCGGGAAGCAAAATGGTGACTCTCGACGTCCGGCGGATTGATACTGCTGACAAGGTCGAGCACACTCATCAGTATACCAACTTCTCATAGTCAACTATACGGCGAATAAGCAAGCTACTTTTCACTAGAAACGAGTTCACGCATGGACTGGATTGATCCTCGTTATGTCGAAGTCGACGATGTGTCGGAAATGACCCAGGGAAAATCGAAAGACAAACGCAAGCCGCGGGCCAAACCGTTCCATTCGCAAGTTGCCGCAGCTTTGGCCCAGCCGCTAGAAGTTTGGTCAGCCGCGTACGGTCACGCCCTCATGCGACTTAAATGGCCAGCCGGTTGCACGCTCGAATCCACGTGGCTTTGGTCAGCCGTGATTGAGGAACAAGCTAGCGTGCTGGTGCGAGCGGGTGTGCCCGCGAACAAATTGGCTTCGCTGCTGACGGAATCCACGTCCGAAAAGCCTTCGAAAAAGACCGCTGAAAAGACTTCAGATGTTGACCAAGAGTCGCTTTCGCGTGTCATTGGCTTGATGGACACGTCACTCGAAACGCTCGCCTATCAGTGGCTCGACTCCGCCGATTCGACAGCCCATGCGGCCCTGGGCGTGGCTACGGTCGCGTGGCATTTGGCCGAACACGCTCAACATCCAACCGCCAATTGGCTGACCCAATGGCTGCAGGATGTTGTCGACCGAGTGGCGAAGTACAAAGCGGATGACGAAGACGCAGTGCTGTGCCATTTAGTGCTTCAATGCGAATTGCCATTGTTGGTCTGCATGACCACTGCGGGTTCGAAACGCGTTGTGCAGGCAGAAGCCAGCAAGGCGATGGACAATTTGGCTCTGTTGCTCGAGCGCGGTGAAGATCGACCGTATCCATGGTTGGTTCATGGTGCGACTTACTTGCGAGCGGCAATTGCGAGCGTCTTGCGATCGCGAGTGCTGGCGGATTCCCTGGGCTTGCGAAAATTCTTCCCGCCTCAGCAAAAGGCCTTGGCTGCGTTGCTCAAGCATGCCGCGCGTTGGTCGCGTGGAGATGGAACTGCGTTGCTGGGAGCTCCGCAGGTTTCGCCTCGCGCGAAATCGATTTGGGAAGCGGCCGTGAAATTGGCTGGTGCTCCGAAGCAATTGACCGCATCGCTGGCTTGCGTTGGTATCAAGACAGAGCGACGTGTGGACGTGGCTGCATTGACCACTTCGCAGCTCCCCGCGATTTCGCATTATTGCGATCAAGCGGGCTGTGCGACGATGCAAAGCGATTGGCGGCACAAGGGCAGCCGCTTTGCGTTTGATTTTTCTGACAACGAGATTTTCATCGAAGCCCTCGGTCCCAAGGGGCAACCTGTTCTATCAGGTGAATGGGGCGTGCATGTCGAACTGAACGGCCAGCGAGAAATGCAACTGGGCGATTGGGAAGAAGTCTGTTGGTTCACTGACAAAGAAGTGGACTACATCGAAGTCGAAGCCAAATTTGGTCAGCATGCGAAGGTACAACGCCAAGCGATGCTGTTCCGCAAAGAACGACTACTGGTGCTCGCAGACGCTTTGATCGGGACCGAAGATGGACAATGGCTGTTGCGTTCAAGCCTGCCGTTAGCGCACGGCACAAGTTTTGAAACGCCTCAGAAGACGCGTGAAGGCTTTATCAATCTGGAAGGGGGGCAACGTTGCCTCGCCTTGCCACTTCACTTGCCCGAATGGCGCAGCCAACTGGCACCAGGTCGTTTCGAAGCGGTCGAAGATCAACTGAACATCACTGCGGAGACAACCAAGAGCCGTTGCTTGACGCCGGTGCTGATCAGTCTCTGCAATCGTCATGCGAAAAAGTCGTTTACCTGGCGTCAGTTGACCGTAGCACAGAATTTGGAAGTCGTGCAGCGGGATGTGGCTGTGGCGTATCGAATTCAAATCGACAAAGATCAATGGTTGATTTACCGCACGCTGGCCGAAGCGGCGCGTCGCACAGCACTCGGCATGCACACGCTTTCGGACTTCTTTGCTGGTCGCGTCAAAGACAATGGTGACCTCGATACGCTTGTCGAAGTCGAAGCCGCCGCCGAAGAGCCCGCTAAAGAACCCGCTAAAGAACCCGCTAAGTAGCTTGCCTCACATCGCCGACGCTCCCAGCCTCGGCGTGTAGGTCTAAAGTGGTTAAGTTGCGTTTCTATGGCGAGCTTTCATGACTGACCCTAAACGAACACCAACCAGTTTCACTTGGGTTCGTATGGGTGAACATGGGCCTGCTATTCGCTGGGGGGCGGTAACTCTACTCGTTGGCAGCTACCTATTCGCTTACCTCATCGTGCAGACAATCCTCTACGTGGTTCTCCAGGTTCCGTTTCGGATGGGGATCGTTTCTGCCGTGTTTGCCGTGCACTTGGGGTTCTTGGTGACCGTCGTCGAGTACCAGCGGCAGAATCTCAACGCCAGCAAGTCAATCTTCCGGTTTAACTTGGCGTATCTATTCGCAATGACACTGCTGGCTGCCTTGTTCTTCGGGTCAATCACTAGCGAGGTCAGAGCCACGCAGCGCGGCTTGCAGCGTAACAGCATTCTAAAAGCAGAACTCGATAAGTTGATTCGGGGTGGGAACGTTTACTTTGGAGAGCAAAACGGCAAACGCATCTCGTGCGAGATAACTCGTCCAGATTTTTCAGATAACGATCTTGCAGACTTGATCGCTGCAGCGACAAACACCGATTCCAAAGTCTGCGAGCTAACGATGTTGGTGCTTGAGAAAACGGCGGTTACCAATGAGGGCTTGCATGTCCTTTCTGTATGTTCAAAACTAGAATTCCTCTCGCTTCCAGCGTCAATTGCACTAACCGACGCGACACTTGAAACGATCTCGACTTGCAAAGAGCTGAACTATCTCAGCTTTGATCAGAAGAAGATATCGGAAGCCCAATTCGATCAACTCTCGAAACGGCTCCCCGACACCAAGATCAATGGTGTAAGCTATCGGGATCGGCAATCGGCCAAGCAAAACTAGTGCTTCGTCCAGATTGGATTATTGGGTTGGGCGTTTGGGTTTCGTGTGCCACTGGCTGTGCCAGTGCAAACGAAGGAGACTATTCGAAACAAAAGGTGCTCGATCCAATACATTAGTCCTAAACGGAAATCTGTCGAAGTGATACGGTTGGAATTAGCAGATGCTTTCAAGTGGACTGCGAACACTGACTCAACCATGGCAATTTACCGATCACCCAACTTGATCGTCACTTAAACCGTACAACTTCGGCGGATCTCCTGTTACGCGGTTCGCACAGGAATTCTACTTCTGCCACAATTGAGACAATTGTGCGACACTCAACCCCAAAATCAATTGTGTTGAAACACTGAGGATCTTTGCGCTTCAGCGCTTTCAGAGGGTAGTGACTATGCTCCTTTCTAACGACCGAGTTTTCGGAAGCCTGCTTGGACTGTGCTTAGCCGACGCGCTGGGGTCGACATTTGAAGGCATGGAGCGCAAGCAGTTGCAGAGACGCTTCGATTGCCCGAGCGCGGCGATTGAGTACGCGATGCAACGCGATAGCCTACAATATACGGATGATGGCCAAATGACCTTAGTCCTCGCCGAGTATCTATCCGAAAATTCCAACATTGATCCTACCGAGCTGATGCGTGCCTTTGTCCGCGAGTACGAACCGTGGCGAGGTTATGGACGAGGAGCAAGAGCGTTGCTCGAAGCCTTCCGCGACGATGCCGAGTACGAGTTCATGGCGGAACACTTGTTCCCAGGAGGATCCTTGGGGAACGGAGCGGCCATGAGAGTCGCGCCCGTGGGGCTGCGTTTTGTGGGTGACATCGAAAAGATTCGCGAACAAGCAAAATTGAGTGCTTGGCCAACCCATCGGCATGAACTGGGTATCGAAGGTGCACAGCTGATCGCGCTTGCGACTTCGTTTGCGGTTACGGAAGAACAAGTCCATCCCGCAGTTCTGGCGGAGTTCTTGCTGCCGAAATGCTCAACCATGGTCTTTCAGAATCGCATTCGAAAGTTAATGCACTTGAAGTCGCTGGATGAAATCGAACAATTTGGCAACGGTATTGAAGCTCATGAGTCGGTTGTTACCGCGTTGGCTTGTTTCTCGCTCAACCCCAAGGACTATCGCGCAGCCGTAGCTGCTGCATTTTGGCAGGGTGGCGATACCGACACCATCGGCGCGATGACTGGAGCTCTCGTCGGCGCGCACGTCGGGCCTGCTTTCTCAAGTTCAATGCCACTGGAGCGACTAGAGCAAGGCGCGGCGTTTGTCGCCCACGTTCGTAAGTTAGCCGAGCGGCTGACCTGAGTGTCGCACAATTGTCTCAATCGCGGCAGCTTACAAGTCTGGCAGAGAGTGCGATCGTTTGTCCGATTCGTTACTGCAACAATTGGGACAATTGTGCGACACTAAGGCAAATTCGCAGGATGTGCCGACAATTCGGAGGCAGTGGCAAACCAGTCCACGCACACGACAGCCGCATGACTGACATCTGTTCGACGGATACTGATCCGAGCTCCAGTTTCAGTAGCGTGTTCGACCTTGGCGGTAACGTCTTCCGAATCGCATTCCAATTCGACGTCTGCAATTCCATCGAGCGCCGGGCAAAAGCTAAGCGTAAACGTTTCCGTTCGTTGTTGCTCTTCAAGGTGCACGCGAACGGTCCCAGACAGATACCGTTGCCCGTTTTCATCGTAACCGTCCACATACTCGCGACGAATATCGTCTTCTCCTTCGTCTTCGATTTCAGTTGGTACAGCCACCCGCGTGCTCAAGGCAGCTCCTGACGGCGAAGGCTTTGAGGCAGACGCGACGCCTCCAAGTTGAACTTTCTCAAGTTGAACGTTGCCGCTTAGGAACTGCTGGAGCCACGGTAATTCGCCTCGCGTTAGCGATCTCACCAGCAGCCATACTTCGAGCCCCAAGCAGATAAGGATGGTTTCTGCGGCGATTGTACCACTGGCAGATCTCGCAGCTAGAAAACCTGCCCAGTTGATTTGCGCGAACAATGCAAACATCCAAGCTGCGTGAACCAACCAAACTCGATCCGAGCAATTCGATTCGATAATGGGCAAACGCAGCCCCAGCGAAACTAGCGAGACAACTGCAGCCAGCGCTAGGACTTGCCAGTGCGCCAAAGCAGGTTCAAGTGTGGCTGCGGCAAACAAGCAACCCGCAGCGGCTCCAACTGACCAAAGCACGAGCCCCGCCAACCAGCCTGTTCGATCATCGTCGCATTCAAAGCCGGACAGCATGGTTACTTCCTCTCGGACAAATCAACGCACACGATCTCGCGATCATTTCGCGCAAAGAACTTGCGATTCGCCAACGCTGGGTGGCTCCACACCACCGACCTTCCAAAGCACTCGCTGGTTGCATCTAGCACATGCATCCGAGCTTGTTCGTCGTACGCTTCGGGGCTCAACTTGGCGAACACCAAGTCTCCGGTCTCTGTGAACAGCAGATAGCGATTTTCGTGCTTGATGATAAACACCGTTCCATGCGATGCGCGTCGCTCACCACCAGCGGTAGGCTTAAAGGTCTCCCACAATCGGGTCCCATCGCGGAGCTTGGCGGCGATCATCTGCCCGCTACCACAATCGCTACCGTAAACATAATCGCCGTCTAATGTGGGAGTGCTGTTGGCGCAGTAGACGCCGATTTTCGGTTTGCCATCCCACAACGAATTGCCAGGCCGACCTTGCGCGTCGATTGGGAACACGCCGCTAACTTCACCGATCCCACTTGCAAACAGAAGATTGCCAGAAAGCCTGGGAATTGCGATCGACATACCGTATCTCGGCTTGAGAGGCTTGGACCAGATGAGTTTACCGGTCAGCGGTTCGAGCGCGTTAAGATTGTCTGCGTCCCAAATGATCAAGTGGTCTTTGCCACCAAGTTTTAGAATCGAGGGTGGGCAGTAGCCGATCTCGCTGGCGCTGAGTGCTCGCCAGCGTTCTTCGCCCGTTTTCTTATCAAGGGCTACCGCCACACTCCCCTGGCCACCAGCCAGCGTTATAAGCAGGTCTCCGTAAACCAGTGGATGCGCCGCATAGCCCCAAATGGGAGCTTCGGTCTTGTAAGCCTCTGCGATTTGCTTCTTCCAGACCGTTTTGCCAGTCTTCACATCCAGGCACAGTAGATCCCCTTCCGCGCCCAAGCAATACACCAGCTCGCCATCGACAGTGGGTGTAGCTCTAGGACCATTCGCGTAAGAAATTTTGTAGGTCAGGTCATAGTGGACGTTCCACAGTTCCTTACCGGTGGCCTCATCCAGGCAAATAACACGTTCGGTTCCTTGGACTTGGTCGCGAGTCCCTGGATCGTTGGTGCTCTTACCGCTTGAGGTTTTAAAGTCGGTCACAAACACACGACCACCGGCGACCGCTGGGCCAGAGTAACCGCCATGAATGGGTGTACGCCAAACGATTGGCAATCCGCCCGAGGGCATCGTCTTGGCTACATTGGTCTCACGATAGACGTCATCGCGCTGTGGGCCCATCCACTGTGGCCAGTCGTCAGCGATCGCTAAAGAGGAAAGCCAAGCGAATGACGCAACGCAAAATGCAAATCTCAGTTTCATAGCAGCACCAACGTTCGAGTTGTTGTTCTTTGAGGCGTTCTATTCTTTGATCAGTTCATGGAGCGCGCGGAGCACTTCGTTATCGTGCCCGTCGACCTGCACACGCTTCCACACTTTAGCGACCTTGCCACCGAGATCGATTAAGTAGGTGCTGCGTTGAATGCCCATCGATTTCTTGCCGTACATGTTCTTCTCGCGCCATGCGCCGTACTTTTCGGCAACGGCGTGATCGCTGTCCGCTAGCAGTGGAAAATTCAGTTCGTACTTCTCGCGAAACTTCACATGCGACTCAACCGAATCGGCACTGACACCCAGCACGACCGCGCCCAACTCAGCCAACTCGGCTTTGCGATCTCGAAACGCGCAGGCTTGTTTGGTGCAGCCCGGTGTGTCGTCTTTCGGGTAGAAATATAGAACCACCGGTGATCCCACAAAGTCGCTGAGTTTGACCTTTTTCCCCTCGTCGGTCATCAGTGTAAAGGCGGGCGCCTTTTTGCCAACTTCAATCCAATCCCCCACAGTTCGTCCTCCGTATGAATCCGCTTTATTGTCCATGCGTGAAATTATAACCGACCCTAGCTTACGTGTGTACGCGAGGTCAACCGCCGAATCAGTGCGACATGGCGTAGGTAATCACGTTAATGGCGAGTGCGTAAGCTTTGATTGAAAAGCGATTGAAGAACTCTTCACTTCCACCTTCGCGTTCCCAGCCATCGGCGATATCGGTATTGTGGGTCGCAACTCCTGCCAAGCGGCCTGTTGGATCGAACAAACCGCGAAAGTGAACCTGTTGCATATCGCGGTCACCACCGTGTGGCATCTTGTGAAAGAAAGGGGGATCGTAAGTAACTCCATTCTGTCGGTAGAACTGGAACGCGGTCACTTGGGGGCAGCCATTGAGCGGGTAAACGGTGGACAGAATCGGATGATCTGGCGGAATGTCAATCCACTTCCAGCCCGGTGATTCTGCGAGAGTGTTGCGCGCCAGATTGTCCCACTCGGCCTGTCCCCAAAAGTCATCTACCCAAAGAAATCCACCGTTCTCCAGATACTTGCGGAGCGCCACACGTTCATCACGTTGCAACTCTTGCCAGCCCGGGTCACTCATGAAGATAAACGGATAGTCAAATAGTCTCTGATCCGTCAATCTCAGTAGCAGGGTGCCTTCGTTAGCCTTGATCGTGGTTAACTGATTCAATCGCCAGGTAAGGTTCTTGGCACCAACAGGGTGATCCGTTGCCCAACGCGGCGTGATGCCGAGATCGCCACGATACCAGGCTTCGCCCATGCCCCCTGTGCTGTCGTAGACAATCCGCACAAATGTAAACTTGTCAGGGTCAAAAGTGGCGGGATCGAGATCCGACTCGGGTAAGTTGCCATACTCGGCCAGAGTGCCAGACTGATTGCGATACTGATTGCCAAACTGGTTGCCATATTGGGGCGCGTAGCTGAGCAGTGCTGCGGCGGAGAGCATCAATAGGATGGAAGGCGATCTAAACAATGTGCTTTTCCCGAACTTGGCTCGTTAGTCGGAAGACGCTGGATTCGTGCGATTATATCAGCTCGGCTACAAATAGCAGATGATCAGACACTTCTCGCCGAACGCCACCGAGTTTACTCGGTGGAATCGCGACTTTTCAGCTAAATCACCGCGTTAAAGCACGCTCCCGCCCCGCCCGTTCGGTTTGCACGCTCTGCTTGCAAACCGAACGGGCGGGGCGGGAAGTATTGGTCATTGCAGTTAGCTAATCAGTCATCGCTCC
>JANRMD010000530.1:0-15627 GCA_033761895.1 Pirellulaceae bacterium | reverse complement strand
GAATCTTTAAGGCTTGACGCGCCACTGTTGCGCCATTGGCGATACAAGCTAATCTAGTTCCAGGGGGCTGGCTAGAATGGTTCGCCGAAATAGGATCTGGTCTGGAGGGCTCGCCGAAGCGACTCGCTCTCGCGGCCGAGGCTGACATGTAGGCAAATTGTGGAAGTGGAATGAGTCTGATAGATTCACGCTTATTGCGGTCCATCGCTTCACTTTATTGCCAAAGTACGTTATGAGAAAAGGCATCGCAGTCTCACCTGGTGTGACCATTGGCAAGGCTTACTGCATTCACGACGTGTATGTTGATCCCAAGCTCACGCATGTAAAGCCCGGCGAAGTGGAAGCTGAGCTGGCGCGGTTCGAAAACGCTCGGCGGAGGTCGATCTCAGACCTGCGAACACTGCAAGAAAAAGTGATCGTGCAAGTCGGTAAAGAAGCGGCAGCGATCTTCGCGGTGCATGAGACCATTCTGCAAGATACCGCACTGCTGAATAAAGTCCGCGCGTTTATTCAGAACGATCACATGTCCGCTCCAGCCGCACTCGCAAAAACGATGGACTACTACCGGACGTTGATGTCGCGAGCCAGCGACGATTATATGCGTGAACGGGTGGCTGACATTCGCGACGTCGTCGAACGCTTGACCAGTTTTCTCAGTGATGCGCTCCGCAAAGATTCGAAGTCGCTTGATGGGCCCGTCATTGTCGTAGCCGATGAACTTTTGCCCAGCCAAGTTGTCATGCTCGGAGATAAACCAGTTCACGGGATCGTCACTCAAGCGGGAAGTCAAACAAGCCACGCAGCCATTATCGCGCGCAGTCGCGGTATCCCGGCTGTCAGCGGTGTGGTCGGAGTGCTGAAGCATACGAAAACCGGCGATTGTATTGTCGTCGACGGTCGCGATGGACTAGTAATCGTCAATCCCGATGCAGAAACGCTGGCCGCCTACCGCAAGCTCGAACGCGAGTTCTTTGATCTTCGCGACAAATTGGCTCACAATCGCGACCAACCCGCTGTCACGCTGGACGGTCAGCCGCTGGAGTTGCTGGCGAATATCAACAACGTCGCCGATGCAAAAAGCGCTGTGGCCATGGGAGCCAGTGGCGTTGGGTTGTATCGAACTGAGTACTTGTACCTGACACATACCAAAGTCCCCGACGAAACCGAACAACTGGAGATCTATAAAGAGGTCATTGCGGCTAGTCCGCAGCGCTGCGTAACGATCCGGACGCTGGACATTGGAGGCGACAAGACCAGCCCTTTCCTCGGTCGCTCGCAACACGAAGCCAATCCCTTCATGGGCTGGAGGAGTATTCGAGTTTCCTTCGAGCACCCACAGTTTTTTCTGGCTCAAGTTCGCGCGATACTACAGTCCTCGGCGACTCGCGGTAGCAAAGTGCAAATCCTCTTTCCCATGGTCACGAACTTGGAAGAGTTGCGACGATTGCGAGCCATCGTGCGTCGCGCTGAAGAACAACTGACCGAAGAGAAGAAAGCCTTCGGACAAGTTGCTTTCGGCATGATGCTCGAGGTTCCCGCGGCCGCCGTCATGATTGACCAACTGGTCGAAGCTGTCGACTTCGTTTCCGTTGGTTCAAACGACTTGGTTCAGTACCTCATGGCCGCCGATCGAGATAATCCCAAAGTCAGCCATCTGTGCCAACCTTTAGCACCAGCGGTCCTGCGCGTGCTGCAGGCGGTCGTTTCGGCCTGCGACAAAGCGAAGCGGCCAATAACTTTGTGCGGCGAAATGGCGGGCCAACCTCAAGCCTTCGTCCTACTACTTGGGATGGGCCTGAGACGCTTTAGCATGAGCCCCGCGTTTATTCCTACGATCAAAGAACTTGCCAGTCACTTCACCATTCCGATGGCGCAAGCCATTCTTGCTAAAGCACTTAAGCAAAAAACCACCAAGCAGATCCAAAAACTGCTAATTCATGAACTGATTAAGGTTGCACCCAACCTCGAGCCGATTTTGATCCAATAGACAGGTTGATTAGCCCCAAACGCGTCAGCGCCGGTTACTGCCGCGCGCGGCGCTGCGAATGAACAGTGGTAATTCAAGTTGCCAAACTATCCAGAACAAGTTGTTGGATAGGGTTGACGACAAACGGAAACGCTGTTAAAACCCTTGCTCGCACTGCACTTTCGTAAGTAAGCTGCAATAGCGGCCCCTTCGTCTAGAGGCCTAGGACACCGCCCTTTCACGGCGGCAACATGGGTTCGACTCCCATAGGGGTCACTGAATGCAAAATCCCTGAGAATCTGGAACCCGCCCGGATCAGATTCTCGGGGATTTTTTTTGCCTTTTCTTCTGTATTGAAAAGGGCCCAAACACTCATTCCAGAGAACTTTGTTCCTGCTGGAGCGTTTCTCAGTCCACTACCTTGCAGATGCTGAAAGAGTACCCCGCAACGTTCGTCTTAATGTTGCGAGTTTTAGTCTATCGCAACCCGAAGCGTAAGTTTTGAAGTTGCGGTATTGAATGCTTTGAAGCGATCAGGACGACGGTGTGCTTGGTTTTTCATAACCCGAAGCGTTAGCGAGGGAACGTTCTGCATCGTCCAGTCGACGCCGTAACTCGTTCCCTCGCTAACGCTTCGGGTTGTGAAAGCCCGAAATGTGCAACATCAAAAAGCGTTAGCGAGGGAATTCAGCCTGCTAGCGAGATTTCTCGTCCTTGGATGGTTTCCCCGCAACGTGGCTTTCTCCGCCGAAGCATTCGAGGTAGTCGAGCATTTCGCGAATCTGTTCTTGGTCAATACCTGAATTCAGCGCTTGGTTGACCAACTCCTGCTTCTCGATCGCGCCTTTCGCTCGACTGAGTTCAGAAAAAAGTTGTTCAATATCCATGTTGCCTGCCATCATCCCACGTAGAAGACTGTACCTATTGTAAGTATACGGCACGATCCCCTTAATGGGTGATTCTGGCACAGCAACCGCACGTCATTTTTTGCAATTGGCGAGATTTCGTAGAATGGGATGTTGTAACCCACATGCTACGTTTAGTTGGCGAGGTTACGCTCGCGGACGCATGGGACGCACGGTGCGGATTAGCGGACGTTTGCAGCTACCTGCTAGTGCTCTGTCCAGATTGGATTTTTGGGTTGCTCGCACTCGACTGCTATTAACCGCACGGCGTTAGCCGCGGTTTTCACATTGCGGAAACCGGTGCTAACGCACATCGGTTAATGTGTCTATCCCCAAAATCTAATGTGGACAGAGCACTAGTGGAGCGTCACAGCTTAATTTTAGGGTTTGTAATATCAGCCCGAACGCGCTAACGTCTGGGTTTCGACGCGCGAACCGGTGCTGTGCACTGCGGCTAGGCAATGATTGGATGGATCACGTGGCCGTGGACATCGGTTAGCCTCATATCGCGGCCGCCGAAACGGAAAGTTGACTGTGTGTGCTCTAGACCCATGAGATACAGCATGGTGGCGTGCAAATCATGGATCTCGCACTTGTCCGCAATTGCGCGGTAGCCCCATTCGTCGGTGGCACCGTGCACGACTCCGCCCTTAATTCCGCCGCCAGCCATCCAAATCGTAAAGCCAAACGGATTGTGATCGCGACCATTTTTGCCTTGAGCAAACGGTGTCCGACCGAACTCTCCCGCCCACACGATCAAGGTTGAATCAAGCATGCCGCGTTGCTTCAAGTCCGCCAAGAGACCCGCGATCGGCTGATCGACGGCTAACGCGTTTTGTTTATGTCCTTCGACCAGGTTGGCGTGCTGGTCCCAGCGATCATGACCTACTGAAGGGCAAGTCAGTTCGATGAAGCGAACACCTCGTTCGACCAATCGCCTTGCCAACAAGCACTCGCGAGCAAACGTCTTGGCAACATCTGGCGCGTTCGTAACCCCGTAAAGATCCAACGTGGCTCGCGATTCATCGCTCAAGTCGCACAGCTTAGGAATAGCGGCTTGCATGCGAAAAGCGGTTTCGTAGTTCTTGATCGCCGACTCCAGTTCATCGTGTTGCCCTTCCCGCTCAACGGTCGATTGATCCAGCTTTCTTAACAGCGAAAGCTTATCCGCTTGCTGCGCCGAACTGGCTTCGATGGGGATGGCATTCGCAAGTGCCTGACCTGTTGGGCGCAGCACGGAGCCTTGATAGGAAGCAGGCAGGAATCCACTGCCAAAACAATCGAGACCGCCGGGTGGTATCAAGCCGCCATTGAGCACCACGAAACCTGGTAATTCCTGACATTCGCTTCCCAAGCCGTACGTGGCCCAAGCTCCCATGCTTGGGCGGCCCTGCAAGCCACTGCCTGTATGAAGAAAGTAGTTTGCAAAGGTATGCTCGGGGAACTTCGAAGTCATCGAACGAACCACTGCCAACGAATCCACGTGCTCAGCTACGTAGGGAAACAGCGAACTGACTTCGATTCCGCTTTGCCCGTACTTCTTGAACGTCCATGGACTCTTGAGCACTTTGCCATTGTTGTTGAACTGAGTCGGTGCGACCTTAAAGAACTTGCCTGGGTCTTCACCATCGTACTTGTCCAACATCGGTTTGGGGTCAAACGTGTCTACCTGCGATGGTCCGCCGTCCATGTACAAAAAGATGATGCTCTTGGCACGCTGCGGATACGTTAACGCTGTGGAGCCTAGGCTTTTCGATTCGCTACGCGCCTGCTCGGCCAGCATCGCAAACAAGGCGACCGAGCCGAAACCATTTGCAGCTCGTGAAAGCCAATCGCGTCGTGAAATCATCATGGGGGAAGTTCTGCTTATTTCGTTAGCGCCTAGAACCTGAGGATCAGTTCTTTCATATTCATCAATACGTGAGCCACATCCTGCCAAACTGAGTTCGAGTTACGTCCTAATGCTATTTGAGCAGTGACGTACTCGAGCGTCGATTTTTGTTCTTCAGCGGTTGGAAGCCGCGCGAATGCGGTCAAGTACATTGTATCCAGCCGTTGCTCGTCGGTCACATTTGGTAAGGCCACCAGCGTTTGGCTCCAATCTTTGGCGAGTTGGTGAACAAAGGGATCGTTCAGCAACGTAAGCGATTGTGCTGGGACGCTTGATACGTTGCGTCGGCCCATGGAACTGAATGGGTTCGGCGCATCGAACGTGGTCATCATGGGGACCAAGAAATTTCGCCGAACCGAGATGAACACACTGCGCCGGAACTCACTATCGGCTGGCCCACTTCTGCCTGGGCGTCCCCGCCCTTCGAGGAATTCGGTTAAATGCACAGGAACACTTGAGCCCTCCAGCTTTACGTCCAAGCGATCGGCGATGCTCATCAAAGTATCGCGAATCGACTCGGCCTCCAATCGCCGCACGCGAGCCCGTGACAGCCACGTGTTATCAGGGTCTTTCTCCTTGGCGGAATCCTCGAGCGACGAACTCAGTTGGTAGGTTTCGGATGTGACGATTCCACGAACCGCACGCTTGACGGACCACCCATGATCGATCAATCGGCAAGCCAGGAAGTCAAGCAATTCGGGATGCGTCGGCCGCTGACCTTGGACTCCGAAATCGTCCGTCGTTGCGACAATTCCCCGTCCCAGCAAGTGATGCCACAGCCGATTGACGAGTACCCGAGCTGTCAATGGATTCTGCGGATCGGTAATTTCCCGTGCCAGTTGCAAACGACCGCTGCCAGTCTCACTGATCTTCGAACCTTGCAGGGCCTCAAGCATACGCCGTTCAACCATTGGTCCATCATGCTCGGGACTGCCACGAATCAGGATGGGATGATTCTCCGCAGTGCCGTCGATCATCGCCATAGCGACGTTGGATTCCCAGCGTGTCTTGGCGGCCAAGTCATCCAGCGATTGTTTCCAGGACTGAATAGCCATCTTCCAGGCCGTGGTTGGTTCTTTCAGCTCTGTTGATAGCCAGTCCCCCAGGTTCGAACACATCGCATCCATGGCGGTTCCCAACACTAAAGTGTGTTGTCTGCCATTGTCCGCTTTCTCAACGACTACTTCGGAAAGCAATTTCTTCAGCGCGTCTGCGTTGGCTTCGACAGTCGTCAGTTCGGGCGCCGGGCCATCGATGACTTGCACTACTTCGAACGGCTTGCCATCAATGGGTGCGAACTCGACATGAACTCGCTTGCCTTTGTAACGCTGCAGCGACTGAGTCACCCAGCGGTATTCGGGCAGCGGTTTATCATCGCGGAATTCACGTTTGGTCTCACCATGCAACGGTCCAGCCAGCAGTCGCATCGAATCGACAACCACAAAGGCTTGACCTTGCCCGCGGATCAAGTACGACAACTCTCCCGATGTCAGTTCGAAGGTCGGTGTCAGCAGAGTGCGGCCACTGGTGTCAACTTGGCTGTAGTTATTCTGCTTGTTGGTCGACTCCAGCGTCGACTTGAGGCCTGCCCAGTACGAATCAAAGTGAGCGGCCGCAAAAACGTGCCAGCGAGCGGTCGCAGGCTCGACCCGATTCAGATCCAGCGATCCTGCCGCTACGGGGCCTTTACCAAAGCCTGGTCCCTCACAAATCCATGCACCGGAGTTTGTGTAGTCGGTGCGTAGTCTGTTATCGCCCTGGGCCAGCGGCGTAGCAAACTTCCAGACCGGTGCCCCGCCATCAGCCCGAACTTCAGCCATGCGTTTTAGCAGAGTATCGCACATCGCGGGATTCTGAACGCAGTCCTTCAGCAGTCCGCGAAGCTTCGCGATCAAATCGGCTTGAACCGCATCGCGCAACCGCTGACGTTCACGTTCAACCTGACGATGTTCGACTTCGGTTTCAAAACGTACCATGCGATAATGGCTGCTACGTAAGAAACCGGCTAGCGCGTAGTAGTCAGCCGTACCAATTGCATCAAATTTGTGATCGTGGCAGCGGGCACAGGCAACGGTCAAGCCCATCGTTGACTTCGAAAGCACATCGATCATGTTGTCAAAGCGATCGGTTTCGTCTTTGCGAGAGTCCACAGGCGAATGGACCCATTCCCCTAAGTGCCAGAAGCCAGTCCCGATCAGCGACTCGTTCCAGCCGCGGACGGGATCAATGCGAGGTTTGGGCATCAAGTCGCCCGCAATCTGCTCTGTGATGAATTGGTCGTAAGGCACATCCTCATTCAGAGCTCGAATGACGTAGTTGCGATAATGCGTGGCACCCGGCACATCTTCGTCAAACTCGTGCCCACGCGACTCCGCGTAACGGACCAAGTCGAGCCAATGACGGCCAAAACGGACACCAAACTGAGGTGAAGCCAATAACTTGTCCACCATGTTTTCGTACCAACCCGCGTCCGTATCGCTCAAGTGCGCCTGCAGTTCCGCGATGGTTGGCGGGATGCCGAGCAGATCGAGGTACAGCCGACGTGTTAATGTGGCTCGATCGGCTTTCGCATTCGGCTGCAATCCATGCTGTTCAAGTGAGCGACTGACGAAGCTATCGGTCGCTGAGCTTGCCCAACCATTTGCTTGGGGAATGGGGGGATCCACGCGCGGTTGCCAAGCCCAATGTTCTTGACGACGTTTAGCGAGATCGAATTCTTCTTTGGCGTGACTGAGTTGAGGAATCGGTTCGTCAGGCCACCCAGCACCACTGGCGACCCATTTCTCCAAGACTTTGATTTCCTCGTCAGGCAGCTTTCCGGTGGGCGGCATTTCGAAAGCTTCATAACGCACCGCTTGCATGAGCAGACTCTCGGCCACGTTGGTTGCACCTGGAACGCCATCAACGATCGCAGGGCCTGAATCGCCGCCGGTGACGATGAACGAGCGATGATCCAACCGCAATTTCGCTTCGATCTTCTTGGCCGCACCACTGTGGCATTCGTAACAACGTTTCGCCAAAATCGGCCGCACATGGTTTTCAAAGAACTCGTTTTCGAATGACTCGGCCTCAAACGCAGTTGCGAATGACGCGACGAGCGTCCAAACGAGGATCGTCAATAACGTATGGAGAGACATTCACTTCGCTTTTTGTGGTCAGGGGGTTCGGTGCGTAGCCAACTGTTCGCAATGAACATCACACAGTCTAGCAACGAGTTCGGGCCTGAAGGGATGGAGGCCTAAGGTAGGTGGGAAGCAAGGCTGGGGCTTCGCAAGTAGCCGAAGCCTTTAAAGGCTAGATCTTCTAATTTTCGCCCACACCGACTCGATTTGCAAGTCAATAAGGCGACTGGTTGGTCCGTCGAAGCTAGAATATCCCAGAGTCGTCGAAATTCGGAATGCCCGAGGGCCTGTCGATTATTGCGCCACTTCCAGTGTGAACCAACATAGGAATCGTTCATCACCTAAAGTAGCCACCGTCGCCAGACGGTGGACACGATGCGGGCTGACTAACCACCGCTTGGCAGCGGCGGCTACCAGGGCCTTCGAAATGCTTGACGCATTCCGCTACCCAAACATGCGCGCGTACACTTTGAAATTCCCACAAACTTTCTAACTGTTAGGCTGAAATAGGATGGGTGTGGAACCCTTGAACTGCAAACCCATCGCTTACGAAGCTTACCAAGAACTGGCTGAGGCCTATGCGGCTGGAATCGATACCAAGCCACATAACGCCTATTACGATCGACCAGCCATGGTCTCCATGTGGCCTGATGTGCACGGCAAACGCGTGCTGGATGCTGGCTGTGGTCCAGGAGCTTATGCGCAGCTCCTGTTACAGCGCGGGGCAGTGGTTACGGCGATTGATGTGAGCGATCGCATGCTCGAGTTGGCGAGGCAGCGACTCGGACCAGCAGCCGACTTGCGCTTGGTCGACATGACCCAGCCGCTGGACATGTTCGCCTCAGGCTCGTTCGACTTTATCAATGCCCCACTATGTCTCGACTACATCCAGGACTGGCGATCTTTGTTTGCCGAATTCAAACGAATTCTGGTTGAGGGTGGTGGTTTTCAGTTCTCTTGCGGTCATCCTGCGTTTGACGCGGAATACTACAAGACGAACGCCTACTTCCATGTTGAACAGGTCTCCTGCACGTGGAAGGGATTTGGCAAGCGAGTCGTCATGCCCAGCTTTCGGCGCTCACTTCAGGAAATCATGATGCCGCTGATCGAGACCGGCTTCATTCTCCAGCGGGTTCTTGAGCCACGGCCGACAGATGAGTTCCGGCAGGCCGATCCAATGCGTTTTTCAAGACTCATGCACCGCCCCGGTTTTTTGTGTGTTCAAGCGAAACGTCAATGAACCAATATGCGAATCGGTACGTAAGTCTAGTGCTCTGTCCAGATTAGATTTTTGGGTTGAGTGAGCCTAGTGTGCCACTGGCTGTGCCAGTGCAAACGGAGGAGCTATTGTTCACCAAAAGTAGACTCCCAAGTGCGAACAGCGTAACACGAGAGCTGCCGAAGTTGTACGGTTTAAGTGACGATCAAGTCGGGTGATGGGTAAATCGCCATGCTTGAGTCAGTCCACTTGAAAGCATCTGCTAATTCGAACCATATCACTTCGACAGATTTCCGTTTAGCACTCATGTATTGGATCGACCACCTTTTTGTTTCGAATTTTCTCCTTCGTTTGCACTGGCACAGCCAGTGGCACACGAGAAACCAAACACCTAAACCCAAAAATCTAAGTGGACAGCACTAGTGCTCTGTCCACTTTAGATTTTGGGGGTAGGCACATTAACCGATGTGCGTTAGCACCGGTTTCCGCAAAGTGAAAACCGCGGCTAACGCCGTGCGGTTAATAGCACCCGAATTCGATCAACCCAAAAATCTAACCTGGACAGAGCACTAGTACGATGAGGTTCTCGATACGAAATTTGCTGATCGCGACAACACTTGTTTCTGTTCCAATTGCGCTCTACGTAAAAATGGAGTTCGATCGGGTACGAGCTGAACAAATCGCGACCCGATTACGGTTGGAACTAAATGGAACGCGAAGCAAGTTAAAGACTGGCCTCATTCACGAGAACCAACTCGTGGATGACTACCTCGCGATGGCGACGCCGTGTGAACGTGAGGAGCTCGGTCGGTATTCAGAATTTCAACACGGCTTCCCGGGTGGAGTGGGGCATGGTGTGACAATTGTTTCGAAAGATGGTCGACTTACTCGAGCCTACTTTTGGAGCTGTGTGGGTGGTGAAGAGTACTTCAATGGAATGACTGACGAAGACGAAACTGAGTTTGGTAAACTCTGGTCTTGGGCTCATCCTCGACCGCGAAGTTACGGCAAATGATTCATAGGGCTGGGGTCAAGCGGCTCAGGGATCAATTGATCATCCTGGTTATTACCGTACCAATCAGCTGGAGGGCTGCGAATCCACCGACCATAGACAATAGGGACAAGCCGATCGTCTGCGCCACCTTCGACTTATTTGACCGAGAGCTCGAAATTCTTCTCGTTGACTTTTCCCTTTACACCTGTGAAGCGGAGTTCCGTGGCTTCGTTGTATTTGGGAGGAAGCACCTCTTCCATAATCTCTTGCTCGGGACTGTCGGGTGTATCGTAAAGTTTCTTTTTGCCGACCACTTTAGAGACGCGGATTTCGACCTTGGATTCGCCGATGGGAGCCTCCGAAGTGTATTTGCCTTTTTCAATAACCGCTCCAGACGTAGGAGTCATGCCATCTACTGGAATAAACGAAATCGAACCAGTGTCAGGCATGACACCATCGATCGTGACTACCCCAGTCACCTTGGTCATTTTTGATTCAGGAACGCAGCCAAGCGTTGAAACGAGGGCTAAACAAACTAATGCACCGAATAATCGCAACATCACGCAAGCACTCCAAGAACCAAAGGTGAATACATTTGCCAGACGGAATCTCTCCGTGACTGAAATCCACGGAGAGATTTTCACACGCATCTATTCGGACGAACCAATTATTCCGGAACCTCGACAACTTCGCCACCGTTCATGCTTCCCATGCCCCGCCAAGTCGCCAAAGCGATCGTGTTGGCAACGAAACGGACAGAGCCATCGCACATTGAAGTGTTTACGCCACCTGTATGTCGACTACGAGCCGCGTTGCGCTGTTGCGAACCCGCCGCAGCAGGCATCATGGGGTCGTTGGTAACCTGGAACCATCCGTTGGCGATAATGTCAGGTGAAGACGTATTCGGTGTCAGCAGTGTGTGGAAGCGGAAAACGCCGTCATCGTTATGGATGTCTCCTCGCCAATCGTTGTCTTGACGACTTTTGGCCATCAAATATTCGGACATCAACAGGGTGTTCGAAGTGCCATCGGTGATGCTACCAAACTTGACAACGCCGGGGTTAGACCGAGCTCCGTTTACGCTGTAAAAGGGAGCTAAGCCAGTAGGTTGCGGATTTTGCCCATACCATGAATTTCCCCAGTTGACCACGTAGTTGCCCCGCGTGCGCTGATAATTGGGGTGGTCATCTTGGTCTACTTGACCAGTATCGCTCGGGCAAAGATAGGCCGGAACACGCCGACCAGTCGTTCCTGTAAGGCCACTTCCACCAGTCCCTGGGGCCGATCGCGGAATCGTGTTCGGCGGCAAATAAAAATGCTCTTTGTAGTTGTTCATGTTGTAAAGCGCGTTTTGCTCAACGTACGGCCAGAGGTACATGACCCAGGTTTGCCGTTTTTGGGTGCCGCCGTTGGAGGCGCCTTTGGGAAACCGCTTATAAGCGGACTCGAAGTTATGAAATGCGAGTGACCACTGCTTGATGTTGTTTGAGCATTGCATCCTGCGGGCCGCTTCGCGAGCGGCTTGAACCGCAGGCAGCAATAGCCCCACGAGGATCCCAATGATGGCAATTACCACTAAAAGCTCCACTAGCGTAAATCCGTTCCTTGCACCTCGACCCATGATCAGTTACCTCATCACTTAAAGACAATGAAAACAGCGGGGATGACAGAACGCCGGCTAATGTTGTCTAAAGTTGCATAAAAATGGCTCAGTGGTGGTTGCGGCGCCCGAGAGTAAGATAACAACTCAGTTATGAAAGTAAATGGGAATGTGTAGAATTCTTAAAATATATCTAGGTTAGGCAAATTTCTGGGACGTCCCTCGCTAACGCTTCGGGTTTGCGTAAGCCCGTAACACGCAACATCAAAACTAACTCTTCGGGTTACTTCTTCAGCAGTTTGCTCGTGTTACCCAAGATCTTGGACAGGATTTCCGTTCAAGATTGGGGCAGGCAACCTCTATGGCGACATCAATCTCAGAATGCTATATCCGAGGTTGGAAGTGGGAGCGCGACCCAAAACTCGCCCCTTTCCGCAAACCGAACAAGGAAGCCATTCGGGCTCAACAAAAAGGAGTGAACGATGCGATCCATGGCCGTAATCAATCAAAAAGGTGGTGTGGGCAAAACAACCACCGCTGTCAATCTAGCCGCCGCGCTGGCTGAGCAAGGTGAACGCGTATGTGTGATCGATCTCGATCCTCAAGCTCACGCGTCGCTCCACCTGGGGCTGTCAGTCGTCAATGACCAACCGAGTGTTTATGACATTCTGTGTGGCGATGCATCGATCAGCGACGCGCGTCATTGGATCAATGAGAATTTGGCTGTGATTCCTGCCAATCTTGACTTGGCAGCGGCTGAAATGGAATTGGCTGGCGAAGTTGGCCGCGAAGTCATTCTGCGCGACAAACTGGAACTCGATGATGAACCATTCGACTACATCATTCTCGATTGCCCGCCATCGCTGGGGGTCCTCACACTCAACGCATTAACGGCGGTCAGTGAAGTGTTCTTGCCATTGCAACCGCATTTCCTGGCGCTGCATGGCTTGAGCAAACTGCTCAAGACGATCGAGATTGTTGCCAAGCGTTTGAATCCAGACCTGCGGCTTTCAGGTGTGGTCTTGTGCATGTACGAGTCGGGCACGCGTTTGGCCGCTGAAGTTACCCGCGATGTTGATGAATTCCTGGGCATGCACTCCGGCAATAAAGGCGTTTGGGCTGGTGCCAAGTTCTTCCAGACTCGCATTCGTCGCAATATTCGCTTGGCAGAAGCTCCCAGTTTTGGCCAGTCGATTTTCCAATACGCGCCGACGTCAAACGGTGCCGAAGACTATCGCAACCTCAGTCGTGAAGTGCTCGGTTTACCCGTCCTGAGCAAGTCAGGTTTGGTCGCGGAAGCGGCTTAGGCAACGAATAGCTAAACAGATAAGCGGACGCTGGCAGTGTCTGCCGCGAAACTCGTTCCCAGGCTCTGCCTGGGAACGCACTGCCTTGCAGGCCCCGCCTGATCATCCCTAAAACGACAACACATTATGCCTCCAGCCACAACATTCAAGCTCAACCAGCACTGGAAGCAACTGCTTCTAGCTTGCAGTTTGGTTTTGTCTGTTGTGGCATCAATCGGGTGTCATCATTTCTGGCCAAAGAACTTTGGACCGCCACCGCCGGTGACTGTACCAGTTTCCAATCCAGCTCATGTCGGCGCGGTCGACCCCACTTTTCTCTGGCAGCAGATTGTGGACACAGTCGACGACTATTTTCGAATCGCCAGTGAAGCCCCCGCGCGGCGAGAAAATGATACTTGGCTTGAAGGACGCTTGCGCACGTATCCAGAAGTAAGCGCGACATCCTTCGAGCCTTGGCGACGCGATGTAACTCGCGGTTTCGAACGCATTCAAAGTACGTTTCTAACGGTGCGGCGAACGGCAGTCGTGCGCGTGGTTCCAGAAGCCACCGGCTATCTCATCGATGTGAATGTGCTCAAGGAGCAGGAAGACATCGACAATCCACAATTCGCCACCGCCAGCAATCCTTCACAGCAGCAAGATGTCGCCAGCGATGCTATCGCGGGTCTTGCCATGCCCGACCAATCCACACTCGGCTGGTACGAAATCGGGCGTGACCGCGAACTTGAACAGAGGATCATGGAAAACATCCTCGGTCGGATCACGGATGTCGAAGAGCCCAAACACAAACGTCGCTAAAGTGCTCTAGACGTCGCCGCGTGAAACTCCTACTGTCCACACCTGAGTCTGTGGGAAAGGTCCGCGCTGACATCTTCTCGTGCGAGGGCATTATGAATAAGCCTCTGTGTGTGTTCACCGTCTTTCTTGCTAGTGCTGCTTCCACGTTCGGAAGTTTCGCTAGCGCGCAGTCCTCTCCATCGAGCGCCAGGTCGCCCTACGGCCCATACCGCTACACGGGCGGCTGGAACGTTGTCTCCCCCAGTCAGAACACGCCGGGCCAGAACACGCCGGGCCAGAACACACCAAGCCAGAACATACAGGGCCAACAACTAAGGCCGGCGGCTAGTCAGTCGTCCGACCAGTCCTCGGTTGTGCAGTCCGCGTACTATCAGCAGCAGGGGGGGCAGCAGCAGGGTCTGAACTTACCCGCTTACCCAGGCAACGATAGCAACGCGCAGGCCAACAACATGGCCAACAACTTTGCCAACGAAGGCATGAACAACGCACCGCCCGCATTACCCGCTAACCTACCAAACAACTTACCCAACGGTATGCCCAGCAGCATGCCCAACGCGCTGGCAGGCGGTGTGGGAAATGGGTTACCTGGCAGGCTCAGCGATGTTGAAGTTCCCAACAACATGCCACCTCAAAACTATCCGAACAACAACTACCCAGGCAACAACTATCCTGCGAATAACTATCCTGCGAACAACCAGCAATTGCCTCCAGCACCTCAACAACAGCCGTTTGATCCCTATGCTCGGGAACAGCAGGTATTGCCACCTGCTCCGATGCCTTCACCTTATCGAACTGCGAGTACGGATCTGCGAGCTGTGCAGGGTGCCGGTCAGCAGAATCCCGTCCAACAGCAGAATCCGGTCAATGACTTGCGGCCGATCAAGCCAACGATGCAGCGTGGCTTTGGGCCCACCGCGCAGCAGATGGATGTAGCTACGGGGTATCCATTCGTTTCGCCACCGCCACGGACGGGAAACTATCCCACGTCGCCCTACGATAGTTCGCTATTTAGGACGATTTCCTATCAAAACGTGGTCCAGTCGCCTCAAACCCCGCTGTCCGCTGCGGCGGCTAACGTACAGCCTACGTTGCCCCAGAATCAACCAGTTGTTGGCGTGTATCCAACACAGTATCAATGTGCACCTGGAGCTGCAACCTACCCGCCAGCAGGTGCAGTACCTGGTACGTATGTTCCTCCAACACTGCCACCGAATCTGACTCCCGGCACCTATTCGCCCAACAACTCGGGCTACTCTCCGGTCTTCTCGCTCGGCCAAGAAAACTACAACGTGCAGATCGGCCGTGGCATCATCGGTCAACCAACCGTGTATGTCCCAGGCCAACCGTTCCGCAACTTCATTCGCTACCTCTCACCCTGATCGATGGATCTGAAGTCTTTTGAATCAGTGAGCCAACCTGCTTGTTGAATCCGTGACCCGACTTCCTTGTTGAATCCGTGAGCCGACGGCCTTGTTGAATCCGTGAGCCGACGGCGCTAGCCGCGGGTCTCGAAGTTTAACACGTGCATGAATTTGACTCGTGCCAATGCCTGCGGGCATTGCGGATGTTCTGCATTGGCACATATATAGGTGATGAACGATTGTTTCTTCGGTTACCCGCGGCTAGCGCCGTCGGCTCAGTCGGTTACCCGCGGCTAGCGCCGTCGGCTCAGTCGGTTACCCGCGGCTAGCGCCGTCGGCTCAGTAGGTCAACCGCGGCTAGCGTCGTCGGCTCAGTAGGTTACCCGCGGCTAGCGCCGTCGGCTCAGTGGGGCATCCACGTATTAGCGCCGATGACTGACGTTGCCTTGCTTCAACAAGCCTCG
>JANRMD010000529.1:0-3090 GCA_033761895.1 Pirellulaceae bacterium | reverse complement strand
TCTTGCCTGCTTCCGATGTGACTTTAATGAGGGCTTCGGATAGTTTTTTCCGCTTGCCAGGGTCTTTGGTCGCTGTTACTGCATCTTTCAAATCCCTCGCAAGCTGAACGAAGATGCCACCAAGTCATAGAGGGCCGGTAGCATCTTTCTCTGCCGCCTTTTCAAGCAACCCAACGAGCTCGCTCAGTTTTTGAGAAACTTGGTTCGCATCAACCTCATCACCCTTCAGCTTACCCACTTCCACTTGCAAAGCGGTGCTATACGTGTCCATCGTAGCCCGCATCGTGAGGCTATCCGGTTTTTCGCTAATCACCTTCAGCGGATTGAGATCTTCAAACAACTTGGCAGCAGCCGCCGTCTGCTCATCGGCCAAGTGCATCTTTGCAAGCGCATTGATTGTTTCGATTTCCGGCCCACTCAGAGCATCCTTGTTGATGGCACTAACCGCCTTGGTGAGCGAATCTAAAGCCAACTTACGTGCGGCTTGCAATTCAGGAGTGTCACCTTGATTGGCGCGTTTGGCTTCCAGATAGCGACCATAAAATTGCGTGGCGGCTTCGCGGTGAACGTTCGCACCCGTGACGGTTGTGGTTGGCACCAAGCTCAAAAACGACTCTGCCTTACTCCACTCTTTGTTGATCAATGCAAGCTGAACAAGTGCTGCGGCCGCGGTGGCTGATTCTTCTGCGTTTGGCCAAGTGGCCACCAGGAATTCGGCGAAAGGCTTCAGTTGATCGATCAACTGCGAACGCATGACACTATCTTCGGTCTTGAATAGTTCGCCATACGCGGCCAACGCAATCGTGCCAGCTAGCAGCCCGCTCTCAGTGCCAGGATTGGACATCGCAAGGAATTCGCCAATGGCAATCGCCTCCCAAGGCTGCTGTTGCTTGAGCAGGCAAAAGGCTAGTTTTTGTCGCGCCTCAAAGAGCTGAGCCCGATCATCCTTCTTCGAGAACAACTTCAGGCTAGTCTGAAGCAACTGCGAAGCTTGTTCGAAATTGATACGAGCGCTTTCTTTGGCGTCAGCCAGTTGCTGCTCTTTGGCTTTTTTATCTTGCTCGGTAGCGGCTGGGTCAGCCAACTTCTCTTGGATCGCAGCGATCTCTTGCAGACTCGCCTCACCACGCTGCACGCGTTCGGTAGCCGCTTCGAGCGCCTCGGCAAAGTTCTTCACCTTCGGCACTTCTACGGCCTTCGTTGCAGCGATGGGTTCAGCCCCCAGGTCTGCCAACAACTTGCGGGCTTCATCCTGATGCGAGCCAGAGATGCGCATCAGTGACCGCAACAACTCACGTGTATCGCGAGTCAGTTTGGAAGCGTTGCGATCGTCCTTGTCCTTCTTTTCCAAATCCTTGATCCAAGCGATACGTCTCTTGTAGCGTTCTAGCTTCAACGCGAGCACTTCAGGCGCTTGACGTTCGTCGGGCCTTATCTGCGATTCCCACCGCTCAGCGCGATCGTCGGCAATCTGGAACTTGCCTTGGGAAGCAAACAGTTCGACCAATTTAGTGACCGCCTGCGTTTGCAACATCCGCAACGAATCGACTCCCTCTTGGTCTGCGATCCGTTGGTACCCGTCGATGGCATCTTCGATTTTGCCTAACGTCTCCTGCACGCCGCTACGGTAGAATAAAGCGTAATTGCGAATGCCAACGATCTCTTTTTCTTTCAAGTACAGATCGTTGTACATGCCCAGAGCCAACTCGAGATCCTTATTCCGATCCGGACTAGCATCCGCTCGACTGCGACCTCGATTTTCGATCGCCGCAGCAGCCAGCAATTGGGACCGTCGAACTTCGCCGCGCAATTGCTCGCGGTAAGCGACTTTGCCGGTGTCGTTCGCATCCGTTCTCGCACCCTTGATTTGATCGAGAACACCCGCCAGCTCCTTGACCGTTTCCTGGAAAAGATCATGTGCCTCAGTGAAAAACTTGATGGCCTCTGGGATATCTTGCTTGAAATCGGGACCGGCTTTGGCTTTGGCCTCTTCGGCTCGAGTCAACAGCAGGTTACCTAACGACAACTGCGCTTCGCCACGGCGTGGGTGCGGTCCGCTTTTCTTCAAAAATGCTCGGATGGCCGTTTCAGCCTGATCGAGTTTCACCGGTCGCTGGGCATTCTGGGGCGACATTTGAGACGCGGCGCTGTACAGCAGGATCCCACGTTCAAGCAGAATCACCGATTTGAAGTCGTCGCTAATGTCTGGAGCATCCTCCAAGTCACTCAAATAAACCAGTGCCAAATCGTAGAGCCGCTCGTTCCGAAGTTTCTCAAGAAATAGCTTGTAGGGCTCCTCGGCGCCTGCGGGTAACACGCCGTTTCCGAACAGGCACAGGCATGCGACGATGCAAAAGTACACCAACTGACGAGGTAGAAATCGAGGAAATTTCATTGCGACAGGGTTTCTCTTGGGCATTGGCTTAGTTCAAACAGACCATGGGATGGCCTGAGGGCTGCCGAAAATAGGGAAAGGTTGCTATCCGACCACTAACGGAAAACGTCAGCGAACGAAAACCGTTAATTCACCAATCTAGCATTTGCGAGCCACAATCGTACTCCCGATTGCGTAACGTTTCGTTCCGATCCAATGCTTGGGACTATTTCCACTGGGACTGTTTCCCAAATTCGGCGCAAACGACCGATGTTCCCGGAAATTTGAACACTAGTGTGCGGACTGTAGGATAAGGAAAAGTGCCGATAAGGCCACACAAACTACTATTCAGCCTAGCCCAACCTACGACAAACCTCAACTAAATTTTGTAGCCGTACCGGTAGCCAAAACGCAACATCTGGTTCCCAGGCTCTGCCTGGGAACCCACTGCCTTGCCGGCTCTGCATGGACTGTGCGACAAATAGCAATAAATACAGAATCCGATTATGTAACCTTTGTTCCTCTTCAGGCAACACAGTCACGAACGAAGGAGCTCCCCCTCGCCCCGGTACTCCGGGGAGAGCGACGGTGTTGTTTAAGGGCAAGGGCTATCTCAAAAAATTGCAATTTTTTGTTCCGATTGGCATTCGCTGAGGGAGCATACAGGAGCGATGGGGCCAGCCCCAAACCCCGGGATTTTCTTAGGCATGGCTCGG
>JANRMD010000528.1:0-10057 GCA_033761895.1 Pirellulaceae bacterium | reverse complement strand
CTACAACCTTGGACTGGCATCCCAGGCCACCGCCCTAGCGCCTACCGTTGCTACGCAACTTTGCAACTCACCAGAGACCACCCTGAATTACGCCAATACGAGCATCACGACTTTCAAAACGCCGCTTTCTTTGGCTCGGAGCCAGCCGGAATAACATTGGGTGGAACGACACCAGCTGGGGCGGTTGATGGCGTGGGCGCCGCGGGTTGGACACTTGACTGCGGTGCAGATGAACTCGTGGGCGTTAGGGGGCCGACGGATATCACCGTTGAGCCGTCGGGCAGAACCATTCCAGGCCGCAAGTCGGAAGACGCTGATGAGACTCGAGAGGGTGGAGCCGAGTAGCGTTGCTGCTCAAACGGATAGGACTGTGGTCGCGACAAACTTCGCTGAGCGGCTTGCAACTCCAACTGCTGACGCTGCAAGGCGTATTGTTGCCTGAGCAAGTCGTTCGTCCGCGATTCGTAGATCAGATTGTCCAGCGGTGAGCCATAAACACCTACAGAGGGCCCGACTCCATAGGACCCGTAATATCCTCGATAACCGGGCCGATACTGTGGCCCCATGTAGGCTCGGGAAGTTGGTGGAATCGAAGGGCCAACACCGAATGGAACGTTAAAGCCGCCCGAATACATCCCAGGGTACATACCCGGATACACGCCTGGCCCATACGGACCAACAACGCCAAATGGGCCTCCACCGATTTGAACCTGCACACCGAATTGTGCTTGCGTCCTCTCCAAGGTTGCGCCCCAAACGGCCAAGGCTAAGCCGAATGTCATTACCACTTGCAGCTTGTGACGCATTTCTTCAGCCCTCAGAAAAAGTTTGGATGCAGATATCGACTTAAGCAGCCGCCATCGCGCAATTCAACTTTAACCCTATCAGCCAACCATGGGAAAGGCAAGTAAATCGTTGGCTAGTCGCTCTTCATAATCGCTACAACCAGATTTGTAATCGCAATCGACTCGCGTTCATCGCCTTCGAGACGTGACGAACCAAGAAAAGCAGCTTTTCCGTCACCGGAGCCCCGCTGCAATACTAGAGTTGGATTCGAAGTTGACCTGAGTGCACTGTTCTGAATCTTGTTCATCGGCGGAAACCAAATGTCCTTAGTAACCCTAGCCCCCGCTAGTCCAGCCCCAGCGACTGCCGCTTGTGGAGCGGCTCTAGATGCGGCTTCTTCGATCCAAAGCCACGCGGGTGCCGCATTTTTCTGCGAGCAATTGGTAACGCATGGATTCTCCGAGCGGGTAGAACCCAAGGTCCTCATTGCAGGTTGCGGGTCGGGCCACGAAGCCATCGCAATTCAAGACCGATTAAATGCTGATGTTGACGCCGTCGATGTCGAGGATTTCGTCGACCCAAGCTATCACGCACAATCTAGGACCCACTTTCAAGTCGCGAGTGTTTGTGAGCTTCCTTTTGAAGACGAGCGGTTCGACGCCGTCTTCTATCACCACGTCATCGAACACGTGGATCGTCCCGTCGAAAGCCTAGCTGAATTGAATCGGGTATTGCGTCCCGGCGGATGGATCTTCATCGGTACCCCCAATCGACATCGTTTGATCAGTTCCATTGGTGCGCACCGACAATCGGAGTGGGATGCAACTCTGTACAACAAGCTCGTCGACAATGTTCACGACTGGCAAGAACGACTAACGGGCAAGTTCCGCAATGAATTGGGCGCCCACGCTGGATTCAGTCGCGGAGAACTCGACCAGATGCTTGCCAAACATTTTCCGCGTCGCGAGTGGCTAACCAACCAATACTTGCGATTCAAGTATGCAAACTCTTCGCTGTCCAGCTTGCTGCCAATCGTCACGCATCCTGCCATCGCCTGGTTCGCCGCACCTTCGATTTACGTGTTATGCCAACGCCCATAGTCCGGTGCATACATGATTGGTAGCGGAATGCGTCAAGCATTTCGTGAGCTACTGATTTGCTGACAGTACCTTTCGACGCCCCAGTCCGCTGATCCGGTTTTCTGGAGCGCGGACGTCCCCGTCCGCTGAACCCGCCGTTTATGCAAACACAACCCATTTCAGGCTCGTTGATTACTGCCTAGCGGAAGCCCTCAAGCATTTCGAGGGCCAGCCGGCCGGGATGTTGCGACTCGGCGAAGCGTAGGCTGCTAACAACCTCAGCCCTCGTCGCCATTCGTCACCGCGTCACCAGTTAGTGAGAAACCGAACGATCCGCAGAGTAAATCTGCGGGATTAACCGATGGGCGTTAGCCCCGGTTTTTGCTCTGGTAACCGCCGCTAGCCCTCAAACATTCGAAAGTACTGCGGTGGCCCTCGAAAGTCTTGACGGTTTCCGCTACCCAATAATCAACAAGCCCTCAAGCATTTCGGTGCGTGCCTGTCGCGCGCAGTGATTTCCGAAAGCCTTGACGGCTACCAAAACGGGTCGCATGCCGGCAGATGCGACCCACGGCAAGCGAAACCAGACCCAAAAAGTCACTAGTTTTTTTGTTTGCTGCTTGGGCTATTGTCCGAACGGCTCCCGGGCATGAAAATCAACAACTGCACCAGCCGGAGAATTCTTGTCACGCGAGCCCCAGATGTCGGACGAAACCTCGACCAAAGCCCAATCGTACACGGTCGTTGCCCGTCGCTACCGTCCGCGTACTTTCACGGAACTGATTGGCCAGGAGCACATCGCCCAGGCTCTTTCAAAAGCGATCGCATCAGGCCGTGTCGGTCACGCTTACCTTTTCACGGGAGCTCGCGGAGTCGGGAAGACATCGACCGCTCGCATTTTCGCCAAGGCGCTTAACGAAACTGAAGATGCGGATTCGACCGCCATTGAAACTGGCGAAGACATGGATGTGATCGAAATCGACGGTGCCAGCAATCGTGGTATTGACGAGATTCGACAGTTGCGAGCCAACGTGACGGTGCGACCAAGTCGAGCTCGGTACAAGATCTATATCATCGACGAAGTTCACATGTTGACCAACCAGGCGTTCAACGCGTTGCTCAAGACGCTGGAAGAACCCCCGGAGCATGTCAAGTTCATCTTCTGCACCACGGATCCCGATAAGCTGCCCATTACGGTGCTGTCGCGCTGCCAGCGATTCGATTTCGTACCCGTCAAGTTCGAAGCGATCCAACAGCGACTGAAAGAAATCAGTCTGGCAGAAGGTTACGAGGCCGAGGACGAAGCGCTGGCTCTGCTGGCGCGCAAAGCGGCTGGTTCGATGCGAGACAGCCAATCGTTGCTCGAGCAAGTGATGAGTTTCTCTACGGAGCGCATCACTGCCGACCAAGTCCACGCGTTGCTAGGCACCGCTGACGAAGGGCGTCTGCTGGACATGGTGGAAGCTTTGCGCAATCGTGCGCCGCTGGACGCGTTGGCGGTGGTTGACCAAGCCACACGCGGCGGTGCTGACCCGGGGCAACTCGCTGAGCAACTGCTGAATTACCTCCGCGATGTAATGACTGCTGGTATCGGCGGAGGCCCAGAGTTGCTGAAGCTCGCCAATCCCGCTGGCCATGCCCGATTGTCAGAACTCGCGAAGTCCTGGGGTGTGCAAACGGTACTCTCGGCCATCCAGATTTTGGATGAATCCTTAGTCCGCATGCGCTCTAGCGTCTCCTCCACCACACTGCTGGAAGTCGCCCTTGTTCAGATATGCCAACTGCAAGATTTGGCGCTGATACCGGCTATGATTGACGCTATCCTGCGCGGCGGTCCGATGCCGACTGCGGTAGCGCAGCGTTCTGCGGAACGAAGCCCATCGTCAACTGCTGCAAAACCTGCTGACGAAAAAAAAAACGCTGAACCGCAAGCCGTAGCCACGCCCGCTCTCCCCGCAACGGCCCCAACCGTATCCACCGTACCTGCTACGAATCCGCCAGCACAGAGCCTTGCCACGCCTCCAGTTGCTGCGACAACACCACCCACCAACGCTCCCCAGCCAAACCCACAGGCCACGACTCCTCCCGCAGGACACACCCAGCCGCCCAGTTCACAGGTTGCCAGTTCACAGGTCACTAGTTCACAGGTCACTAGTTCCCAGGTCACAAGTCCGCGTCTGTCGGCATTGGTGAAGCCAGTTGCTACGACGACGGCAGCGCGAGCCCCTGTGGGTAGCGCTGCGGCTTTGGAGGACTGGAAGCGGGCGATGGCTTCCATCGATGGAATGCTCGCTGATTTCGGTGGACTTGCACAAGCTGTCGAACCGCTCGGCAGCGATCAGTGGACAATTTATTTCCCGCCTGGCAGCCAAAAACCCAAGGAGTATTGCGAAGTCGCTGAGCGCAAGACGGCTTTGCAAGAAGCGGTTGAGCGTGCGATGGGGCGAGCCATTCGTTTAAACTTTGTGGTACCGCCCGGCCCACCACCCAAAGTCGCTGATGAAGTCCCGCAAGCAAACGTCCGGGCTCAAAGATTGCGAGAAATCGCTGAACACCCGATGGTGAAGAAAGTATGTGAGCTGTTGGGCGGTGAGGTGCTTCGTATCGACGCGCCAGCACCCAGCGCAACACCGCCCGCAGCAACACCCCCCAGCCCAACACCGGCCGCAGCAACCGCACGCTCCGAAGCGCAAGTTGAACACGCCTCATAATGAACTGCTACATGAACTGCAACTCCGGTTAGCGGACGTCCTCTTCCGCCAATCGCACCGATGCCGTTCAACCACAACCAAACTTAGGAAGCTCAAATGTTCAAGAATCTAACCGGACTCGCCCAGATGCTTAAGTCCGCCAGTTCGATTGGCGACCGCGTCAAAGAAATGAAAGAACGACTCGCAAAACAAACTGCGACCGGAAGCGCGGGTGGCGATCTCGTTAAAGTCGAAGTGACAGGTACTGGCGAAGTTACTAAGGTTCGTATCTCCCCGGAGTTGATCAGTCGTAATGACGTGGAGCTGATCGAAGAGTTGATACCGGTCGCGATGAATGAAGCTCTTGCCAAAGTCCGCAAGATGAATATCGACATGCTCCGCGAAGCCACTGGCGGCATTAGCATCCCAGGCCTAGATGAAGCCCTCTCAAGCCTATAAATCGTGTTTCAGCCGGCACTCGCTAGCGTCCGGCTCCCGACACAACCGGAGGCTAGCGCCGAATGTCACTCACTTTAGCCTATAGGTGGGGCCAAGTTGACTCTCGTTCCCAGGCTCTGGCTGGGAACGCATTGCTCCAGAGGCTCCGCCTCGACATTTCCGGCAGGCGGAGCCTGCAAGGCAGTGGGTTCCCAGGCAGAGCCTGGGAACCAGATGCTAGGAGCGTCAACCGGTGCTAACGCTACGGCTGATGAACCAAAGCTACTGAACTAGACAACTACACAGGGTCCGCCAGACAGGGCCCGCTACACCTAGGAGTTCCAGCGCGGATGTCCGAAACCTCGAAATCCGTTTCCAATTTGATCGACCAATTAGGAAGACTGCCAGGAATTGGGCGGAAGTCAGCCGAACGCTTGGCTTATCATCTGTTGCGAGTCAGCAAAGCGGAGGCGCTGGCGCTAGCGGGTGCAATACGCGAAGTCCGTGAAAACGTGTGCTATTGTAGCGTGTGCTACAATTTGGCGGAGTCGAACATGTGCGCGATTTGCCGCGACCCGTCACGCGACCAAACGAGGCTGTGTGTGGTAGAGCAACCGCAAGATTTGATGGCCCTCGAGCAAGCCTCTGTGTTTCGGGGGTTGTATCACGTTCTGCTCGGTCGCATCGCTCCGCTCGACGGCATCGGCCCCGATCACTTGACTATTGACGCGCTTGTTGAACGAGTTAGGCGTGGCAACTTCGTCGAGATTATCATGGCCACCAACCCGACGGTCGAAGGTGATGGTTCAGCACTTTATATCACCAACCAATTATCTGAATTCCCCGTTGAGATTACGCGTCTAGCGCGCGGCATAACCGCTGGCAGCATTCTTGAGCACACCAACAAAGAGATTCTCGCCGACGCACTCACCGGCCGTCAGAAGCTCTAGCTGGCAACTGAAAAGTAACCCGAAGCGTAAGTTTTGATGTTGCGCTAGTGTCGCGAATTGTAAGTTCTATGCCATGCTAAAGAGTGGGGCAGCGGGCGGGGACGCCCGCGCTCCGTATCATAGCGGACTACAGGTGGCGCACCCGAAAACGCCTCCGTTCGCGTGCAACGTATGGTGACTTTTGGAACTCACCTGGATTTTCTTGCGGAGCGACATCCGGTATTCCGGAGCGCGGGCGTCCTCGCCCGCTTGCGGCAAAGCTGCGGTATAGAACATACGATTCGCGACACTAGCTTCAGGGTTTCGGACCGTAGGTCCAGCAAATTACTTATCCCAGCCCAACGGGCTGCGAGATCTGCATATGAGGTCGCAAGGGCTGAAGGCCCAATCATTTGCCGAACGATGCCCCAGTACATTTCAAGTCAACATCTTGCTCGCGATATCGAACGCCAACGTTCGAGGCCAGAAGGTGGCTGTATCGGAAATTGTCTGGTTACTCATCACCGTAATCACCACTCCTGTCTCGGGATACATCAAAATGTATGTGGCCGCCCCGCGCTGAGAACCCGAGTGAGCCACAAAGCGACGAATGGTGGTTGCGGTGCGCGTTTGTCCTAGATCCCAGCCCATACCATAGCTGAGGTTGTTAGCATCCGGGGCGGTCCACGCTGTGGCGCGTGATTCGGGCGACAAGATCGTGCCGTTGATCACTTGTTGACCAAATCGGGCCAAGTCAAGCGAAGAACTCTCCAAGCCGCCTCCTAGAACTTTCCAGGATGTATTGTCCGCAGTTACAGACTGAACACTGCCTTTGACCGTTTGATACAAGCGGCTGCGGTAGCGATTTCCGTCGGATCGATTCTCGACTTGCATGGTTGGCAAGTTATAGGCGGACGACAACCGCTCGCGCACGATTTGCGTGATGTTCCCGCCAACGGCGCCCTCCAAGGCAGCACCAAGCAATGTGTAGCCATGGGTGCTATAGAGATAGCTGGTGCCGGGAGCGAAAACCAACGCTTGATCCCAAAGCTGCGCCGCGGCGGTTTGTTGCGTAGCGAAATTGCCAGTTGGATTTGTCCAATCATCGTAGTGTCCGGCACCTCCTCGGTGCGACATCAGTTGCGCTAAGGTGTGCGATTGTTGCACCGGCATGTTTGGTACATACGATCGCGTCTGATTATCGATATCTAACAATCCTTGTTCCTGCAAATCGAGCGTCAAGGTCGCGCCTACCGCTTTGCTGATCGACGCTAGGCGATTGATGGTTTGCGACGAGTGCTTCAGCCCTTGAGAATCATCCGCTTGTCCAAAACCGCGACGATAGAGGAAATTGCCGTTTTGGGATACCGTTACACTAAAGCCCCACTTCTGATCAGCCGTGGTCCGGGCGACCGCCAAAGCGTCGACTTCCGACTTCAAGCTCCAGTTGACGCGTGAACCATCCTGACGCCAAACAGCAGCGTACCTAGTTCCTGAAGACGTCTGGTATCGCTCCATGTCCACCGGCCGATAGCCTAAGTCGGCCATCTCATTGAGTCGGTTCCACAGTCCCACTTCCGTCATGTCGCGAACGCTAGCCCACGCGCGACCATTGGTATTAGCAACCCAGACGGCACCATATCGCTGCACCCCAGCCTGCTGGTAGGACTCAATATCGCTAACGCGATGGGTAGCGCTCAATGATTGAAAGAGAGTTGAGAATGCTGCGTCCGTCAAACCCGTTCGCAATACCCATGCGCGATTGGTCAAGTTGCGAACCATAACCAGAGAGTAGGTTAGAGCACCGTTGATGTTGTCGATATCGACATCCGTGGGTATGTAAAGCCCTTTGTTTTGATTCAAAAAGGCTTGGTAACTGGTGGCCGTCATATTGCGTCGCGATACCCAAGCCAGTTGCTCAGTGTTCTTAATCCAGATTCCGGCATACAAAGTTCGAGTACCCAGCAGGTACGTCTCCTGATCGACCAAGCGATATCCCCTCGCTGAGTAGTCTGTCCATTGAGTGTTGAATTGTGCACTGGTCATGTCGCGCAGGGCTGCCCAAGGTCGACGGCTAGGGTTAGCGATCCAGATAGAGTTGATTCGAGCTTGCCCGCCACCACCGTCCGCGACATCTACGTCGACAGGCAAGAAATTCCCGCGTAGAGTGTTGAAGGTCGACGCATATTGAGCGCTGGTCTGGTCATAAAAATGTCGGGTCTCCACTTGAGCTGCATCCTGATAAATCGGGTCTGCCGCCAAGTAAGCACGCCCCTCAAGCGACTCAACGCCAACCAACTGTCGACGGCGCTTCTTCGGTCGGGTGGCAAGCAAAGTAGATTTGCCGAGAGCACGTGCACAACTATTGATCCACTTAAACATTTTTCAACTCCATGAGATGTTGGAGGTAAGTAAAGTCAAAACGACGCACTCAAACCTGCTGGCGTCAGGCAGAGCGAGGGCGCTAGGGGCCTGTTTAGTTTGTGAGCCGACGGCGCTAGCTAGCCGCGGTTGATCGAAGAACTAATTGTTCATTACCTACAGCTCGCCAATGCAATTCCATTCGAAATTATCCATTGAGACGAATGAGATCCTCGTACGTTGGAAATTGCGGTCACCTGCGGCTACCGCCTTGTTGATTTAGTGAGCCGACGGCGCTTGCCGCGGTAGATCGAAGTTTGGCGCGTGCACGGATTGGGTTCGTTCCAATGCAAGTTGAACTGGTGGTTTTTCTGAATTGGCAAGTTTATAGGCGATGAACGATGGCTCCTTCGGTTACCCGCGGCTAGCGCCGACGGCTCACTAAGAAAACAGACCTCTAGCGCCGACGGCTCACCAAGAAAACAGACCGCTAGCGCCGTTGGCTCACAAAATCAACAAGCCGCTAGCGCCGTCGGCTCACACTACCCGTGGGTGCACGAATTAAAAACCTCGCGTCTGGTCTAAGAGCCAATAGGCAGTGCGAGGACATGTCCCAAAGTTGATCAGTGAGTTCCTGAAAATTCGAAATTTTTCCATACACTCTCGCCGATCGCCACCGAGTTTACTCGGTGGAGTAACGAAGGATCAGCTAAACACCGGCGTCAAAGCGGGGGCGGGAGGTTGCGGTCATTTTTTTGCAGTTACCTAATCAGTCATCGCTCCACCTAGCAAGCTAAGAAGGTGGCGATCGGTGAGAAGGGGCCTTTTCAACAATCACTTTTAAAGAGCAATCTCGAACACGTCTTACCTTTTGCGCAGCTAGAAATTGGGGCTTGAGAAAGATAGAATTGCACCCATGAGCGAGGTAACTGAGATTCTTAAATCGATTCGTGAAGGCGAGCTGCAGGCCTCCGGTCAGCTGTTGCCGTTGGTGTACGACGAGCTGCGGAGGCTGGCGGCGGCCAAGATGGCTAGGGAACCTGCCGGGCAAACGCTCCAACCAACGGCGCTGGTCCATGAGGCTTTTCTTCGTCTAGTCGATAGCACTGGTCGGGATCAGTGGAATAGCCGTGGGCATTTCTTTGGTGCTGCCGCTGAAGCCATGCGGAGAATCCTCGTCGAAAACGCTCGACGAAAGAACTGCGTTAAACACGGTGGCGAATTCAAGCGGGTCGAGTTCACTCCCGAGACGTTGGCTGGAGATTCCACTGCTGAACAGGTTTTGGCCGTCCACGATGCGCTAAAAGAATTGGAAGCCGAGTTTCCAGATAAGGCCATGGTCGTCAAACTGCGTTACTTCGCGGGGCTTTCCAACGTTGAAGCCGCAGAGGCCATGGGAGTTGGCCCGGCAACCGCACATCGCTATTGGCAATTCGCACGTGCCTGGCTTTTTGAGCGGCTGACAAGCGAATGATCAAGAGCAGCAGAAAAAATCGCACTAAGCACTAGCAGCCTTTAGGTTATCAGGTAGCGGAAGCCGTCAAGGCTTTTGAGGGCTGTTTGTGAGCCGTTGGCGCTAGGGCGCTAGCGGACTGTTGATTTGGTGAGCCGTCGGCGCTAGGGGCTTGTTGATTTAGTGAGCCGACGGCGCTAGCCGCGGGTCTCGAAGTTTTGTGCGTGGCTGGACATGACACGTTCCAAATCGATTTTAACAGGTGGTTATTATGCATCGGCAGGTTTATATGTGATGAAAGATTGCTACGTCGGGCACCCG
>JANRMD010000527.1:0-3659 GCA_033761895.1 Pirellulaceae bacterium | reverse complement strand
GATCCCGGCGGGATTTACCGAAGACCTACTACCGCTGGCGATCCAGCTGGAGGGGCCGGCTCTAGGCGAAGCCAAACTGCTGAATATTGCCTTTCAACTGCAGCAAGCTGGCTTGTTTACTCCCAAGCTGGCGGGCGCATTTGCCTAGTGGATTGTCCAACTTAGATTTTTGGGTTCACTGTGGTTGGCATGTCCCGGCTCGGTTGGCACGTTCTGAGGCTCTGCGAAGGGCGTGGAAGCCAGGGACATTCGCCACGCCCTTCGCAGAGCCTCAGGGGCGTGCCACCCTAATATTAAAGCTTGACGTTCCACTAGCTGCTTCGTTCAGCTTCGCGAGCCGATCCTTAGTTTAGGGAAGCGGCGAACGACTGCAAGCAGACGGAGTGCACACTTTCTTTAAAGAATGCACATTCACCGCTCGCTGATCGGTTGGCCAGTTGCGTCGGCCAGTTTCGTTAGAAACAGGCCGGACGGAATTTGGCAGGGAATATTTGACAGGAGTTTATTCGGCAGGTTTGGTTGCTTTGGCAAAGTCACCCGCAATCGCGGTGACCAAGCGAGCTGGATCGATGTACTTGCGCAGAGCAGCATTCACTTTCGCCACATCCAATTCGGCGACAGCTTTCTCAAACTTGCTATGGTACTCCATGGTCCGATTGGCAAAAATCGTACCCGCTAGGATTTGTGTCAGGGCTGCGTCACTGGTCCGTGAAAGTTGTTCACCTTGCAGGTAACCTTGCTTTGCGGCGGCCAGTTCTTCTTCGGTGATTCCGTTCTTCAACAGCAGATCGATTTCTTCCTTAATCGCGGACAGTAGTCGGTCTTTGTTCTCTGGATTGGTGATGGCAAACAAAGTCAACCTAGCTCGTTCGTCGACCGGATGGGCACTCAGCCCTGAGCCAACGCTGTAGGACAGACCTTCCTTTTGTCGTATGCGTTCACCCAAGCGAGAAGACATCGCTCCCGCGCCCATGATGTAGTTGCCAATCAAGAGCGCTGGATAGTCCGGGTTGTCGTCGCGCATGGCGATGGCCTCGCCAGCGTAGAACACTGCGTTGGCTTTGTCGGGCGTTTCAATCTGCTCGATCTTACCGGGAATGTTGGTGATCGCCGGTTGAGCGACGCGCTCTTGCGGGACACTGGACGTCCAACCGGAAAGCATCGTCTCCATGGCTTTTTCAACGGCAACTGGATCGAAGTCGCCGACCGCGGTCACCTCTCCATATTGGCCACCCAGCAACTTGCTGTGCATTTCGCGAACTTGTTCGATGGTGACGCTCTTGTAACGTTCGATACGTTCTTGATGGGTTGGCACGTAGCGAATGTTGTTCTTGTCGAAGGGGGATAACGCTCGACCGACCGCCAAGCCTGCGAGCGCCTGGGGTTCGGTTAGTTGTGATTCGGTGCCAGTGATCGCTTGTCGACGAAGCACTTCCAGTTCTTCCTTCTCAAAGCGAGGCTCACGTAAGATCTCGCCCACCAACGGTAGCAACTCGTCCAAGTACTCACGTTTGGTTTCGATGGAAACGGAGAGTAAGCCGTTGCCCGCCGATGAGATATCGACTTTGGCTCGCAATTCATCGAGTCGGTCTTGCAGTTGCTCGTGCGTTAAGCTCTTGGTGCCGCGCAGCATCAGGTCGGGCATAAACTGTGCCGCCGTTACGTAGGGCAACAATGCTTGTTCGTTTCCGTAACGCAGATTCAAGTCGATGTTGACCATCTGGCCACGAGTTTTCTTGGGCAGCCAAGCGGTTTTGAAGCCATTGCTCAGCTTGCCGCGTTTCGTTTTGGCTTCGATCGCCAGCGGGTCTGGATCAAACGTTTCACCCTGTTGCAGTTCGTCGCGGCCTTTGTAATCGGCCAGCAATTCGGACAATTCAGGCCTAGTTGGAACTTCGATCCGTTCGCTCTTTTCGGTCGGAGTGAATAGGCCAAGAGTGCGGTTGTTGCGGGTCAGGTACTTGGAGGCCACTGCGGTACACTCTTCAGCGGTGGTGGCTTCTACGTTATCGCGGAAGAGGAAGTACAGTCGCCAGTCTCCTTCAGCGGCCCACTCGCTCAATTCGATCGCAATATCTTTGGAATCGCTGGCTCGTAGTTCGCGATCCTTAAGGAACTGCGTTTTGGCTCGCTTGAGTTCTTCTTCCGTAATCGGAGTCTGAGCAACTTCTTCCACAATTTTCAGCAGCGCTGTTTGTGCCGCTTCGAGCGACTTGTCCTTGCCGACTTGAACGCCAAACATCATCAGGCCAGGATCGTGCAATGCCATGGCAAAGGACGAGGTGCTGGTCGCCAACTCCGGAACGACTAATCCGCGATAGAGTCGACCGCTGGGTTCTGTTCCGAAGATATAGCCCAGAAGCTCGACGGCCGCGAACTCGCGATGCGCACCGCTGGGCAGATGGTAAGCCGTGGTAATCAACTGCGTCGTACCCACGCGGCGCAAGGTTACAGAACGCTCACCGTCTTGAGGCGGTTCGGTTGTGTAAGTGCGATCCATCGGCGTCTCTGGAGCGGTCAGAGCACCAAAGTAGAGTTCAACCAGCTTGATGCATTTCTCTGGTTCAAATTTTCCAGAGACGACCAACATGATGTTGTCGGGTCGATAGAACTTGCGATAAAAGGCTTGCAGGCGATCGATGGGCACACGTTCAATGTCGCTGCGATTACCGATCGTCGAGCGACCGTAGTTGTGCCATTCAAACGCGACCGCTTGAACGCGCTGCATGAGCACACGTTGAGGGCTATTCTCGCCCCGTTCGAATTCGTTGCGAACCACGGTCATCTCTGACGCCAAGTCTTCGCCCTTGACGTAGCTATTCATCAGCCGGTCGGCTTCCAGCGAGATCGCGAATTCGAGGTTCTCGTTGGCTTGAGATTCGGTTGCGGCGGGCAGTGTTTCGTAATAATTGGTTCGATCGAGCCAAGTAGTGCCGTTGAAATCCGCCCCGCGATTCTTCAATTCCTCAGGAATCTTTGCGTGGCTGGGTGTGCCCTTGAAGAGCATATGTTCGAGCAGGTGAGCCATCCCAGCTTCGCCGTAGCCCTCGTGACGAGAACCGACAAACACGGTCATGTTGACGGTAACTTGAGATTTGCTTTCATCGGGGAAGAGCAGCAGTTGAACGCCGTTGTCGAGCCTATATTCGGTGATGCCCTCGATCGAGGTTATTTTCTTAGCCATCTGGTCTTCCGCGAATGCGATTGAACATGAGAAGTGAAAAAGTGCGACGCTTGCCGCAAGGCCACTGAAGCACAGCCGCCCAAACCAACCGCTAGAATTCCGATTCAACACGGTTTACCTCCCCGGTAGAGTTTTATAAGAAGTTTCTTAGTGCTTGTGCTTGACGCATCTGCACTGAAGTTGCTTCCGACGAGTTTCGAATGCTAAACGAAACCTTGAAAACGCCATTGTAGCGCAAAATCTAAGCTTCGTTCAGTGGGTGTACCGGCTTCGGGGCAACGTCGTGTTTGTTACGTTTATCAGCCGGCACGCGCCAGCGTCCGGTTTTCGATTAGCCGGTACGCGCTAGCGTCCGGTTTTCGCCGCGTGAACCAGTGCTAGTACCGCAAATTACAAATTCGCTCCCACCAAGGCGAGTTTCTTCCAGGACTTCTCTTTTTGCCTAGATTCGCGCCAGGTGCGAGGCCGTTTGTTG
>JANRMD010000526.1:0-63505 GCA_033761895.1 Pirellulaceae bacterium | reverse complement strand
GAACAAAGATACAACAACCATAATCGATGGAGCAGGTGACCGTTCAGCCATACATGGACGCTGCCAAGAAATCCGTAAGCAAATCGAAATGACGAAAAGCGATTACGATCGCGAAAAACTTGAAGAGCGGCTAGCAAAATTGGCAGGTGGGGTGGCAGTGATTCGTGTTGGAGCGCCTTCCGAAGCCGAAATGAAAAGTCGGAAAGAGGCTTTGGAAGATGCAATCAGCGCGACCAAAGCGGCAATGGCCGAAGGTGTCGTTCCCGGAGGTGGATACTCACTATTGCAAGCCGCAGCCGCCGTTGAGAAGGAAGAAAAATCTTGCGACGGTGATGAACTAACCGGTGTGCGGATTTTGAAACGAGCACTGGAAGCGCCCACCCGCCAAATCGCTGAGAACTCAAATTCCGACGGAGGCGTTGTTGTCTCGCAAATGCGAGCATCAGCAACCAACTACGGCTTTGATGCATCCACTGGTAAATACGTCGACCTCGTTGCCGCTGGAATCATCGATCCAACAAAAGTTGTTCGTCTGGCGCTTGAAAACGCCGTGTCCGTAGCTGGCACGCTGCTGTTGACAGAGGCAACCATGACGTCGATACCTGAACCTCACTCCGACACCCAGTCGAAATACGCTTCTGAGTAATCCTTTACCTTGGAGAAAGACAATGACCGCACAAATTCACTTAGATATGCACCATGAACACCGCTCATGGGTGAGCGATATCAGTTTGTGGCGAGATGATATCGCACTCTGGCAAAGAGAGATGGCACAGACAATGGCTCAGTTGCGCGAGGTTGAGAAAAATCTTGCAAAACATGAGGAGTCGCTTTGCAAGCACGCCGCTTCGATTCAACTGGATGAACAAGAAATAGCCCAGCACGAACAAGCTTTATCAAACTATGAAGCTGGTGACAGCGGCACCGACTTAGTCGATTATGCCACTAAGCACAAATACGAATGTGCCAAACATGATTCGCAACGGCAGAAGCATGAACAATTCAAACGCTGCCACCACGCATTCATCGCAAAATGGCGAATGATGATGATGGCAATGTCTACCCTGGACTAGCCATGTGGCTCAAACCTGCGAAAAGCGAGACAGAAACCGTAAGGGCGTGCGCCTTTACGGTACTGTCGGCACTTTGAGGCTACCGCCTTTCGGCACCTGAAGACTGAACGTATGACTCTCAAAATCTCAGTTATGCGTGCGCGCCGAAGTCTGGAGACTACAAATTTGATCATGCAAGCTCTGAAGACGGAAAGGCTTGCTAAAGCACCCAGCCAACGGTGGGAACGCCTCGCCGTTCTCCCACTTATCGAGGTCTGAAATCATTACGACAGGAATCTGATGTAAATCGGCAGCTTTGCGCATCTCCTGCAATACGCCATGGCTACCACCCCACAACAGTTCATCATCGAGAACTAACACATCAGGGTGCCAGCTTTCCAAGATCTCCAAGCAATCAATACCGCAGGCTGCCGTCTCAACGCAGTGCCCGATTCGACTAAAGTATCTTTTCATAGTATCAAGCAGTACGACGTCTCTGTCTGCGATCAGAATATCCATAGGTGTGATTCCATTGCGATTGAGCGATCATCGACGATACAACACCACACTTTGTCAGGTTGAATGCAAGCGAATCCCGGCAGTGCCGTAACTGTGCGCACTCGCGATTTGCAAACGGCGAAGGGTCGCGGCACCTAAAGGCCATGCCATCGCTGGACAGGGCCAAAGGGAGGTATTTCATTGTCGGCGCTGGTACCGCGAATGAAATCGCGGTAATTCTTAAAATCTTCTAGTGAAATTCACCATCTTGGATTTGCAAGAGAATAGCTCACGCTTGCAAAAACTCGCCCAATCGCTCCATTCCGAGCGAGCAGAGATCGCTTTTTCCGATGAAAATCGACAGTTCAACTCGGGCCCGATCGTCGAATCCCATACTGGAATGTCAGCCAACAATTCATGCTTGGCTTTCCTTTTGTCCAGAGGGAAGGGGTGTGTGGTGCCTTCTTAATAGATCGACGACTTGCTGGTCATTGACTGGGAAAAACTCCTCGTAGAACTGCCCGACCGCCATAAAATGGGCGGGAGCCAACAAGCAAATAAGCAGATCACATTGTCGCTCCACTCTGCGTAACGTGCTGGTCGGAGCAACGGGAACCGCAACAATCAACTCGTGAGGTCGCTGTGCTTTGATGACTTCGATCGCAGCGAACATTGTCGCCCCAGTGGCAATTCCGTCGTCAGTCAAAATGATCGATCTCCCAGACATCGAGGCCGCTGGCTTACCCGAACGGAACAGGAGTTGACGGCGATGAATCTCATCGACTTGCGTTTGCCGCTCGCGTGCTAAGTACGCCTCGGTCACGCCGACGGATTCACGAGTACGGCGATCGAGGTATACCTGACCGTCCTCCCCCACAGCGCCGAAGGCCAATTCGGGTTGCAAGGGCGAACGCAATTTGTGAGCTAACACCACGTCCAACTCTGCGTGAATCGCGTCGGCAATTACCGCCGCAGGAACGATACCTCCCCGCGGGATTCCCAATACTAGCGGTTCGAGCAATTTCAAGTTGGATAATTTTAAGGCAAGCTGTTGGCCAGCATCTTGGCGATCATGAAACATAAGGTAACTTTCATTGGGACGGAAAATACTACTGAAACCAGTCGCTGGACAATCTCGCGACTTGCGATTCATGCTCGTGCAATAGATCAAACAATAATGGCGCTAGACCACAATCCTGCAGCTGCTAGACCGCAACCGGTTGTTTAATGCAAACATCCATTTTCAGAGCTCGCAGCACTGTATGGTACAGTCTTTTGGTCCTAACCCTGTTTTGGAGCAACCCAAGCTGAGCAAAGCAACTTGTGTGCCGCCACTAACTGCGAACGTTCCTGGCGATCTATCTTGCATGAGTTCAATGAAGAGTTGGCATCGCACGTGCACCAAAGCTCAAATACTTGGTTCTAAGTTTTCGACTCATTCGAGGAAAGCTGATGGCCTTCATTGCAATCATCGACATTGACCAGAGGCGACTGAGATCATTGAAGTTCCAACAAGCTAATCACGAAGAGATTTGGTTTCTGCACAGAGCAGGCTGTTTCAATTTCAGTTGCGGGGATGGATATGAAGCATTCGAACAAGTATCCAGTGAACATGCGTAATATTGGCAATCACGTAGATATTGTCGCTAAAGTCGACTTCCTCCGCCGACCCAATAGCTATCCTGATTCTAATGGCTCAATCGAAGTGATCGAAACGCACAGGTCTTTCGTCTTTCTGACTGATGACCATGCGTACAAAATGAAGAAACCCATTTGCAACAAGATCTTTGATTTCAATTCGCTGGATGCGAGACGACGGAATTGCCATCATGAGGTCAGGCTCAATCGCCGCCTGGCAGAGAATGTCTACCTTGGTGTGGTCCCCCTGACCATCGACGAAGGCGGACGCATGTTACTTGAAGGCAATGGTGAACCCGTTGAGTGGCTGGTAAAAATGCGCAAACTCAACCGCGACCGCATGCTGGATTACTCCATTGTCCATGCGACAGTGACTCCAGGAGAAATTGAATCTGTCGGTCGATTGCTCGGTACCTTTTACCTTAAAGCCTCCCCAACAACCTGGTCTGCTGCACAATACTTGCACCAATTGGACGAGGCAATCTACAGAGCCAAAGTGGAGCTTCGCAGCTTTTCCTTTGGCTTGTCAATTCCGCAAATTGATGAAGTTGCGAATCGACTACGACAGTGCGCAAATGATCATCGTGTGGAATTGATCCAACGTTTGCTTGATGGGCGGATCATCGACGCACATGGTGATCTGCGTCCTGAACACATTTGCTTGGAAGAACCGCCTGTAATTATTGATTGCCTAGAGTTCAACGACGACTTACGAATCCTTGATGCCGCATCGGAGATGTGCTTTCTGACACAAGAGTGCGAACTTCTGGGGGGAGTGGAAATTAGTCAGCACCTTTGGAAGCAATTCTTGCAGAGGGCCTCAGATTGTGTGACTCATGAATTGCGTACGTTTTATTGCGCGTATCACGCTTTCTTGCGAGCGTCGCTTGCAATCTCACATCTGCGCGACCAGGGCATTCGCCACCCGGAGATATGGAAGCCCAAGGCTCAGCGATATCTAGATCTTGCATCCTCGCAACTCCCATAACTCACGCCAACTCAATTCCGGATTTAAGTTTGCGCAGCGGCGGCGAAATGCTTGCAACGACTTGGGCTTTGTTGCAAGCTGACAATTGACTCTCCCCAACTAACGCACTGTATCGCGCTAGCGAACAGAGGTGCCGTGTCGAGTACGATTAACCTAGAGGCGATGAAAGATTTGGAAAGTCGCCATGGTGGAACGGTATCGGTTACCACAATGCGGTCGATCGCGGACTCTTCTAGAACCGATTCGGCATTCCCAGAGAAAATTCCATGAGTCGCAGCACCATAGATGACTTTCGCGCCTGCGTCGCGGCAAGCACTCGCGGCACGACTTAGCGTCGTGCCGCTGCTGATCAAATCGTCAAGGATGATTACTGTCCGGTCTTTAACGTCTCCAACAAATGCTCCCATCGTAACAACCCCTTCGCTGCGTTGCTTTTGCAAAAAGCCGACGGTAACTTCACGCCCAATTTTTTGCTGCAAGGCTTCCCGGCACATTTCTGCGCGTTTGATACCTCCAAGATCCGGTGAGATCACGGCTAACTCAGAACTACCCGGCAAACGACTAAAATGGTCGACGAATAGATTCATCGCTTCGAGGTGGTCAGTTGATGTCGTTCCGAATGCGTTTTGATAGGCCGCCAAGTTATGCACGTCCATTGTCAGAATGTGATTGGTCCCCACCACCTCGAACATCCGAGCCACGTAACGGGTCGTTACTGGATCACGCGGTTTGGTCTTTCTATCTTTGCGAGAATAACAAAGGTATGGGACGACTGCCGTGACACGAGCGGCTGAAGCGTCGCGTAACGCACCGACTAAGAACAGTAGCTTGCAGAGCTTGTCGTTTACGGAGTTGCTGGCGTCAGCGTGCAATGAATCAATGACAAATACGTCGTGATTGCGAACGCTTGCCAAAGGACGAACTTTGTGTTCACCGTCTTCGAAATCGCGTTCCTCGTGTGGGATGATATCCTCGCCAACGTGCTCGGCAACACGCTTGCCAAACTCCAGACTCGAATTCATTACAATTAGCCAAGGTCGTGACTCTGACATGAAAAGCTCCTTAGTTGCGTTGCCTTAGCATAGTAAAATTGACGCCACGTCTTGCGACTTGCACTATCATCAAATTGCTTCCAGACGACAACCATGCCACAGGGATCACCTGTGGCATGGTTTTATAAGATCGAACCTAGGCAACTCGTGAATCCGACAATCGGCTCGCCAAGCTCAAAGTCAGGGACAGCATACTGGCCTGCAGCATGCGGGTTGGCAGCATACTGGCTTGCAGCATACTGGCTTGCAGCATGCGACTGGCGCTGGGCAACAAACAACGGGTGGGCAACAAACATTGGGTGGGGAACAAACAACGGGCGGGCAGCAAATAACAGGTGCGCAGCAACTTGAGCTCGCTTGCCGTTGATGATGCCGCCCCGAAAACAAACCGGCCTCAGCCGAGGTGCTAGTGAGAAACATCCCGAGCAGGGATACCATCAGACCGAAGACAATCTTTCGATACATTTCAAACCCTTTCAAGTGAAGAACTATCCGAAGCGGTCGCCTACATGACTACCGCGTGTTCGGTTTTCAAGAAAACTTGTCGCTAGTAAAGGCAGAGATACGGTCTATAGGGCGTCGGCTCGTCTCATTACACAAACAGCATTTGGTAAGAAGCGAGGATTAGCAGCGAAAAGCAAAACATGTGCCAATCCTTGTATTGATGTTGATGAACTTTGAATAGGTCGTGCTTATAGACCTTTTTGCGAATTGTAGTGATTCTTGCACCCCCGCTATTCCTCATAAAACATCTTCAACGATGCGAAGATAGGCGAGCTTATGTATAGCCCCTAGCCCAGGTCCCAGTGCTCATCGCGCCAATCGCTCGTAGGTCACTGTCCCACCATAATCTGATCCTCGAGGCTTTGATAGCGCATCCAAGTGAGCACCAACAGTGCAGCTGCTTCAAGAAAGCCTTTCTCTCCAGTTACCAGTCGATCGCAAGCTCAGCCCAACCAAAACAGAGGCGTCGTATCGCTTGCGCCAAGATCGTACGGGTCGTTAGCGAGGGGTGGGATATGCCCGAGCGAGGTTTAATTGTCGGCCAGAGTTGCCGTGTACATCGGGGGCGGAGCACTCGAATCGCGGAGGGTGAGCATCGCCGCACTCATGGGCCACTAAAACCGAGCGAACACAAACAGGGAACGAGCGAAGATCAACTTGGCTTGCAAGCTATAGAGATTTGTTTGAGCGAGTCAGTGCGACTGTGAGGGCGCAAAGCTCGCAGCGACCCTGGTCGACTGCGGCACCGAACGCCCAGTGTGAATGTTTTCAACAGATTCTGTCTCGCCCACAAACTTTCTTAAGTCGCCGCCGGTAAAAGCCGCGGCACGAATTTTGCAACCGATATCGAAACTGTGGTTGGAGAAAAGCAGTTCCGCCGAAACCGGAGAAACATAAAAATGACTGTCGCATTACAGCACGTCCGCAAACGTCTGGAAAAGGAACTTCATGAACGCCTGACACGCGCTGACGGCATCGACAATCGGCTACGTCAACCAGGCGACGCTGATTGGCAGGAGCAAGCAACCCAGCGAGAAAATGATGAAGTCCTAGAATTGCTGGATAGTCAAACTTTAAAAGAGATTGAGCAAATCAAACTAGCGCTCAGGCGAATCGACGATGGGCAATATGGAAAATGCATCCATTGCGGACAGGCCATTGCAAGTGAGCGATTGCAAGCCCTGCCATTCGCGAACACTTGTATATCTTGTGCTTAATACGAGAACCGTCGGCTTTCTAAGTGCCGGCTTGTTCTACGGGTTGCAGACGCTTGTAATATGCCCGACACTCGTCCTCGCGCCCGCGAACGATTCGATAGCCGAGCAAGTCTCCAAATTGGGACGTGATAACTGTCCATCTTCCGTTGATCCCTAAGTCGTCGCAATAGATCACTACCCAGTCGCTGGTAGTATTCAAGTCATGAGCGCGCGCGGAGTTGGAGAATAAAGCTGTATAGTGACCGCCATTAAGTTCCGTGTGTAGTATCGGTAACCAAGCGACGTTGCCGGGGTTAAATTTTCGTGGCGCTATTTTCGGCAATCGATCCTCACTTGCCTGTCGCCTGTATTCTTTGTCAATCGCAAGGATGTCATCGACAGGAACTGAGCAATTCATTTGAATGAACGCCGGATTTGCCTCAGACGTTTTCTTGATACGCTGAGCAAGCGTTTCGCGAATCGCGATGGCTCGCTTGTGGCCAATGCCAGGGACTTGGTCGAGTCGCCCCTCTCGTGCTGCGATGTACAGCTCCGGCAACGTTTCGACATGTAAGAAATCATGCAGCTTATGTGAGAGTTTTGGACCGATGCCAGGTAAAGTCGTGAAAAAATGCTCTGCAGATACTTCTCCTCGCAAGCGGTCCAATAGCGGCATTCGTCCTAAACGAAGCTGCTGTTCGATCAAATTTGCGATTGATGCACCAATGGTTGGGAGCGCGATCAAACCCTCGACTCCCCCACGCCCCAAGATTTCCTGGAGTGGCTCTTTTAATTGTCGTACAGTGTCCGCCGCTCGACGGTACGAACGCACCCGAAACTCATCGGCGCGTTGCTCGGTAAGGAGGGTAGCGATTTCATCGAGTCGGTCGGCGACCATCCCGTTCTCGGCGATAGGAACGCACTCTTGGGTGTCGTGCAGGAGGTTATTGGAATGTATGAATACCATCACTGAACTCCTGAGCAAAAACACACCCATGCAACGCATAGGGCTGACGGGCTTCCATTGCGTTGGCTTATGTTGCAAAATCGGTGCCAATTGTGAGTTTGACGTTCCACAACCAGGCTGCTGAAAAAGTCGATTTACAAAATTTGACAGATCCTTCCTAACCCTCGCGTCAGCGAGGGGCGTTCTCTATTCCCTCGCGCACGCTTCGGGTTACTTTTTCAGCAGCCTGCTAGTCCAATGCTCGCGATTTTTGGTACGAAATCTGCAGACGAGTCGAGGCCGGTTGTTTTCAGCGCGAGTAATGCACAGCAGAACGAGGAGCACAGCATGTCGGGGATGCAAAGCCAAGCGGAGCTGGTCGAAAAGTCTCTAAGTGCAATGGATGCGATCTACGGTCGCCGTTCAGTGCGTGACTATGCGCCCGAGAGGATCGACCATGCGACGATCCATGCTTTGCTTGCCGCCGCTGTGCAAGCCCCAACTGCTATGCACGAAGAGCCATGGGCCTTTGCTGTTGTTCAAGACAAGCAAATGTTACAAAGTCTTTCCGATACCGCTAAAGAACTCCTTGCTAGTGGAACGGATGCCATTCATTCCGTCAAAGCACGTCTTGCGCTGGATCGCTTCACTCAAACTGAATTCAATGTGTTTTATAATGCAGGAACCTTGATCGTTATCTGCGGAAAGCCCATTGGTCCATTCGTAGCCGCCGATTGTTGGCTTGCCGCCGAGAATCTGATGCTCGCGGCTACTTCTAAAGGCCTCGGAAGCTGTGTGATCGGCTTGGCAGTTCCTGCGCTCAACACGCCGGAATGGAAGTTAAAGCTAAACATTCCTCAAGAGATCAATGTCTTTGCCCCGATCATCGTGGGAATTCCAAATAGCGAAGCGCCCAGCGTTCCTCGCAAGCCACCGCAAATTCTCTGTTGGGAACGATAATGGCAGGATTCAATAACTGAGCGAAGTGGTGCTTCCTAAGCAAAAAATTCTCGACCATCCGAAATGGCTATTTCACTGCTAGCGTCTTTGAGTTTTGCCTCTCAGATCATCCTCTAGATCGGTGAGCAATTCAGTTAGCACATCGCGAGTAACGTGGGGCATCACTACGACATGGGCATAATCGGCGGGTTCGGGCTCATGCGTTAGATTCATCGTTGCCAGGGAGTACTTTTCCACGAGGTTGTCGCTAGGCCGCTTGAAGTAGATCGTATTGGAAAGCGGATTCGCCCGCTTGGCCGCGAGTTGCGGTAGATGATTGTTGAGTTGCTCTAAAAGGTAGCTGGAATTCGTCAGCATTATTTCCGCATCCTTGACTTGCTGGTCCCGAGCAGTTGGCGTAGTGAAGTAGTAGAACTCCGCCGGCTTCACTGCGTCACGAGAGCAAGTGATAGTTCCTGGGACATGTTGAATGTACTCAGGGTTGTGAATTTGGCTGAAGAGCGTATTAAATTCATCGTAGAGATCTTGTCTGGTGATAAACAAGCCCGCGGGCGATGGGAACCCAAAGAACTTGTGGCAGGATACTGCGATTGAGTCATAAGCTGGAGGTCTGGCCCCGTTGTTAGCTTGGGAGGAAACCTCGGACGCGTAAGGAGTGAAAGGAAGGTAGCCACCGAACAAGGCCGCATCAAGATGAAGAAAACCTCCAAGTGGTAAAAGCTTCTTTTGGATTAAGTCAATGCGATCGACTGCGCCTTTAAATGTTGTTCCCATCGTCGCGACAACTAGTGCCGGTGCATTTGCGTTTTGCGCAAGCTTGTGAGCTAGATCTTCGGGATCCATTCCGCCATCGGGGAACGTTTCCACAAACACCCTTTCCAATCCTAAATGATCTTGCAGAATCTGAACCGAATAATGTGCTTCGCGAGTGAAATACGCCTTGGGGAGTACGCCCGTGCGACCCTTCAAAACAGTTCTTCCCATATACATGCCGTGCATGTTGCTATCGGTTCCACTATGAGACAAGAATCCCCATGCGTTGTCGACCTTGAAGTCGAACAGCTTTGCGAACGACTTGACAGTCTCGCGCTCGAGTTCATGAGTGTTATAAGGAATCGGGCTATTCTTGAACGGATTACCCACGTTATTAAATGCAAACTCTCCAATGCCCGCTTTGAACAGTTCGCTGCGCCATTCAAAAAAAACCTCAACTGGAGTGTTCATATTGATAGGGTAGCCCAACATGCGACTCTTGAGTCCTTTTCGTCGGATGAGATCTTCCAGCTTGTCACGGTGGCACTCGCGTGCGGAATCGTCCCTTCAAACGCGGAAGGTCTGCACGCAGCAGAGAGTGCAAGTACCCCAATACCCGTTGATCCCAGAAAACCGCGACGTGAGAGCATCTTAAAACCTCATTTACCAAGTTTGGGCGTGGCAAAAAACCAAATTGGCAGCGTGAATCGTATTGGTACCTCAACTCGCCAGACTTAAGGCTCCCGAATGGCCAACCGCATCGCGTCGCAGTTGTCATGATTTCGCACCAACGCATCCACGTCCGCCAGCAAGCGATCACTTTGCGTTTGATCGCGGGTGGTAGCGCCTTGATTTTACTACCGTTAGCAAGCCCAATAGTCCTGTCAGCAGCAGTGAACTTGGTTCCGGTACGGCATTAATATCAATCGTGTCATGAATGTGGTCTGGCCCATGGTGCGCAAAGCCTGTGAAGAAGTCTGTCGAAGTATCCACACCGTTCAATTTCCAATTCACGCCGGGAATGAGTACCTGATTACCCACAGGGTCATGAGTCCACAGCGAGCCTGATTGTGACATATTCAAGGAAATAACCGGCGAAAACACTCCTGAGGTCATCCCTCGTAGCTGAATACTGAACTTCAGATTGGAATCAAACTTCCCAATTACATCTGGGTTGGGGACAGGGTCAAACGGATTATTGTAAACAGTCATCGTACTGCCTAAGTCAACTAGGTTGACCGTCTGTATGAATTCGTTTGCTACTCCACCGAAACCGCTCCAATTGACCGGATTTGCACTTTGGAGCGACAAGGCAGCTATCTGAAGGTTAATGGTTTGTGAGGCAAGTGTGGGTAAGTCTGGTAGATTCACGGCTTGCAGTCGATGCAAAATTGTATCCGTCTGACCAATATTCACCGAACCACTTCCGAAATCAAAGGTACCAGGATTGGTACCGGGCGGATTGGGGATTGGTTTACCAACGAAATTAACTAGATTTAGACCACCAGCGCCACCGAAATTGTAGGACGCATTCACTGTATAAAGCAAATCCCAACCTTGACTGATAATAATCGCTCCGTGCACGTGGCTCGTCGGAGAGACGACGACAAGTCCGCTGACAACGAGGATCAACCAAGCGTTCTTAAGTTGCGCAATCATGTACACTACCTTTTCTAAAGAGGAACTCGAACGGCTCACCGGGCTAGGGAAAACTCACTGACATTTCATATCTGGCTAGAACCTCATTTCTAACCAGAATCGCCTTGTGATGAAAAGTCTTGAATCGACTGGATCTTTTCTAAAATTGCTTTTGAATCGGTGAACTTGCGGAGAGCACTTAGGATGTCGGAGGGAAGCGGGCACGGGACAATTCCCGTTGACTGATACCGCTTGCTGCTCATCGTTTGAAATCCGGTTGCGAACCTAAACTCTTCGCAGACATTGACGGAGTAATAGTCAAATCTCACACTCATTTGTCCGCACTTCAGGGCCACTAAGCGCATTTCGATGCGAACACTGTCTAGCTCAGTAACATGCTTGTAGATATCCAGTGAAGCCGATGTGGTTTGCCATGCCAGTTGTCGATGGGCGACCGCCGCAAGCGACTTAGGGGCATGCTCCGCCAAAAACAGCTCTCGACACTTGCCTTGCCATGCCACCAATTCAACGGGGTCGCTCTCTACAATACGTGGGAGTCGCAGGCTGAATTCGAAGTAAGGGCCTGCGGGATGTTCATTCGGATGCGTATGTTGACTGACTAACGGTAGAGATTTCGATATCGCAAAATCCATTTTGCCCGCGCCAATTAGCGAAACACCCATCGGATCCACTCGCTCAATTGCAGTCGACGCTAGGTAATTGCATCCCGCTTGGGATAGTTCCATGGAAATGCGCAGTTGGTCGCCCACCGTGGCACCTATTGGATCACTAAAGTGTGTTTCCCAATGTGCAACCCAGAGTGGTAGCTTGCCTGAACGAACGCAGTCGTAGACATCAGGTTGATTGGCCTGAAGCCATCTATCTCGGCATTCAACCTGCCATCGAAAATAGGATAAAAAATAAACGTTGCCAATCACATTCGTATCTTGGAATGTGATCGTAGGTTCGTATAAGGCGGCTGAGTTTTCACATTGCAGGAGCATGGTGGAAGGCATTTGGTTTCTGTATGTGTGTTTCGGAATCTAAGTGCGAGCTTCTTCCAACGTTGGTTGGGCTTCAAATTCGGCCACTCGAGCTGCCGAAGTCGCCACGAGCGGTTTAAAACCTTTCTCTCGTAGTGGCTGAGTGAGTTGGGCAAACGCGATCGACATGCCTCGGATTAGACAAACAGCGATCAGGGCCAAGAACAGTCCATAGACCACATGAAGCAATTGCAGGATTGCGTAAATGACTGCGACGCTGAAACCGAACGCAGCTTGCCGTCCAGTGGCAATCGGCGTCGTTGCGGGGTCAGGGATCATATAGAGCGTAAACAGAATGAAGCCGGCACTGGACATCGGCATCAACGGTACATACCAAGCATTCCCTGCCAGCCAAGCTCGAAAGATCCCTTGGATAACAAAGCCAGCGAGCCAAGAGACACATAACGGCAACCGCCCCGTGGCATAACCATGCACGACAATTCCAGTGGCCAAGATCGCGGCGGGCAGCGCCCAGTGCCAAAAACCTGTGATGTTCTCAGTGAATTGGTAGGGTGGGGCTTGACCGATGTCCGAGAATAGGAGGAGGGTTGCAACGATGCCAAAATTGGATGGGTTGAGGAAATGCGTAAGCGAGCCATTTGACAATCGAATCCGAAAGAGGACTTTGGATGCGATTGCCAATACGGACGCGAAAACGATAGGAGCAATACGCTCGTTGGGATACAGCAACATGGCGCAGGCAAAGCCGGTAATCATGGCTGGGGGCAGGAAATTCACAAAGTTCGTGAAGCCACCTAGAAATCGGGGCTGACGTCCTACAGCTCGCGCATCCATCCATTCCAGCAGCAGTTGGGTGAGGCAGGCAGTGAGAACGGCCGCAACCGGATGCGCCCACGATTGCTCGAAGCCTAAAAATGTATGACCTGCAACATTCCAAGCGAACATCAAGATTGCAAAGTACCACAACGCGAACAATCGCAGGTTTGCGTTCCGTTGGGGGTATAAAACGAGGGTAGGAATGCTAGACGGCTGGAGCATAATTGTGCCTATTGATCCATATTTTCAAGTAAATCAGTATTTCCAAGTAAAACTGTGTGCCGCCCCAAGTTCAGGCGTAAATGCTTGGATTGCAATACGCCGGTTCTCGACCTCCATTGAATATCCACATCCAATGCGTCAGACGAATAGCGGCCCAAACCGAAATGCAACTCCTGCCCGCCATGCCCAGAATGTCCCGTTCCATTGAGCACCTCCGCTGAATGAACTCGCGGTACTTGCCCGTCGGAAGCATGCAAGGGCCTGATCGTCGCAGTCGCTCCGACCGCTGGACTGCTCGTAACAATGGCGGACGGATCAACAGAAAAGGGATAGGTTTCGTCAACCGGCAAAAGCAGTCTTAATGTTAGCCAACGTGCGTCGCTTGGGGATTCATTGCGAAAGAAGACTGAGGGTTCCCACTGATTAGCGTAGACAAAGTCAAGCAATCCGTTTCCATCGGTGTCAGCGATTGCGATGCCACGCGTATTAAATGGATCACCGATATCGATATCCGCTGCAATATCAACGTAGCGGCCATTTTGCGATTGAACATAAAAAGGGTTTTTGTCGTAACCGCTAAGAGTTGCGGTTGGGCTGCTTATCTTTGGCCACGCTCTAGGATCCTGGATAAGCCGATCGTTGGTCGTGCCTACCGCTTGTAGTTCCGGCCAGCGAGAAATTCCATGCTGTAAAAAACCGTTTTCATAAAGCAGACGATCTAGGGGCGACAACGCCGTGTCTTTGGTAATGGCTCCTTTTGCAAAACCCGTCGCCTGCAACGCCTCCAACTTTCCATCATTGTCGAGGTCGGCAAGAACGCTGTCCCAACCCCATCCACTACGAGAAAGTCCATAGCGTTCACTTTGCTGCACATAGGGTGCAATGTTCTGTTTGAATGCCTCGATCTCACCCGTACTGACCCATAAGAAATGGCTCTCCTGAAGCGCCCATGCGTCGGCGATATTGCTGACGAAGATATCCAGATAACCGTCACCGTTTACGTCTCCAAATCCTACCCCCATTCCTTTAAACGAATCTCGCCCCAATACAAAGGAACGCGGGGTCGTGAACGACCGCCTCCCCTCGCACATGCCGAATTCGACATGGCTAGGCTTGGAGCGATTGTGAAGCAACCGATCAGGTCCGAAGTCGTGCGCGATATAAAGTTCTGGGAGCCCATCGCGGTCTAAGTCGGCTGCACCCGCGGCCAGCACCCAGCCGTGCCCGCAGTGTTTTTCTATCGCAGCGCTTTCATTGCGATAGGTTACCGTCGGCCGCTCACCCGATGATGCACCGCTCCATACAAAGAGCTTGGCCCCGCCGCCGTTGCGAGCTCGCGATTTACCTTGGTGCATTACTGCGGCGATTCCCGTCCCGCGCTCATTCAGAATGTCTGCACCGTCTTGGAAGAAATTTCCAAGCATCAGATCGAGATGACCATCACCATCAAAGTCCGCCTGATTGGCCGCGTGCGTGTACCAACGTCCTTCGGGGGCACCTACCAAGTCGGGCAGCAATTCCACGGGAAAAAAGTCCGCCGCCGAAAGTTGGCGAGTCGGAGGGGTAGTTGATGATTGATCGCCAATGCGCTGAAGAAATATCACCGGTGTGCGACCCCAGAAATAGACGAGAACATCAGCTGCACCGTCTTCATTGAAATCGCCTACCAAACTGCCAGTTGGCGACATCGTCCGGTCGTCAAACGGTAGCGGACGAACATTCAAAACGAAGGCTTCGTATTCAGTATGGCGATTGCTCGAAGTAGAAGGTGTTGGCATCACTACCACCTGGTCAAGCCGCGGATCAATCAAAATCAAATCGTTTTCCAATCCGTTAGAATCGAGATCGGCCACACTAGCTGCGGCGCCTGTTCCACTAATCCAAGCTGAAATTCTCTGCAGGCTGGGATGCGATGGACGGGCCTTTTTGAGTTCACCTTCAGCAAATGGCTCGATATCCAACGGAAAGCGTACGAAATGAAATCGCGAAGCCAATTGCTGACGTTCGCGGGAATTGATCGCCGGAGGACAAGCGGCAAGGTAGCTAATCAGTACCAAAGCCCACGCAATAGGTTGCACACGATTCTCCGGTGCAAAAGCGATAGATTGCAAGCGAATCATGCTGATATGCGACTCCTAAGGGTTTCACGAATGTTTGCTCGCCAAGTTTCATATGCGGGCTGATGAGAGTCATTTGCAGCCGGCAGCGCGGCATAGCTGATCTCGGCAGCCTCCGCTGAAGTCAGACCACATACGCAATTGCAGATGCGTTCGGTGTGCGAAGTTGGAATTCCCCCCAGCTCACGCGCTTCCGCTCCAAATACTATCCCCTGGGCGAGATGCTCGCCGTACGCTTGACTCGCATCGATCAGGCATTCGATTTCTGCGGAGTCCAAGTCACCCGCATAGCATGCAGCTAGACCAACGCCGCTCCACAGGTCCGCCCGTCGTGAAGGTGCAAACGATTCAATAATGCGTGCAACTCCAGCGACTTCAGCGCCAGAACCAAACCACAGGCTGCGTCCCAGCCCTTGGTCAAACACACGCATGCCATAGGGGCTTAGATTGAGTGCGCCAATCTCTGAGGGGCTACGAGCCTTCCAGTTAAAAAAACCTTCATGAAACCCTAGTCCATCAATTACCAACCACCTCAATAGCGGATCAAGCTCCTTCATGACTTTCTCTGGTGACCGTCGGTACCAAGGAACTCTGGCGACCGCCCACCCCAATCCCACGTGCAGCACATAAATATGCGAAGCACCGCCACCTTTAACGAATTCGCTCCATCGATTGCGTCTAAGCACTCCCAATGCATCACATAGCGCCATAGCCATAGATGCACCTTCAAACGCAAAGCCACGGTAGCACGAGGCGACCGTCGAAAACGGGTTGCACTGCCTCGGCAATGACGAGTCATCGAGTGCCATGTGGTACCCCAATAGAAATGAGCGTCCAATTGCTTCTAAGTGCCCCTGCAGTTTTGTTGGAACGAATCCACGCGTATCAAACAAGACTTGTTTGTCATCGATCCTTAACAGTCGACGCCGAATTCGATCCAAGAACTGAAATTCCATCCTACTTTCATTCATCCAGACCGCCCTTCAGAATCGAGGGTCACTACAATCGTATTCTTGTGATTCCATCTCAGCATCGAATTATCTATATGTGTCATTTCAAAGTTAATAGAGCGTGACGCCAAAATCTGATGGCGGGATTCCCTAGAGTTAGAAGTCGTTTGGGGACAGCAGATTCTGACCCTTTGGAGGGCATGCAAAATCACTTAGAGAAGAACATGTCTGGCGAGGGTCAGCCCCCTTTTGAGACGAAGCCTAGAACCGCGGGGGAACCTGCAGCGAACGCATATCTCCGAACTAAGTACTAGGCCCTCCAAAGCGCAGTCCAGCTACCATACGTTTCGCTATTGGCATTTCGCTGGCTGGTACTGCGTAAACACTTCCGCCGGTCTTAATGGTTTGCACCGCAGCCTGTTCAATCAAGTCGTGGCTACTGTCACCAGGGGCACCGCTGGGGGCATGGTGGACTTCCTTGAGCGTGCGCTGATCTGGCAAGAAAAACCCATATAATGTTGCGTCCTGATCTACAAACAGACAATCGATGCGTCCATCCGAGGCTGCAATCAGCACTTGTTCCGGGTCTGTCACGACCGGCACACAATGCTCACGAATACCAATCGCCTTCTGTCTTCGATGCTTATGGAGTTCGTCAGGGAAAAGTTGTTCTACCCGACCTTGAAGCTCCTCCACGGACAAGTGGTCGACGTTTCCCGAGAGCCTAGCCTCGGCGATGTCGTTGCCGTGACTGATCGCTCGATACATGGAAGTCAGCGAATCGACACCAGCTAAGATGAGTCGCGTCCTCGGATGCTTGCTCAAATGAGCGCACACCGTATGGTCGACTCGCTTGAGATAGTTTTCCAAGTCAACTTTCTCAGCATCTCGCAAGTCTCGTTGTCCATGAAACACAATACCCTGCCGATGGCGACCGCCTACGGCAGTTGCCCGGACTTGCGTTTGCGGTTCGACGGTCAGCTCCGCTTCGAATGCTTCGAAGCTATCTGGCATAATGTCCATTACACGCTCTAGTGCTCCGTCTGTACAATGGAACAGGGCTACGCGATGCTGGCTGAGTGTAAGCAGCATGTAATTAGAGGGCTCATCCAAACTTGGCAATAACGGTCGAACTCTAAACGTACGATCGACGCTAAGTTGTTCGATCAGACGGTGATCAACGCGATATAGGTCACATGACTGATTGCAAGTAAAAATCGCTACACTATGTTTTCGTGGGTTAAGTTGCAGTAGTTTCTTAGAGAGCAGCTGGAGCGGCTTCATAAATTCGCGAGATTCTGTTTCCGTCATCCAATGGTCTGTTAAGGACTTATGAACCGAGCGCAAGAAGTTGTCAAAGCGAATTTTGTCCTCATTCACAGTATCGATTGCGGCGCTAGGTGGTGGTACAAAAAGGCTCACATGAGGCCCACCCTCGCTCTCGATCAATCGTTCAAAGTCGTCGCGAGTAAATGGTCGTATATTCATTTAAGACCTCCAATATATATTGAATGGCCACGAAGGCTTGCAAAGACGAGCGCCCGTACCTGCAATCGGGATGCCATCGTTTTGAAATTCTGGAAAGATAGAGCCCTCTCAATCTAATTCTTCTTGCGTCGAGTCTGCGAGGTTGCACAGTAGACTGACCTCGTTAGCGATGTGCACTTCGTGATCATTCTATGCCCACTGGGTGTGCATTGAAGCACGTCCCGCCTGATGTCTATCTGGTGATGCAACTGAAGTTGCCGGACTGAATCATCTTTATATTCAATGTTTTCAGGAACCTGGCGTACATGCAAGCCAGTGGCACGTAACTTGCAACCCCGATTTAGCAATATCGCAAAGTGTATTGCGTTAGGTTGTAGTTCAAGACAAAGGAGCAATCCATGGCGTTTCAATTCATGTGGCCTCGCGAGCTGAATCGGTTACAAAACGAGATCGAGCAAGTGTTTGGTGGTACAGATGGACTGAAAAGTCGCAGGGTCTACCCTGCGGTAAACGTCTTCGAGGACGACGATCACCTGATTGTAGAATCGGAGATTCCCGGGATGGAACTCGATCAGTTTGAGTTATTTGTCAATGCCGACAATCAGTTGACCGTACAGGGCGAGCGTAAGCAGTCCAATGGCAACGCGACGACGCGACATCGCGAAGAGCGTGCACATGGTCGCTTCTCGCGGGTACTCAATCTGCCAGTGTTGGTTGATGGCACGAACACCAAAGCCTCATATATGAGTGGCGTGTTGCGTATCACATTACCCAAGAAACCTGAGGCTAAACCAAGACGGATCATTGTGGCTGCAAGTTAGTCCATCGGATCTAAAGCTATCGCAGCGATGTGGAGCAAAGCGTTCAATGCGAGCAAATTGCATGGGCGCAAAAGGTCAAACTTCATATTTCACAAAAGGCACAAGAACATGGCTGAAACGACACTTGCCAAAACACAACCTACACCAGCGGTCCCGGAGCCAACTCGCGAGACACCAACTTACCAGCCGCTCTTCGACATCCTCGAAAATGAAAATGAGCTTACGCTGTACGGTGATTTGCCAGGCGTCGGCCAGGACGATTTGGATATACGCTATGAAAACGAGCAATTGACGATTCGCGGTCGAGTCGCCAATCGCAATGAGGGACTTGAAGTCATTCGTCAAGAGTACGGCGTTGGCGATTTCCTGAGGATCTTCGCAATTGGAGAGGCGATCAAGACTGAGGCGATTAACGCAGAAGTTCACAATGGTATGCTCGTCGTTCACCTCCCTAAAGCCGAAGCGGCAAAGCCGCAGCGGATCGCCGTTAAATCGATTTGATCCGACCCAGGTAGTTATTGAAGCGAGAAAGCTCCGGCGAACGCGAACCATTTTTTAACCAAGTTCGCCGAGGTCAAGGGAAACCCCACCAATTTAGGAACCGTATATGTTCGAAAATTTAATTCCGTGGAAACGTAAGAAGCAAAATGACTTGGTGATGATTGACCCAACGAATGAATGGGCACAATTTCGTGCTAACTTCGATCGCATGCTCGAACATGTTTGGCAAGGAGACTGGGACGAAGTTTGGAATAACGGCTGGGGATGCGATGTAAAAGACGCAGAAACCGAGTTAGTTGTCCGAGCGGAAGCGCCTGGATTTGAGCCAGACGAGATAGACATTCGTCTATCGGGAAATCGCTTGATATTAGAAGCGGAACACAAATCCGATCGTGGTGATGGCAATGGACAATTTTCGAGCTACGGCAGGTTCTATCGATCGATGAGTGTGCCAACAGGGATCGAAGCGGACAAGATTGCAGCCAGCTATAAGAATGGCATCCTCGAAATCCACTTACCCAAGGGCGAAGCGGCTCGTTGTAAGCGAATTGCGGTGACCGCCAGCTAATCCAATCTAGTGTGCGTTGAAACGTCGTCGTCGTGATCGGCACGGCGACGGAGCATACGCGCAGTATGCTGTTGCCCTTGATCCAAGCTAACTTTCTTACCAATTGCGAGAATTCTAATGTCGGTCGGATGAATATGTAGCCGTACTGTTGACGTTGCTGAAACTGGCGAGTCTTCCCAAATTGCCGCGATCCGAATGAATTCGCGAAATGTTGGCGCGCTCGTTGTCCTGGACGCTCAAAAAAGACCAGTTGGCATCGTAACTGATCGCGATCTTGCAATTCGAGTCGTTGGCAAAGGCTTGGATCCCAATACGACCGCGCTTGGTCTGGTAATGAGTGAGTTGCCTGAAACCGTTGGTGAAAATACGTCCATTGAGTCAGCCATCTCCATTATGCGGCGCGGTCCCTATCGGCGGCTTCCAGTGGTTGATGATCGAGATCAATTGGTCGGGATCGTGAGTTTGGACGATATTTTTGTCCTGCTGAGCGAGGAATTTGCAGAGATCGGAAAGCTTGTTGGTAGAGAGAGCCCCAACGCTTTTGCGCTTAGTCCAAGTTCGCAATCAAACTGATTCCGGACTGAGCTTTGCAGCGTTCTAATGTTGATCGATTCGTGGCTCGCGATAATTCGATCAGTACGATCCAAGACAAGCTTCTCTGATCAGGCTCATGCAGCGTCAAGCGCATGCCGCGTCTTGAGCGGATCCTGCCAACTCGTACGCACACAATGGAGCCTGCCGCACAACGGAATCTAACGCAATGCAACCGATCCGACGATCTCATCTTGCTTTTGACCGACGCTCACGCTTCTCCGAAAAGTCAAGCTTGGCTAGTGCTTCGTGCGCTTCCTTGTATGTGTGATACGGACCAGGATCAATTAGTTGCCCTCCTTCAGCGGTCGCTGCATTTTCAGGCGACTGACCAGCCAATACTTCGATGACTTCACATCCGTCGTCGATCTTGATAATTGCAAATGTAGTCATGTTCCCTCCCAGAATAGTTTCGAGTTGAACATCTGTAAGTGTCACGGCGAGCAATTCAGGTGCCAAGCTTGAGACACAAGATCCAAACTTATTGCGGTACGCGAATTGCAATTGGGTCACTGCGATCGAAGAATTCTTGAGTTACAACTGGTGGTCAATGCGCACTGGACACAACACGATGGAAATTGCGGAAAGTTGCTGAAAACTGGGGCACAAGAATCGCGTGCAAACGCTTTGGCTGCCCCGCGGAGATTTGAATATGAGTACTCAGTCAATGAAATTATTATTGGCAGTTGAAGATGATAATTTGCGGCGTTCACTTGCAAAGGAACTCCAGCAAAAGGAACGCGAAGTTCACAAAGTAACGTGTTGTGAAAACGCCTGGGACGAATTGGAGAGCACTCACTTCGATGTCTTGGTTCTTGAACTTAGCAGTTCAGGCCTAGATCTTTTGAAGCGGATCCGTCACGAGGCGATAGACGTGGAGGTCATAGCGCTTTCCCGTTGCTGCACTAAGGAGATCTTTCGGGAAGCAATGAGACTTGGAGTTTGTGATTTCTTAACCAAACGCTGCTCGCCTAGTCAGTTAGAACATCGAATCCAGCTTGCTTACCAGCTCGGTCGACTAAGACGAGAAAACCAGCAGCTCAAGGGGATAATTTTCCGATCTCGGGGGGATCCCGATTTGATCTGGAACTCTTCAGGGCTAAACGATGTCATCTGGAATTGAGCAACCATACCTTAGGAATCATTGTCAGTTCCTGATACTGCACTTCTGAGTATGTCACCGCTTCCATTTAGAGGTGGCAACAAAAGTCGGGGAAACCGGGATGCATGTCTACTGAATGTCTCGATTACTTGTATTCATCAACGTCTTTAGAATTGGAGGTTCAGACGTTTTCTTGCGATGGATCGACTTTAAGAACTGAAGTCCCATTCGTCGCGACAGCAAAGCAACATCGTGAGGGGAGTAGAGAGCCGCCATGAAAGGTAGCCCGCTTGATCAAGTACTGGTCGTCGAAGGTGACGTTGCAATGCGCGAGCATTTAATTCAGTTGTTAGAGTCCAACGGCTATCGTGCGATTGGTGCATGCTCGATCGCCGAGACGCTAGCCCATCCTGATTTGGAGTTATTTAAGGCAATCCTGCTCGATTGGAAATTGCCCGATGGTACCGCCGACCAGTTGCTCACGAGGATTAGTTCACGAGCTCCCGAAGTGGCAAGTGTTGTTGTGACTGGTGAAGCAGATCTGCATACGTCAATAGCCGCATTGCGACATGTCGCGACCGATTACTTAGTCAAGCCGATCAACCCGAACTGCTTGCAAGCGAGTCTTGCCCGAATTGAGTTTTCCCGCGAGTGCAGAAGCCGTTGGTTTAAGTGCGAGCACTTAGCGTCCATTAGTCAAGCAGTGACATCGGTCGCACATGAAAGCCGCAATGCACTTCAGTGCATCCAAGCTCAGGTGGACTTGATGGAACTCGATCTGGCGGATGATGTTGAAAGATGAGGGGGCTAAGTGTCATCAAGTCTGCAAGCCACCACTTGCTGCACCTTTTCGAGGAATTGTGTGAGTTCGCCGCGCAGATTAAGCTCAACAAAGAGCTCTGTAAATTGCGCGAAATTGTTGAGCGGGCGTGGCAGAGCCTGACCTCCATCCCTGAAGCCAAGATTGCTGCGCTCAAATGCGATTTGGACGATATTGAAGTGTTCGTCGATCCGTTGCGGCTAGAGCAGGTATTCCGCAATCTTTTTGAAAATGCAATCGCAGTTAGCCCCTCTCCAGCCGAAATTCAAGTGTCTTCGACACTGGAACATTTCGCAGAACGGCGAATGATACGGATATTTGTTCGTGACAATGGACCAGGATTTAGCAGTGAGCAAAGAGAGAAAGCATTTGAACCCTTCTATCCAACGAGGAGGAAGGGGACTGGTTTGGGTTTGCCCATTTGCAATCGGATTGTTGGCCAACATCAAGGCTGGCTTGAAATAGCACCCAACTCGGAATTTGGAGGATGTATGGTGATGGTCCTACCGCAAAGCACTGGCAGTAAACTCGTGAAGAAGTCTTCCGAGAAATGCTAGGTCGCGTAATTCACGTTCTCGTATTTTTTGATGATCTATTGCCAGTTTAGGCTTGCACAGTGCGGAGGTGGGCACATCTACATGAGCCTGAAGTCAATCAGTTACGACTGTGACATCTCTGATGTACGCGCGTCGCAGCGCACTTAGGCTCAAACTATCTGCCGGAAAGAAATTGGCAATCTATGTCAGTTTTGAATTCGTTTTGGATTGCAGACGAAGAAACGCCTTCGCGCCCAATTAGGTGCACCCAAAATTCCCATCGAAAATCTCGCGGTACAATATTTGCTCGTTGTCCTGGATCATGGCAAGTGATTTGGAGCCTAGACCGAACAGGACGACGAATGAATGAGACTGTTACCATGCTGGAACATCTATTACTCATCGATTCAGACAGAGAGATTCTAGTAGCATTTCAGAGATACCTGGAGAGAAAGCAATTTTCGGTAGCAACTGCTGATTGCGGTGAAGAAGCGGTACTACAGCTACAGTACCGACAACCGGATTTGATAGTGATCGAGCCTGTACTATCTGACTGCTGGGCGCCTAATATATTGAAGCAATTTCAACTTGCCTCGAAGGGGATTCCAATAGTTGCTTTGTCAAATTGCAATCGTTGCAACGTGCAGCTTCCCTTCAGCGCATACTTTATCAAGCCTATTTCACTGGTCCATCTCCTCGAGGGGATTCAGGCTGTATTGAACGGTAGCTTGGAGCATCCTCAGAGTCAACGTATAGGTGCTGCCAAGAATTGGGAAACTCCTTGACGGCATGAATGGTCGTCAATCGGGCGTGATTCTGTTTTGCCAATAAGGCAAGCTCTCCGCAGCGTCGGCTGCATTTAGGCAATGCCAAATCACCCAACCGTAGATTGCCCATCCATTTGGCGCGTGATGTAGACGCATGGGGGATCGTAATAGAGTTTAGTGGACTGGCGAGCAGTTGCAGCGCTACAGCAGCATTTCTGTGGCCGAGCCTGGCAACGCAAGGTAGTTGCCGTCAGAATGGGTAGATGCTCGAGCGACGGGAAACGATGAAGGCCGTGGTCGTAAGTCGTTGCCAGATAGAGACTTGGCAGAAGATGACGGGCATGTCATTCAAAATCAAAAGTACACCCGGAGAGGTTCGAACTCCCAACCCTCGGTTCCGAAGACTCTTATGCAATTTCCCCAAGCAATAATCCCACTAATTCCTTACAACAACCTTCAGATTCTCAGGCAGCGCCACAGCAGCATTTTGTTGGCGAACCGCTTCAGGGCATGGCAGAAATTGACAGCTTAAAGGAATCTGCTGCAGATTGCGGTGACTTCGCTCGCGTTCAGAAGTCGCCAGGTCTCGCTCGAGTCGTAAGTGCTTGGCACCTCCTTCCGCCGAACGTGCAGGACAGGATCATGCTACTTGTAAGCAGAGCTTCAATTTGCGATTAAGTTGACAGGATTTGGTAAGTGTCCAACTTGCTCGCAAATCATGGGAAATACCCAGACTTTTAGATCGAGCTGACAAGGTGAGATTCGTGAGGGGTCAGTTCGTTTCGAAAAATCCAAGGCTTAGCCAAAACATTACCGCGATTCTACAGAGACGAGCAGATCTCTCTTCAAACTTTCTAGCATTGGCGCAATCAAGTCCGAGCAAACTGACGCGATAATCTCATCCAAGCTCTCGCATTGATCTGTCGCCATAAATTGGTGACGATGTGTGATCTGTCTGCAAGCTCCTGATTCCGAAACGGGTGGTTCGCTTAGCCATTTGCATCGGAGCAATTACGCCCCAGTGCACTACAGCGGAAACTTAATCTCTGAGCACAATGTGTTGCTATGGGGGCGTTCGAGGACTTCATGGTGGCGTTCGATTTATGGACGTTGGACGTCGACCCAATCAACGAGAATTCTGCCGCCCAGAGTTAACGGCATCGTAGGTAAAGAAACAAATTGCGATGCAACCATCAAGAGGCCAACGGTATTGCACTCAGCTCGCTTGAACCTTGCAGAAGTCTTTGTTTTCCGGGCCAAGCACTAGCAATCTGGAATTGTGAATGGTTACAATGCGGTTTCTAACAAGGAATTGACTTGAGCGCCAGGCATTAGGCATTGAAATCATAGAACTCCATCATGAGTGCTAATCAGACCATTGTGAATTTCTCTGAACTGAAGCCGGCGTCATCCGCTCATTTGACAGCCAGTAGCGTGCCGAGTCTGTCGAATACCGATTTAGTGTTAATGCTTGGGAGCTAAGAACATGTCACGACGTTCAAGTGCCGCGTTTACCCTGATTGAACTGCTAGTCGTGATTTCAATCATTGGCATCTTGGCAGCTCTGTTGCTGCCTGCAGTCAATCGTGCGCGCGAAGCCGCACGCTCGTCGACTTGCAAAAATAATCTCAGGCAGATCTTTATCGGTCTTCAAGTCAATTCGCAGTCGGATCCGGGTTCCGCTATGTGCTCTGGCGCATTCGATCACGGGCGCGATGGATGCATGGATCGTTGGAGCTGGGTCGCAGACGTTATCAACAATGGCTCAGCTAGCCCAGGGGTTATGATCTGCCCAAGTTCGCCATTGGTGGGCTCGGAGAAGTTGCTCGATGCACATAGCGTGGTTATGAGCGGTCTTGTCGCAACGGGATTACGAACGACCGATACGCTGGACAGATTGATTGGTAATGATCGCTTGAGATACTTGGATGGGTTTTGCGGCGCGTCTTCGTTAGGGAGTTTCGTCGGAACCGCCCCTGCGACGACTGGTTTTGCTAGAACTGCTCCACTCTCAACGGCTCGAGCGAACGTCATCGCCACTCATTTTATTGAACAGGGCTACAACACCAACTACGCATCGAGCTGGTTTTTGGTAAGAACCGGTCCTCGGGTTCAACATCGCGTTTCGGACAACTCAATTCGTACCAACGGCCAAGCGGCACAGAAGGGGCTGAAGGGACTACACAGTACGCTCGGTCCGCTGAAACAAAGAGTGCTGGATAATTCCAATCGCGCTATTTCGGTAATCCCCTTGCTTGCCGACGCAGGTCCCGGAGATATTGATGAGGCGATAGCGCCTGTCCCGTTCATTCTCCGAGATGATTTGTCTGACACAAATGGTCCGGGCAAGGAGCTTATTCCGGAAGGGCAATTGCTGGCCAGGTCAGTTGGCGATGGGCCTGCCTTCTACCGTAGTTCCGATAGAACTGTCGCACGAATCGCTTCCAACGATGGACTCTTGTCGCCCCAATGGGAACTGGAAAAGCGCGGCGAAAATGCCTCAAGGCCAACCGGAAGTGGTGGCAACTTTTTGTACCTGCAATCGACCAACCATTGGTCGGTGACTCATGGTGGACATACGCTTAACATGTTGATGGGTGATGGATCTGTGCAAACCTTCGAAGACTTCAATCGTGATGGATTCATTAATCCCGGCTTTCCTGTCCCAACTTCATTGACTGACACGCAATACGCTCGAACAGGCTATCGTGACGACACCGTAGAGTTGCCCCCCTACAGATGCTTTAGCGGCGTGTTCTTAGATCCGAATGTTATCCAGCATGGAGAGTAACATAGGAGCCAGGCCGCCTCTACGATCGATTTTAGCTCCTTGCAGAACCGCCGAACTTTTGTTGAATCTTTGGTTGGTAAACACTGATTCACTCAACTAGGCTTGCGCTCGAAACGCCTGGAACTTCCAGCGAACCTTCACTGCCACAATTAACATGCCGGCGAGCGACAGCAGCACGACTGACGACGGTTCTGGTACGGCGGCAATAGTCAGTCCGTTGTAGGTTACAACTGAGTCCAAGATTGTTCCGTCGCCCAATACCAAATCATCGCCCGCTGGATCGAAATCTGCCATGGTGAAAGTGTTACTTCCTGGACTAATAGCATTGAGGCTGACCCTCCCTAACAAAATCTGAAAGGTTGCAGGAGCTACGAAGACACCCGTTGGTGTCGCGGCTAAATCGAGGTCCTGCTGCGCAAGTTCCGCTCCATCCGCGGTAAAGCTGCTGGAGATAAACGAATCGAAGCTTGCGGATCCAGTTACCCCAGTGATGTTAATATTCCCAGCGCCAGTCCTGCCGACTCTGAAGTTCCCTTGAAATACTCCGATGTTAGGATCGCCTAAAAGTGTCGCTTCGCCTGCAGTAGCTGTCTCCGTCAAGACGATATCCAACATAAATGGCACGTTAAGGTTGACAGTGTTCGGTCCGACAACGGATATCGAATAGGTCAAAGCGCCATCGGATTGGTTGGCCGTAATCACGGTTAAGGCAATGGCAGCCATGGCAGAGCACATAAGTTGTAGAAGTTTCATTGTTTCCTCTTTGATGATATCTTGAAATTGAAGTTCGTTTATGCAAAAGGCGGCCGTGGGTTAGAACGTTCGACGACGCTTTGCACTATTAGCATTGAAGAATATCGAATCAACGGTTCCAAAGATCACGAAGTTATTGCCATCGTAGTCAAGAGCCGAGTTGTAGGTCCCTTGTGCACGTCGGAAAGCTAAAGTATCCGAGCCATCGACGTCGCCATCGCCATCGCTGTCACCAAACATGCGGAAGAAGCGATCTGTTGCCGCAGTTCCAAATGTATTTGTTCCCGACACCCGAGCTGGGCTGATCGATAGCCGGTAGTTTCCATCTGCTAGCGAGTTACCTAACCCGCCACTTCCCAAGCGACTGACAACCCCATCACCCGATCCGAATCGCAGAGTGTAGGTACTACCAGACGCACTGACCAGGATCTGCGAAACGGCCAGCGGTATGCTGCTTGGCGCAAACAAACCGATGTTCGTGATGCTAAATGCAGTCAACGGATTGGCTATCGGAGCACTGAAGGTCACCACAATCGATGTCACTACAGAGCGTTGATTCGCATTCAAGAAACTGTCCGCGCCATTGACCACCACGGATACCAGAGTCGGTAATGCAACTGCAGGGAACACTGCGTCACTTCTTCTCGATAGATTCTGAATGCGGGTGTCGAGGGTATCGGGAGTGTCGGCTTTGTTGAAGCCCACACCGCTGGTGGCATGTTGCGCTCGCAGGAAGTCAAACAAAGCGGTCTGTTCGCCCAACGCGTTGACCGGAACATTGGCCGCCGCAGTGAAATCCAAGCTCTCACTGATCGGAGCCGACAAAGCTCCCCCGTTCAATAGATAGCGGAAGTTGTCTCCGTTGGCTTTGATTGGATAACTGTCGCCACCATTGGCCAAGAAGTTCAGCGTTACGATGGTGATAGTTGCCGGTGCGTTCGCTGAGACCACACCATTAACTACGATCGCTTCAAGGACGTTGTCATTGCTGTCGATGAGGGCCACGTTGCGAATCCGAGATCCAGCCGCCAAAGTTGGATCGTAGGAGAACCGCACGCCGCCGATTTGCGGGAATCGTCCCTGATTGCCAAGGACGGCAACCCCATGTTCAAGGATCGCTTTCAGGCCTGTGGCCGTTGTATCGAAGGCCATGAGCGTATTGTTGAATCGTAACGAGTTTTCGATATCCAACTGCGAGACTGCTCCAGCGGGTTTGCCAGCGGCGGGGTTCGCGGCAGGTGGCAAGAAATTGACTTGGCCAGTCACAGGATCGGGCGCCGAAACGGTCCCAATCTGAGCGCGAATACCACCACCGTTTTTGAGTGAAGCCACGAAGGTTCTGTCCGCTGCTGCGCCAAGCGAATTGAGCAAAGCGGCAGTGTTGGCATCGGCGGTCAGGTTTCCAAGGTTTGTCTCCTGGTTGCGAACTGCGACCCGTTCACCTTGCAAATAGACATTTGTGAAACCGGAAACATTGCCATCTTTGGCAGTGATCACAGCTTGGACTGCCTCAGTCAAATCGGCGACCTCTTCGCCTTTGGTCCCCTCAGCGAAAGCAGCAGCCAGTCCACCATCTGCAGCCCAGGCTGCGGCCACATTGGCGGCGGTCGCTGCGTAGGCCCCGTTGATGGCGGTCAGATCCGGCAACCCAGCGACATTGATCTCGCCAGCTTCATTAAAGTCAATCACCAGTCGCCCAAGGTAGGTAAATTCATTATCGGTGTTGACGATAACGGTAGGCTTGCCATCTGTCCCGGCAGTCACGATTGGGTAAGTGTTTGCGAAGTTGGCAGCATGGCCTGGGAAAGCAACCGGCACGTCATCGGCATCACCCAAGCGTGTGTTCGAACCCGCAGACAAGATGATGTCAACTCCGTTGAGCTTAGTAGCCAACGATTGTTCGTTCGACAGAACTTGTAAATGCGACATCAAAACGATTTTATTGATGCCTTCCGCCCGCAACTCGTTAATAACTGGTTGCAACTGCGCGGCCAACAAATCCATGTTATCGGTTTCGCCGTTGGGACCAGGGCCGCCTGGAAATCCTGCGACTTCAGTTCCCGAGGGGGACGAAATCGACTCGATCAACTGCGTGGTTGCTCCAACAATTCCGATCTTTTGACCACCCTTCGTCACCACAACGGACGGCGCGATTCGACCTTTCAATGTCGATGCTTCCGGTATCAGCGTGCCGACACCTCCGTCCAAGGTATTGGTGAAACGTGAGTTCAAATCGGGATCGCCAGAGAAGTCCAAGTTGGCTGAGACGTGAACGAAGTTCGCACCCACCCAACCGCTTCCCGGCGTGAAACTGGTACGGAAGACGTTGGAGCCCAAGTCGAACTCGTGGTTACCGATCGCCGAAACCTCCACTCCCAACTCGTTGTGAATCGCGATGTCCACCGCCGCAATTGGAATCGTCCCAGTAATGGTTGAACCGGACACCGTATTGAGGACACTTCGAACCGATGCGTCCGTACCACCAGCTAAGAATGGACCTGGGATCCAGTTATCGCCGCCGGCCAGAATCAATGTTTGACTGTAGTCATCATCAAACGCGTCAACGAGCGCGGCTAGATTCGGAGCTGTTGTCGGCGCAAGCAAACCGGACTCCGCATCTGCCAAGTGGAGCAGCTGCAAAGTGTAGTTCACAGTCACCGAGAACGAAGTCTCCGCAAACAGTGTTCCTTCATCCGTAGCTCGCACGGTAAGTGTCGAAGTCCCAAATGCCGCTGGGTTGTAGTCCAGCGTAAGTACGCCACCGACAATCGAAACACTTGTAAAGATAGCCGCGTTTGAGTTTGCAGATACGCTATAAACTAGGCTTGCGTCACTCGTCTCAGGGTCGCTGAAGACCGGTTTGAGGTCGATAACCGTGTCAGCCGCGCCTTGCCGAACCACGACATTGGGAATTGTTCCTGCCGACGGTGCTTCGTTCACATTGGTGACGATAATCGTAACCCCAGCGGTCGCAGCTAATGTACCGTCAGTTACCGAAGCGATCAGACTGAAAGTCGTCGTTCCACCTTCAAAATCCAACACCGTACCTGATGCTACCGTGATGGCACCCGTCAGCGGATTGATCGCGAAACTAGAAGCATTCATACCCGAAAGACTATAAGTGAGCGTGGTACCGGAATCCGGGTCGCTCGCCATAACGGTCCCTACAACAGTACCAGCGAGCGAATTTTCAGCCACTTGAAAATGGTAGTTCGCAGGATTGAAGACTGGCGAGTCATTTATGCCTGCGACGTCGATAGTCATGGTCGCGCTAACCGCGCCCGACTGCGCATCATTAACTCGGTAGGTGAATGTGCTGCGAGCCATGCCGTTCGCATTTGCGGCTGGTGTATAGACCAAGTTTGCAATGTTTGCCGCTGTTATCGTTTGACCAACAACAACGTAGACACCACTCAATCTGAGTGTATCACCGCTGGCGAGATTCAATCCGGAAATCGTAATCGATACCAGACTATCGGATTCTACGTCAATGAATGGGAAATTTGTCGCGGCAAAAGTAAAGGACGTGTCTTCGTTCGTTGTCACACTAGCAGTCGCAATTGGGTAAATCGTCACTGTCCCACTGACTTCATTCGACAGCACAAGCAGGGGTTGACCGTTGGGGCTATCTGCAGCGGAGATAAAGACGATCCCTTCTGGGCTGATGTCACCGTCTTTGCGAATGTACTGAACAAAAGACGGTGTAGCTGGAGTGGTCACGTCGTAAACCATCACGCCGCCACCCGCTCTCTCTAAGCCCACAAACGCATAGGTGCGCCCGTTGATCTCGCCTGTCACAACACCTTCTGGTTCTGGTCCTTTGTCGTCGCTGCGCTGATCGACAGCCGATGCTACACCGTTGTTGGCATTAAAGAGGGTTGGTGTTTGCGCGAAAGTAATTCGTTCGAAATCAGAACCGCTGTCAAATACTCTCGCCCCAGCCGAGTCCCAAATCGTAAAAGACCGACTGCCGAGCGAAATCAAGCGGTCAAGGTCTCCATCGCCGTCTAGGTCACCGTCGGTCAGGACGTTCAAGCGACCGAGATTGTCGTTGTCTCTTAGAAACGCTGCGTTCGGAAACACTGTCGGGTCAAGGGTTGCAGCGTTGACCCGCAATACATCTGTATCGGCTGTGTCAGCAGCATTAGGACGCGCGTCACCTTCGTTGGCGGTGATGTAATAAGTTTGTCCAGCTACGGTAAACGAAGCGACAGCGTCGGGCATATAGAGACCGAATACTGGCCAACTGCGAAGGTTGCCAGCGACTGGACTATTATTGGAACCTATCGCGTCTCGGTCGCTCGCATCGAACTCATTGCCGGGCAAGCTATGGTTCTTCATTCCGAGGGGCTGGATCGAGCTAAACGAACCAGCAACCAAATCGAGCACTCCAAAGGCATTGGCTTCCTGCAGTGTTACACGCGCGGTTGTACCATCAGCCGAAACTGCGATGTACTCGGGTTCCAGATCCATCGCCACAGAAACACCTGGGTTGCTAAGCAGCCGAACTCCAGAGGCAATCAAAGCCGCTTTCTGAGCATTAAACGATGAGAAGCCAGCAAATGAAACCTCGCTGCTACTCAGATTCCCGAGGTTGAGCGTGATGATCGCCACTCCTCCCTCAGGATTGTTAACGGTCGGCGCTGCGTTGTCGGCGGCTTCCCCTTCGATCGCCACAAGGACCTTGGTACCATCAGGTGTGAAGGTAATCATGTCGGGTTGGCTGGTTATAGATACTGACCCCAGAACCGTATGTGTGTTCGCGCTAATAAAGACAACCGTTCCAGGCGCGGTCTTAGTGGCTGCAATCATCGCGGCCACGACCAAACCATCTTTAGCCGCCACACTGCTTACCGAGCCGCCGAAGGCAGTCAAGTTGATGTTGACAGGAGCGCCCGGCGAGGCTGGGTTGGTGAGATTGATAACATCCAGCGATGGCACACCCCCATCGTTCTTCGTAATGAACAGCTTCTTGGTCGCCTTGTCGAAGGCCGAGATTTCCGCTCCATTCGCAACGGTTGTCGTACTACCAGCAGTCAGCAATATATTTTTGGCAACCGGCACATCATTGACCGCAGATACATTCAAGCTCATCGAAGCCGCGACGGCTCCCAAATTCGCATCGTTGACCGTGAATTGGAACGAACTGCGCGGTGAGCCGCTCGCATTGGCAGCTGGTCGATAAGTCAGGCTCGCCAACTGAGAGGCAGAGACGGTGGTGTTCGCTCCCACTGGCGTCGGCCCAGTCCCCTGATCCACCGTGAGCAGATCTCCGACCGCCAAGTTTAAATTGGTGATCGTGATCGATACTAGGCTGTCACCCTCAACATCACTGAACAAAAAGTCGCTTGCAGCAAAAGTCTTGGCCGTATCTTCTGTCGTCGTGACGCTACTTGCCTGAGCAAGCGGTACATCATTGACTGGCGTCACCGCAAAGTTCACTGCGCCAGTATCGTTTAAGCTGCCGTCGCTGAGCGTATATTCAAAGCTGGCAGGGCCATTGAAATTCAAAGTTGGAGTGAACAGGACGTCGGTACCGGAAATGCTCACCGTACCGCCGACAGGGTTGCTGACCGCAGTGATGCTTAACGTGTCGCCGTTTGGATCGGAATCGTTTGCAATGAGAGTGGCGATAGCTATCGTTCTAACCCCGGAGTCTTCGGCAATTGACGATAGAGAATCATCATTGGCGACGGGCGGCTGATTGACGGCTGTGTCATCATTCTGGATCGTACCCTCGGCAGCCGCCGTCGTGATTACAGCTCCAGCCGTTGCGTTGCTGAGCGTCACAATAAAGCCTTCATCGGGCTCAACGGTTGTGTCGCCCGCCACTTCAATGGCGACGGCTTTGGACGTTTCACCAGCCGCGAAATTCAACGTGCCGGACGGGAAGGCAGCACCCACAAAATCTGCCGCATTCGCAGGATTAACGGCGGTTCCCGTAACAGCAAAGTTCACATCGTTCGCGAGGCTGATATCGCCGCCACGCGTTACCGTAAACAAGTAAGTCGTAGTTCCGGAATTGCCTTCCGGCTTGGCTCCGTCAGTGGCCGCGATACTGAACGCAGGTGCGGGGAAAACGTTCAACGAGCCAGGACTGTCGTCAAACGGGCCGCCCCACACACCAGGCGTACCAGGTACTGTATTCTTGCGCTGCAGCGAAAAACCAACTGGAGTCGTTGCATTGCTCTCGGCGACACCGATGTCGGTCGACGTCATCCCGTTCGCGGGACCATTGGTCGCGGCAAAAGACCCTTCGTAGCTCAAGAACTCTACCACAACTCCCAGGTTGTTAACCAACGCAACACCGTCAGGCGCCCCGTTCTGCAGACCATCGACAGGCAACTGAAAATCTACCGCTCCAAATCCTGAGCCTTCATTATCAATCGTGACGGTGGGTGATATCGCAGTACCATAAGTCGCTCCGTTGCTACCGTTGTACAACACAATTGACCAACCGGTTAAGTTCGCTCCGGCCGTTCCAGCCAACTCAATAAACTCGCCCGCATCGGTCCCGATGTTGTCGTAGTGGATCTCGTTGATCCAAACCGTGGGTGCAGGCGCATCGTCATCGCGAATCGTTCCCGTCGCAGTCGCTGTGGTCAGTGTCCCACTACGCGAAGCGTTGCTCAGCGTAACGATGAAGCCCTCGTTAGCTTCTTGCACGGTATCGCCAGCCACATTGATTGTGATCACCTTCGATACTTCGCCATCCGCAAAACTGACCGTGCCCGCTGGTAGTGCTGCACCAGCGAAGTCGGGTGCCGTGGCACCGTCAGTCGCCGCACTGGTGACCGCAAAATCTACGGTATCTGCACCAGTTGTGTTTCCGCTGCGAATCACCGTGAAAGTGAACGGAGTTGTTCCGCTATTGCCTTCCAACTTGTTGGCATCAGTCGCGGCGATCGTAAAGGCCGGCGCCGCTGTTCCTGGCTGAATCGAAAAGTTGTCAACTCGCCATTGCGTTGAAGTTGACCCAGTCGTTCCGGACGAAGTGTATTGGAATGCGAACCATACCAGCGTGCCCGCGATTCCCGAAACGTCAATATTGCCTGACGAAGTCAGCGGATCTGTGATGCTCGGTACGGTGAACGATAAATCTGTCCAGGTTGCTGCAGTTGGATCACCCAATCCCGAGTAATTGGTCGAATAACGGAATCGCAGCGCGGGAGGTGTCGCTCCAGAATCAGTGAATCGCGTAAAGGTATCGAACCTGACGACCTCACCAGTGGTTGTATCCAAGTTGATTGGTGGCGAAATCAACCAGTCATTTGCAGGTGCAGTATCCCCAAATCCGTTCGCTTCCGCCAACCGATTTCCATCAACCGTAGCTGCAAACCATGTATTGGCCGTGTCGGTATCAACGCTTTGCACCGTCCAGCCCAGCCCCAGCCCCGCTGGACCAGCGACCGTCGCAAAGTCATTGGCCTGAGGTGGAATCAGGCCAACGAAATCGTTGTCAATGACAGTCACGTTTACGTCGGGAGTTGTCAATGCGTTGAACGCTGCGTCCGTGCTCGTGGTCGAGATCGTGATCGCAACCGCTTGGTTGCCTTCGACAATCGCATCATCCATCGCGCTGACAGTTACCGTCTGCGACGTCGTACCGTTAGCCGACGTGAACGTCAACACTCGCGCAACACCCGCACCATTTCCCAAGTCAACCTGATTGTTGGCCGGCGTCAACGTAACTGTCACATTAGCGTCTGGGTTACGATTGAGAGCCACAGTGAACGAGTCGTTATTGCCACCCTCGGTCACTGACGTTGAACCGCCCGATTGCGTGACAACCAGTGAAGCCGCAGGAACACCCGTGACCGCGGTAATCGAAAAATCATCGACCGCTAGTCCGTCGTCTGCCCCTGATGCATCAAAATCATTCCAGCGAATCCAAAATGTTCCACTCGGTAGAATGCTCAGGCCGGTGATTGAAGAGTTTAGTGCAGTGTTAAAGCCTGAGGCGTTACCGTCCTTTGCACCCGTTGGTGTCGCATTACTGGGGCCAGCGAAATCCAAAGCATCAAAATCCGTCCAAGAACCCGTTGTCAAACTTGTGGCATCCGTGCTGAACTGAAAGTCAAGTCGATCCAGAACGGCGCGACCCGCTGTTCCCAAGCGCCACTGTTCGCCTCGATAGGCAATATTCAACTGTGTAATTGAGCCCGCATTGTCGTTGCGAAACTGGGCTCCTATAGTCGGAATCAACGATCCACTTCGTAACCCTCCAAAGATCCACTTCGTAACCCTCCAAAGGCCCGCTCAGTTGAGCTCGCTGAACCAAAGCTGTAGGTGTCGCCCGTGTTTGCCGAACCAGTACCAGCCGTGTAGGTAGAATTGTTGGCACTACCGGTTTCAGATGAATACCAGCCATCAAGAGCCCCCGTTAGCTCGCCCCCAGTGCCTGTGCCCGTACTTGCCAACGTGTCAAAGTTCTGTGTGTACGCGACGTTGGTTAGCGGGATGGCCGCCAACATCGAGCGACCTTCGAGCGTCTCGAGGCGAAGCTCTTTTCTGAAAGCAACTCGGCGACTGGCTCGGGAGGCGCTGATCAAGCCACGGGTCTGTAGACCAAGAAGCGAAGTGACGAAGCTCGATAATGATCGTGACTTTGGCAGCATATATTGGGGCTCTCTGTCAATGAACGTCGTGGGAGTTTCTGATTGCGGGCAAGTGGCCTACAGCCTTCAGCCCACAATCGTCTTATCCTCGCCGCAGTCGGTAAAGACGCTCAAAAACAAGATTGCGTTAAGAATGTGCCTGAAAGTTGGTAGCGGAATGCGGCAAACCACTTCGAGCAATCTCGCACAAGATGCGCCAACAGCTTTTTGATTTTTGGGTAGCGGAAGCCGTCAAGCATTTCGGGAGTATTGGTAGCGGAATGCGTCAAGCATTTCGGGAGGCCTCCGTTATCAATTATCTATACTTGCATAAGCGGCGGGTTCAGCGTGCGAGGACGTCCGCGCTCCGAAAAAACCGGACCAAAGCAATCGAAAACCTTGACGGTTTCCGCTACCCAATGATCGACAAGCCCTCAAGGCTTTCGAGGGCCACCGCAGTCTCGAATTGACTTAATAGATTGGGCGTCATTCCCTTCCAAAGCAACTGGTTCTCAAGTATCGCCCATCGACAATCCAGTCCACCAGTCCTTTTTTCTGGAGCGCGGATGTCCTCGCACGCTGAACCCGTCGCTTATGCAAACACAACCGCGCCTTGAATTGCGTAGCGGAATGTGTCAAGAACTTCGATGTTACTTCGGCCCTAGAATGCCTCGATGGCTCGTGGATTTTGGCGAGCCATCGGTGCTAGGTAACATTTCGGTAAAGAGGCAAAGCCCCGTCAGGTTGCCAAGATATCAAGTAATCTCAGCGTTGATCTTTGTTCCAGTACCGAAGACTTCATCAAATCCAGCACCGCCATCCAGCAGCAGTGAACCAGATGTTAGCGATTCAACAATCGACTCGATCTTGTCATTTCCATCTCCGCCGCGAATCACTGGATTGTTCGCCCCGGCTCGCAATGTACCCTTCGCAATCAGCGTCAACAGGTCGTCTCCCTGCCCACCGTCCATGACTAGTCGGTTGGCCGTCACGTTGCCTGCCAATTCGAGCATGACCTTGTCGTTGCCCGTGCCGCCCAGGACCGAGCTTGTGTTCACCGTCACAGCGCTGTTGATTGTATTCAGTGCAAACATAAACTCGTCGTCGCCCGCGCCCGCGTCGCCAATTAAGGTTAAATCAACGGGAGCTGCGGTCAGATGGTTGGCTTTCATCATCACAACATCACCTGAGTCTTCGCTGCGCACGGTTGCATTGAGTGTCAAGCGTTGACTTGCTTGGGAATTGATCTCGACTTCGACAATGTCCATTTGAGAACTGCCTGATACGTTCCAAATAGCAGTCCCCGTTTGGACCAATTGGGAAAGTTGGACGCGATGGTTGAGATTGCTCATGCCTGATGGATCGATCGTGGTCAAGGTCGATCGACTTGTACCTGCGTCCGATTGCATAGAATGTCGCATCAGATCGTCGCCGGCACCCGCCTCAAATCGAACACTGGTGGTCGCAGATGTCGCGGTGGGCTTATAGTCGGATTGGACCTGCAATTCATCGTTGCCATCGCCGCCTCGAATGACTGCGTTGAGTGAATTGACACCCGCTTCGGAGACAATATCGAGCTGAGCCCGGTCGTTACCCAAGCCTAGATCGATTGTTACATTCGCTGTCGAACTCGCTCCCGTGGGTGACTCAAGTTTGACCTGCGCAGCATCGTCCCCGGCATCGCCGATCACCTGAACCGCAAACACTCCAGTCGACTGACGCAGCACATCAAACTGATCATTTCCAATCCCACCATTGAGGAATAAGTTCGCGGCTACATTGTCCGATTTGATGTTGTCGTTTCCAGCCAAGCCGTTAACCCGAACTTCAGAGACTCCAGCGAAGCGAGTTGCATTGGCCACTCCTGGGACGCCCGAGATCTCGACGATGCCCGCTCCGCGTCCAAACATTTCAATTTGATCGTCTGCTGCGGATCCTTGAATCGTTAACACGCTGCCGACCAAAGAGGCGGTCATCACTTCGCGCCGCTCTAAGAACTCAGCACGCAACGGACGATTAAAGCGGGTTTGGGAATTCTTTCTTCGTAACATTTTTTTTGGTAACCTATAGAGAAGAGGAGAGAAGCGTTGGGCCAACACAGGTTTTGTTCGATTTTCGAATCTGACTCAGCCACAACCAGTTGAGGTCACTGAGGGCTTTAAGCCCGCCAAAGAGCGAATAACTTTTTCGAGCAGATTTGCTGCGGTACGACAATTGCCCCGACTTCATCTTCATCAAATCTTCTCATTTGCCGCCAAGGTGAACCTCAGCTCAGCTTTTCGCATTTTTTTCTCATCGTTAGTTGCGATCGACGCGCGGTAAGTCGACGTTCATGCCAGCGCAAGCCCGGCTAGTGTTAACAATGTATGAAGCTCTGTAGCGAGTTCATCAACCCTACAGTAAGCTCTGCATCACTATCAACATTCTGGTCCGAATTGGAACTCGACGCCCGCTATGAGCCTCTCGCTTACAGCCTCCACTTGATAGTCGCCGCAGATAAAGCCCAACTCTTTCCCGGTTCAATCGGTGCACCTAATGCCACCGACAGGAACGAAGTCCGCGCACTCAGAGTGGCTTGACGGTTTCCAAAGTCGCACTGAGTGTTGCATACTGTTACTCAGCCGAAAGCGTTACTCGTAGTCGTACTCGATTCTTCACCCGCGAGTACTAGTACCATTTCCTAGTACCATTTCATTGAGTACGACTATGAATAAATGCAAAACTCGCAACATCAAAACTGACTTTTCAGTTTAAGAGTGCTCTAAGAGTGCACTGCTCCTTGGAAGCAACCGCCATACCGCCGGCCCAACCTCACGCTCAAGCGGCTGATGTCACAGACACCGCGACGATGCCCACGTTGGCACCCATGCGCTACTACCAAGCGCGTAGCGGTTGGCAACTACTGGATCTCGCAGAACTGTGGCGTTTCCGCGAGCTGATTTGGGCATTCGGCTTCCGCGACTTGAAAGTCCGTTACCGGCAGACCGCAGTCGGCTTGGCCTGGGCACTGATCCAACCGCTCATGACAGTCGTTGTCTTTGGGGTATTGATCAGTTGGTTGCGCGGCACCGCCAGCGACGGGCACGTACCGTACGTCGTCACCAGTCTCTGCGGCATGGTCCCTTGGCAGTTCTTCGCGGCCGCAACTTCACAAGCCACGTTGTCGATCGCCCTGAATAGCAACTTGATCAAGAAGGTCTACTTCCCACGGGTCATCCTCCCGCTCTCAGCCTTCGTGCCCGCTTCGGTTGACTTCTTAGTCGCTTTTGGCATGCTCGCCGCAGTGATGCTGTACTACGGAATCCTTCCCGGCTGGGGCGTGATCTTCCTGCCACTGCTGGTTGTTATGACCATCGCCGTCGCCTTTACCTTTGCCCTGTGGTTATCGGCCCTCAACGGCATCTATCGCGACGTGCAGTTCGCGGTTCCTTTCGCCCTGCAACTTGGCATGATGGTCTGCCCAGTTGTCTACGAGACCGGCGCGGTTGTGCCGGCCAAATGGCAGTGGCTGTATTACTTGAATCCCATGGCTGGCTTGTTGCAGTGTTACCGTGCCGCTCTGCTCGGATCGCAGCTGCCCGCCTTGAGTTCCCTAGCCCTATCCGCAGTCGCCATGCTGCTGTTACTCATCACCGGCATGGCCTACTTCCGCCGCATGGAACGTTTTTTTGCGGACGTTGCTTAACGTATCGCCTGTAAAATCCGGTAGCGGAATGCGTCAAGCATTTCGGTTATGCGCCTAAGCCCCAAATCAGTGGCACATCGAAAACTTGGAGTGCAGTGGACGGAAGAGCATCTCTTCAAGCTCCACAGCCTACAGCAATGAACACCACAATCACCAATACGATAGCCGAACGCATCGCCGAGCTGGGTGGGATCGGCTGAGAAGTGCGTTCCAAGACGGAAAAATATCTGATTTCCGACGCACAACAGAATTTCCTGATCCTTGCTGTTTTGATTCCAACGACGCTGTTGGCATACGCCCCAGCGCTTTCGGGACCACGTATCTTCGACGATATTTGGCTGGCTGGACTATTCCGAAATCGCATTAGCGACCTGACATGGTGGCGACCTGAAACCCGACCTTTGAACACACTTTCTTTTATCTTGCAAAGCCGGTTGCTCGGTGAGTCAAACCAGGCTTCGCGATTGGTTAACGTCGCAATCTTGGTCGGCTCAGGAATGTTGCTGTTCGAATTGCTCAAGCGGTGTTTGAGACGAGCTCAACCGTCGTTGATCGCTACCGCACCTCTGCTTGCAGGCATTGTGACACTTGCTTGGACGTTACACCCGATACAGACGCAGAGTATCGCCTACATCATTCAACGCGCCGAATCGCTCATGGGGCTGTGCTTCTTCGGCTTTCTTTTCTGCCTGATACTGGATCAAGAATCGATTGAAAAACGATCCGGGACTAAATCCACTGAACCACTAAAGTTCTGGGGGCTTATCGGTCATCACCGCTGGAAACTGCTGGCTGTGCTGTGTTTCCTTCTAGGAATATGGTCGAAGACAATTATGTTGACGGCGATCTTGGTAGGACCTCTGTTTGATCGCGCGCTATTGTCCAAATCGTGGCGTGATGTGTGGCGTAACCGAGGTAGCATTTACGCCCTACCGATTGCGGCGAGCTGCTTGGCGGTAGCGCTACTACTACCGGGGATAATGGTTGGCGCCGCGAATGTCGGCTTTGGCGGAAATGCTCCGCCCGCTTCCTTGTATTTTGCTGGCCAAACAAAAGTGCTGTGGGAGTATTTCGGTCTGATATTAATCCCCAGTCAACTGAGCATTGACTGGGGTATTGCCCCACCGGCTTATGTTTCCGAAATGTGTCCTTGGATTACACTCACTGCGATTTTGCTTGCCGTCATTGCATTCTCGATAGTGAGGGGGCGTTGGCAGACGGTACTGCTGCTTTCCGCTCCATTGCTCGTGCTTCTTCCTACCTCTTCCTTTATACCAACGGCTGACCTGAAAGTCGAACATCGCCTGTACATACCATCGGCGATGGTCATTGCAGCAATTGCGATGGGTGTGTGGGGCGGCTTGAGTCGGATCCAAGCGGACGCAAGTCGAGCTTCACTAAATCGCATGGTTTTGCTTTCGGCCATGGCCTTTATCCTTGCGCTGTTTTCCAGGACTTGGTTGCGCTGCTGCGATTACCAATCAGGTTACCGGTTGTGGTCTCAAGCTGTGTTAGTTAATCCTGGGAACAACCGTGCGATCCAAAGTGCGATCGACGCGGCGGACGTGGAGAACAGGCAAGATGAAATCGTACCCTTGCTGCTGGAGGCGATTGGGATTCAAGAAAAAAGTGGGAAATTGCCTCTCGTTCCTTTGCAACGTTTAGGGGAAACGCTTGGCAAGCAGGGTGAGCATGAAAAAGCCATTGCCGCACTTGAACGGTCGATTGAATTTGACGAGTTAGAAAGAGCAGCCAAACCAGGCGGATACCGAGACATTCAACGGCAACTGAATCGATCTGCCAGTCACATCAATCTTGCGATCGCTCGTCAATCGCTTGGTCAGTCGGAAGCGGCCTTAGCTGAAGTTGAGCAGGCGATTGCGTTCGCCCCGAATGCAGTTTTGCCGAGAGCGATTGCGGGCCAGTTTTATCGAGACTCAGGTCAGCTGGCCGAGGCGCTCGTGCATTTTGAGCGTGCGGCGGAGATCGATCCCAACTCCGAAGAAGTTCGCAACGACTTGCTTGCCCTGCGCGACCGACTGCAGCCGCAAACGACGACTATTGGCCGGGGTCGCTGAAACAATTATGGCGTCGGACGTTGCAATTCGAGTCGAAAACCTATCCAAGAAGTTCCGGATCGGGACTGGAAACTCCCCAGCCTACCATCGGCTCAGCGAGGCCCTAACCGGCATCCCGCGCATGGCATGGAACTCTCTGTTTCCCCCACGCCCTGAGCCGACGGCGCTAGCCGCGGGTTCCTCCGCCCCGCCTGCCAACGACTTCTGGGCTCTGAAAGACGTCAGCTTCGAAGTCAAGCAAGGTGAGGTAGTCGGCATCATCGGTCGCAACGGAGCCGGCAAAAGCACGCTCTTAAAAATCCTTTCACGCATCACCGAACCCACCAGCGGCCGTTTCGGCGTCCGCGGCCGAGTGGCTAGTCTCTTAGAAGTCGGCACAGGCTTTCACCCCGAACTCACCGGCCGCGAGAACATCTTTGTCAGCGGTATTACGCTCGGAATGACTCGAGCGGAGATCAACAAGCGATTTGATGAGATTGTTGACTTTAGTGGTGTAGAGAAATTTCTCGACACGCCTGCGAAGCACTACTCATCAGGCATGCAAGTCCGGCTTGGTTTCGCGGTTGCGGCACATTTGGAAAGCGAGATTTTGATTGTTGACGAAGTGTTAGCAGTAGGTGATGCGGAGTTTCAGAAAAAGTGCCTTGGGAAGATGGAACGTTCCGCAAGAAGCGGAAGGACGATTATATTCGTCAGCCACAACATTTCCGCCGTCGAACGATTATGCGAGCGAGGGATCTTACTCGTCAATGGTTGCAAAACAAATGACGGAAAGCGTTCGGACGTCGTCTCTGAGTATGTACGTCAGCATATCGCAGGAAATTTTGCGTCGGTCACGTTTTCAAGTACGACAACGCGATTGGGCTCGTCGGAGTTCGCCTCCATTCGTCGTCTAACTTTGATTGGTGCGAAGGATAAGCCGACGCGAAGTGTCCGCATAGGCGACCCGATGGATATCGAAGTGGAAATCGAGTTCAAGTCTCCAATATTCGGACCTGAAATCGGAGTGGCGATCTCAACGGAAGCGGAGAGCAGAATTTCACGGTTCGTCTCGTTGTGGGAGACAGCGGCCGAACCGAATGAGCGTGGTATATACATTTACCGAATTAGAGTTGACGAAGTCCTGTTGGTTCCCGGACCGTATACACTCACCCCGTGGGTCAAGCGGGCAAACGATACTGTAGACGATATGATCGAAGGTGCATTGTCGTTTGATGTTGAAAGCGCTGATGTCACCGGCTATGCACCGTACTTCGAACGCTACTGCAAACCTGGCGAAGTTTACACACCGTCGCAATGGACCAAGGTAAAGGTTGCCAGTTGAAATTCCTGGGGATTATTGCATCTCGATTAGACTCGTCACGATTACCCGGCAAAGCATTACAGAAGGTTCACGGAACGCCACTGATCCAGTTCGTGGTCCAACGCGTCGCTAGCGTGAGAGGCCTGGAGGGCTTCGTACTAGCTACGACCGATCGCCCGACGGACGACAATCTAGCTGAGTTTGCCGAACGTGCTGGTGTGCGATGTTTTCGAGGTGAGACGCATGACGTTGCCAAACGCCTTCTGGATTGCGCTTTGGAATACGAAGCGGACTACTTTGTGCGTATCAACGGTGATTGTGTATTCCTTGATCCAGAATTGATTGAAGCTGGGATTGCAGTTTGCAGGAGTCGTCGTCCTGATTTGGTTACGAACATACAGTTGCGATCTTTTCCATATGGAATCTCAGTGGAAATAGTTCGGACCAGAGCGCTTTTCGATGTTTATGAGCATTTCGGCGGTGATGACCGAGAGCACGTCACCACGTGGATGTACAGAAATCCATCCGGCTTCAAGATTGTGAATATTCATAGCGGCAAGCCGTTCAGCTCGGCAATTCGATTGGTCGTTGACACGCAGGAAGATCTCTGGAATTTCACGCGGATAGTCGACGACCTTGGCGCTGCGGCGGCGACGGCAAGTTACACAGAAGTTCTTAAGGCGGCCATGCGCGTTGAAGGAAGCAATCGTTGATTACGCTTTTCTGTATTCGCCCTAAGGGCTTTAACGTCGGTAATGACGCGATCTTCCTCGGTATGCAGACATTCCTTCATGCAGCATTCGGTGAGGTCGTGAACGTCATCACACTCCCGGCTACATCACGGTACGAAAGCCACGCGAAAGCTGGTTTAACGGCGCAAACGATTTACGACATAAATCTTTATGGCGATGGCGTCGTTATCGGAGGAGGGAACCTTTACGAGAATGGGGAATTACAAGTAGATTTGAATGCCCTTTCGGCCTTGGAAGTGCCGATGATGCTGTTTAGTTTGTCCAGGGGCCGAGTGTACAATCGCCGCAACGAGTTGGTTGATCGTACAAACGTGATGCCCGACAGTGTTACGCGGGCGATAAACGCTAAAGCACAGATTTCATTAGCACGAGACATCTGCACACATAACTATCTGCAGCAGATTGGAATCGAGCACGTTCACGTAGGGGGGTGCCCGACCATATTCCTGGATCGTGTCGGCAATCGGTTCCCGCATTTACCCGTAGAAGAAGATTCAGGCGTGTTGATTTCGTTGCGAAACCCAGCCCTGATGAGTATTCCGTTGCAGAAGCAGGCGAATGTTCGGCAGCATATTAGCGAGATCGTTACGTTCCTGCGTTCCGAAGGGCACAACAACGTGCGATTGCTGTGTCACGACCACCGAGACATCCCGTTTGCTGCTTCTTTTACTAACATCGAGTTCATTTACCTTGATGATGTGTACACCTATTTGGCACTCTTAAAAAAATGTAGGCTGAACATAACATATAGGCTGCATTCAGCCCTTCCATGTCTATCGTTCGGACGACCTATGATCAAGATCAGCTACGACGAACGGGCCGTAAGTTTGATGCAAACAATTGGGTACGGTGACTGGAACATCGACATGGTTCAAAATGATGATGTGCTCGGCCATGTGCGTGATAGATACCGGAGACTGGACGAGTTGCCAATTCTAAAGGAACGAAATCAATCGCTCTGGCGGTCGCTCGACAACTCCATGTCGAATTCGTTCTGCGAGTTTGCCAACTTGGTGCGAACCTATCGCAAAGCGACAGGTGTGCAACAATGAACGGCGAACCGGTACATATCATCGCTGAGGCGGGCTGCAACCATAATGGGGATCGGGCTTTAGCCTTGCAGCTCGTCCAAGTAGCAGCGGAGGCGCGCGCTAACTCAATTAAATTTCAGATCATCGATCCCGACCAGCTTTATCTACCTGGACGTTACGAGTTTGGCTCGTACGACATCGACAAAGTTCGTGAAATGCGCCGCCAGCATATGCTCACCGATGGTGACTACAATGCCATCAAGAGCGAGTGTGATAGGTTAGCTATTCCGCTTAGTGCTTCGATCTTTGACGAGCAAGGGTTGGAGCTTCTCTGCTCGTTGACCCCACCATACATAAAAATCGCATCAACGGATTTAAACAACCTGAGACTTTTAAGAAAAGTTGCTGGACGTGGGTTTCGTCTAATCCTGTCGACAGGAATGTCCTCCCTGGGTGACATCGAGAGGTCGGTCAACGAACTCACCAAGTGTGGACAAGTTGATCTTGTATTGATGCATTGTGTGTCAGTCTACCCCGCTCCGTTAAGGCTGATGAACTTGCGAATGCTAGAGGTACTTCGCAGTGCTTTTGGCTTCCCCGTGGGGCTCTCAGACCATACAAGAAGTAGCATTGCCGCGTGCATGGCGTTGCATTTTGGCGTTACCTACATTGAGAAACACTTCACCTTAGACCAAACACTGGACGGGTTCGACCACGCGCATGCCGCCAGCGGTGATGAGTTGGTAAACTACATTCAGGACATCAGGGATGCGGAAGTTGCGTTAACTACGAATTCAACCCGTCTTTCCGATGAAGAGCGTTACACTAGAAAGCGCGCGCGTCGTGCACTTTACGCTGCACACGATTTGAATGCAGGGCAGACAGTTGAGTATGAAGACGTGCTGGTTGTTCGACCCGAAGGGCCAATGGGTGCCGATGAGGTTGACGTCGTAGTTGGGGCAACAATGGTTAGGGACTTGGCCAAACATCAGCCATTCCGACGGGAGTATCTTACATAATGTTGAGGTTTGACAGACCGGTCACGCGTGTGCTCATGATTTGCCGAGGGTCCGCAAAGCATGGGCTTGGACATGTAATCCGCTCTCGTACTGTTGCTGCCGAGCTGGCTACTCGCTCGCGAGTTAAGCTCGTTGTTATCGGTGATACGCATGCCGAGCCACTCCTGACTGGGCAAAACTTCCCCTCGCTTATAGTCAAAGATGACCGTGAAGTTGCGAGTGAATTGGTGGCGTTTGCTCCTGATATCGTTATTTTTGACCTGCTGGAGTTAGAGGCCGAGTTGCTGAATTCGATTCTGGAGTCAAGGTTTACCGTCTCGTTGTCGCCGATTTTTTCCGCGATGCTAGAAGTGGATATGGTGTTTCATCGGACGCGCTACCTTGACGAAGGGTTAAGTGCGTCGTCCTTCCGAGGATCACTACGATGCGGGCTCGAATACGCAATTGTGCGACGTCAATGTATTCGAATCGAATCGGATGAGTACGAAGCCAATGCATTCGGAAAGCCTTTAGCGGTCGCGATATCTATGGGTGGTGGCGATGCCAGCAACAAAACGCTGCAGCTACTGACAGCATTAAGAAGTGTTGAGGTGCCACTCTTGCTGTGGGTGTTGCTTGGCGAGGCATATACGCACTCCTATGATGCCCTTGTCGATTGCGTAAAGCGAGATAGTCGTCATGAGATTATTCTTGCAAAAACAGGGGACTCGATGTGGCGAATCATGCGACAATGCGCAGTCGCGATTCTCGCTGGTGGAACGGTTACCTACGAGGCAGCATTCGCTGGACTGCCCTCAATAAACACCTTTGAAGAGAGAGGGCACCTGTTCCTTGTTCGAGAGTTAGTGGAGAAGGGCGTCTGTCTCAACGCAGGATTCCCCTTCGATGATGCGGTCGATGTTGCGATAGCGCAACTGCGGCAACTCGAATCGTCCCGTAGTCAATTGGTCGAAATGCATCATAGATGCCGCGAGCTAGTTGGAAATGATGCGGCCGAACGGATTGCGAACGAGATCATTGCGCAATTCTGGGAAAAGTCAGACAACTGTGAAGCGAGTTTGGAACAGAGTCTGTGAAGGTAGGAATTTTCTCAGTCGGAGGCGGAAATCTGGCATCCGTGCAAAATGCCCTGCGTTATCTGGAGGTTCAATATACCCTCGTTACTGACGACTCACACCTCGATGGCGTAAGCCATTTCATTCTTCCGGGAGTGGGTGCGTTCGGCGCGGCGGCGGAGCGACTTCGGCTTGCGGGAGTCCCGGAGGTCATTCAAGAGCACGTCAACCGCAAAGGCAAGCCGCTTCTTGGAATCTGTTTGGGCATGCAGTTGCTTGCATCAACTAGCTCCGAGTTCGGCCTGCACAATGGGCTAAATCTTATACCTGGCAAGGTGGTTCCGATAACGGGACCGCGTAGTCAGCATATGGGCTGGAATCAAGTCGCATTTCAAACACCTAGTCGATTGTTTGCAGGGCTTCCGGATCAGACCGATTTCTACTTTGTACACGGATATCACGTTCTTCCAGAGACGATGCGCGTCGTTACTGCGGTGTCGGATTTTGGGTCTACGATAACGAGTGCTATCGAGGACGGAAACATCTTTGGGGTACAATTTCACCCCGAAAAGAGCCAGCAGGCAGGGCTTCTACTTTTGCGCAACTTCGTTGAGGTCTGACAAAATTGCTGCATTGATAATTGCCATCGAATTAACCCTACATTGCTTGCAACTAGCCTTCTTCCGAAAGTGATATCGGTGACAACTTCTGAAATACACCTGCTCGACTTGGATGCACTGAAGAGCGGTCTGCGTCCGAGGCCATTCGAGATCTCAGATAATGCCCATCGCGAAATTTTTGACCGGGTCAGCTCTTTCTACAGAGCTTGCAAAGCTGCTCAAGTGGGTCAGCCAGACGTGTATCAGCCAGGCGGCGAGTGGAAGGCGTACCTAGTTGAGCGACAGGAGTTTTATGATGGCCTGTCTAAACTGTCGACAGCCGCCGAGTGGGAACTGCGTAATTTCTGGCGTGGGAAACTGGGCCCAATCGTGAAGGAATATGCGACCTTTGAGCAGCTTGAATCGGCTGACGAAACTCGAACGAAACATTTTTGCAAGAATGTCTTTCGAAACTACCGAACATGGTATTCTCTTTTAGGGCAGTCGGTCGAAGTGCTTCGCGTTCCGAATGTCGGAAATCCTTGGGGACTTTACGTTGATCAAGAGCTAGTTGTACCGAAGGCGACCCGATTTCACACTTTGGCTACACAGTGCATTGCCGCCGTAAGCAGAATTAGTAGACCGACGATTTTGGAGTTAGGCGCAGGGTACGGTGGGATGGCCTATTACCTTCTTCGCGACCTTGATGATTGCTGCTACATTGATCTCGACCTGCCAGAAACTCTAGCCATCGCAGCCTACTATCTCCTTGTGACACATAGTGAGCGGTCCATATTTTTGTACGGTGAACAAGATTTATCGAAATTTGACAGTAGTGAATTCGATATCGCGCTCTTGCCAAATTTTGTTATGCCAAATTTGCCGAGCATGTCTGCCGACTATGCCGTCAACACCTTTAGTCTTTCGGAAGTGGGGCGTGAACCGCTAAAGGAATATCTCGATCAGATCGCCAGGATTTGTCGTGGAAAGTTCTACCACAACAACATGGACAAACGAGGAGTCGTCAACCGCGGCTACGAGCGCGTTCCAGCTTCGGAATATCCCATGGACTGGTCGCGATTCCGTCGCCTTCATATCGGATTTGACATCTTCCACGGTCATGAAGGCGACTACCGAGAATATCTGCTTGAAAGGGTTCTTTGAATTGGGCGTTCGGCACAGACTCATACCGGTTGTGCTTTACCGAAACGGAAGTGTCGTTCAAAGCAAGGGATTCGGTCGATACCAACGGCTTGGGCGCCCTCAAACGATCATTGAACGGTTGAGTGAATGGACGTCCGACGAGTTGATCTTCTTGGACATTTCGCCGGAACCCGATAGCCACACCGAATTGCTCGCGGTGCTTCAACAGGTGGCTGGTAGTTGCTTCATGCCGATGACTTGTGGTGGTGGGCTACGCTCCGTTGAAGATTGTAGGGAACGCATTGCAAACGGCGCAGACAAGATCGTTCTCAATACAGGAGCACTCATACAGCCGACTCTGATTGATCGGTGCGCTTTGGAGTTTGGATCACAATGCGTCGTGGTAGGTGTAGATGTGAGACGCCAGCCAAATGGTGAGTGGAGTGTGTTCTCAAGCGGTGGTACGGTAGACACCCGTCGCGGGGTGCTGGATTGGATTCAAGAGGCGGAGTCTCGCGGCGCCGGCGAGGTACTGATACAGTCGATTGACCGAGACGGAACGGGAACAGGGTATGACATCGAGTTATACCGTGCGGCGCGCGGAATGGTTCAGGTTCCCATCGTCGCACTCGGTGGTGTCGGGTGCTGGGAGCATTTTATTGAAGCGTTGCAAGAGGATACCGTTGACGCGGTGGCAGCCGCGAACATTTTTAATTACACCGAGCAAAGCGTCTTTAAAGCAAAGAGCTTCCTCGCAGCTAAAGGCCAAAATGTCAGGCAGACGAGGTTCAATGACTTGCGTTTTAGCCGTGCACATTGAAAAACTGAAATGATGCAATACTGTACCAAATGTGTCTATCCATACTCGGCAGTCAATACTGAGTTTGACCGCAATCAGGTATGTAGTGCTTGTTCCGTTGCAGCTGAAGTCCGCGATGGCCAGTCAGGAGACTTCTGGCGAGAGCGACGGATGAAATTTGAATCGCTTTTGGCAGAATACAGAGGCAAATGCCCGGGCCAGTGGGATTGCATTATTCCGGTGAGCGGTGGAAAAGACAGTTATTGGCAGGCTCACCTCATGAAGCAATATGGCATGAAGCCGTTGTTGGTAACGTACCACGGAAACAACTACTTGCCGGAGGGACAGGCTAACCTTGACAGAATGCGAGATGTTCTGGGAATTGATCATCTCGTATTTGGGCCAAGTGTTTCAACGCTACGCAAGCTTAACAGACTATGCTTTACGTTGATGGGAGATATGAATTGGCACGCACACGCCGGAATCAAAATTGTTCCCATGCGAATGGCCGTAGCTCTACAAATTCCGCTTCTTATCTGGGGGGAAATCACGTGGACAGTGTCGGGTATGTTTTCACCCTCCGACTTTGCCGAGTACAACAAGCGCTCCGTACTCGAGCATGACCTACGCGGATTTCGAATTCCCGATATGCTCGATAAAGAGGAGGATCTGACAGAGGCTGACTTGGCGTGGTTACGATTCCCTTCCGACGATGAAATTGCGGATTTGGGCGTGCGTGGAATCTACATAGGAAACTTCTTTCCCTGGAACCCCAATGAGCATGCAAAGGAAATGCATGATCTTTACGGATTTGAGTTCGCCCGGCAACCATTCGAACGAACGTATAGGACAATGTCAAACTTAGATGACATGCACGAGAATGGAATTCATGACTACTTGAAGTTCATCAAGTTTGGCTATGGACGCTGCTCGGATCATGCATCGAAGGACATTCGGGACGGCTATTTGACACGTAATGACGCCATAGACTTGGTGCGTAAATACGACCACGTTAAACCGTGTCGCGACCTAAGGCGTTGGCTTGAATACGTTGGCATGTCGGAAAACGATTTCGATGTTATCTGTGACCGATTTCGCTCCCCGAAAGTTTGGTGGATTAAGGACGGGCGTTGGTGGAAAGACAACATTTGGGGAGAACCGTCGTCATATGGCGAGGTGAGAACAACCGACGCAAGCGTGCTAAGTAAGTTTGATATCAGGTAGGGATCGTAATACATGAACGATTCTACCCGTATGCGCGAATCGGATATCAGACCGCCTGAATTGATGCTGAAGAAGAAGGGATGTATCGATTCAGATCGTCGTTACTTGCTGGAGCGCCGGGACGAATGGGTTGTCACTAGTTGTCCAGCATGCGAAAGTATGGATTCTAGTGCTTTCGGGGAGAAAGATGGCTTCCAGTACGTACAGTGCACCGCCTGCAAAACGGTCTACACCTGCCCTCGCCCCAGTGAAAGCCTTCTACACAAGTTCTACTCTCAGTCTGCAAACTATGCATTTTGGAATGAACATATTTTTCCCGCAACGGAAGACGTAAGACGAACACAAATATTCCGTCCGCGGGCCGATAAATTGTTAGAGCTATGCGATCGGTACGCTCAACGCACCGATACCCTACTAGAGATAGGTGCTGCGTTTGGTACGTTCTGTTGCGAAGTTCGGGAACGAAAAAAATTCAATCGAATTGTCGCCGTGGAACCAACTCCAACACTTGCGATGACATGTAGAGGTCGAAAACTGGAGGTTATTGAACGATTCGTCGAGCAGATCGAAGAATGTGACTTTGCTGATGTTGTTGCGGCTTTTGAAGTAGTCGAGCATCTTTTTGCGCCAAGGGCGTTCATTAAGCGGTGTAAGAAGCTGCTTCGGCCAGGTGGCCTTCTCGTGGTGACTTGTCCGAATGTCATGGGATTTGACGTAGCCACACTGGGCGTTCGGTCGGGAACATTCGATCACGAGCATCTAAATTACTTTCACCCAGCGTCTCTGGCCTTAGCGGCGCGCATCGAGGGTTTAGCAGTTCTAGAAGTACTCACTCCCGGGCAACTTGACGTCGATATCGTTCGCCGAAAGTGCCTTACTGGTGACTATGACGTAACGGATCAGCCGTTTCTTCGCACCGTTTTACTAGATCAGTGGGAGGCGCTAGGTTCCGTTTTTCAGCAATTTCTTGCAGACAACCAGCTATCTTCGCATATGTGGCTGGTTGCACAACGCAATAGTCTCTAATGAGAATGTCGGTGGTTCATACACACGTTCAACTCGACCTGCCCTCGGAACGAACCATCACGTTAGCATCCATTTCGCATTCGTACGGGGCGATCGATGTCGCCTTGGAGTATTGCAAACTCAAGAGCGATCCATTAACTACGGTCGGTGTATGGCAGCATGGATGGACGTTACAATCACTACAAATCGACGCTTCAGCATTGTTTGGGGTGACAATTAGGAAGGATTCGCCCACGCGACTTTGGGTGGCTAGGCGGGACGAAGAGGCGTTTTTGCAACAGCACGGGTATTCAAGTGCTAAAGCCATTGGGTTGCCCATTTGTTATGTGCAGCTACCTCGCGTTGTCCGTGAGGGCAACAGCCTCCTCGTGATGCCCTTGCATTCACTCGATTACCTGGACACGCACGACAACTCTGAGGAGTTTCTCAGGGAAATACAACGGTTGCGGACGCGGTTCGACAACGTTACCGTTTGTTTGCATCCGTCGTGCTTCCAGAAGGGCAGATTGGTGAGGCTGTGTTCCGAGCTTGGTCTTGACGTTGTTAAAGGTGCGGGGATTGACGATGCCAACGCACTTCGACGCATGGCAACGCTTTTTGGGAAGTTTGAATACATGGTAACCAATGGACATGGTTCTCATATTCCTTACTCGGCCTATTTCGGAAGTAAACCATCGGTTTTAAACTACTGCGAGCCGAGGGCAAAAGATCGTAGCAACACACCGTTTTACGTCGAGAATCCAGAATTGTTGGCGCCAACAATAGATGCGTTGTCGAAAGAGAACTATTGCAGTACTTTCGACTTCCTCATTCGTGACGATCCTCGCGACGCGTCGTTGCTGCAGGACTGGGCGGCATGTCAGATAGGTGCGGATAATCGATTGTCGCCACCCGATTTGCGTGAGGCTTTCGGGTGGACGTTTACGCGGCGTGTCGCGTCGAGAGGCTACAAGATTGCGGCGCCGATCGCGGAGGAGTGGCTGCCAGAGTCCCTCAAGCGTCCGCTTAAGAAACGTCTCTATCCACAACTGGCATTTCAACAAGACTTGGAAGTTGAAGCCAAGCGGATTGCACAACTGCCCGCATATCAGGAGGGCAGTACGTTCATCCTTGGCCCGAAACTGATGTTCCCAAGCGGTCCATCTTGTGCCTATCAACTGAAGTCGATTTTCGGTCAGGAAGTGTACAAGTTCAAAACGATCAACTCCAAACCCAGAATCATTGATGGCGGTGCCAATATCGGACTGGCATCAATCTACTTCTCGCGTAATTTTCCCAACGCAACAATTCACGCCTTCGAAGCCGATCCTAGCATCTGCGAATTTCTACGACAGAATTTGCAGTCATTTACCGCGAACAACGTCGAAGTGATTCAAGCTGCACTATGGACAGACAATCATGGCGTTTCCTTTGCCTCGGAAGGTAGCGATGCCGGCAAGATTGTAGTGGAAGATTCTGCACGGACGCAGAGAGTCCCGTCGATCAGGCTGAAAGATCTGCTTCAGGACCCCGTAGACCTACTGAAGCTGGATGTTGAGGGCGCCGAAGTCGACTTGCTTATCGATTCGGCGGAATTGCTTCAGAACGTCGAGAGGGTTTTCGTCGAGTACCACTCTGACTTCGGCAAGCCACAAAGGCTGGAACAGCTACTTTCGGTATTGGCGAAATCGAATTTTCGAGTGCATGTGCATTCGCCTAGCCCGGCGAAAGAGCCGTTCATGTTCAGGCCGGTCAAGTATGGATTCGATTTGCTGCTGGAAATTTTTGCCTTTCGGTAAAAGGTTGTAAGACCACGAGAAATACAAGACACCTTAGCCTTGCATGAGGAATGCCGAAACGATGGATGGAGATTGCACTCCCAGTACTTCTATTTTGCTACCCGTCTATAACGATGAGAAATACTTGCGAGATGCCGTTGAGAGTCTGCTGAACCAAACATTTACAAATTTTGAATTGATCGCCATTGACGACGGTTCTAACGACTGCTGCCCACAAATACTAGAAACTTTTGCGGCGAAAGACAAACGCGTTCGAATAATCAGCAGGCCTAATACAGGATATCTAAGAGCCTTGCAGGACGGCCTCCAAATAGCTCGTGGCGACATTATAGCGAGGATGGACGCTGATGACGTAGCCCACCCTGAGAGACTCGAGAAGCAGTTGGCTTACCTTGATTCAAATCCAGCCTGTGTCGCGGTGGGTTCATGGGTCAACTTCGTCGAAGAGACAGGTATGAAGCTGTTCGAGTGGCACCCACCAACAGATCATGAGCAAATAGATAGAGAGTTGTTGGCCGGTCGCGGCGCGATGATAGTCCATCCTACTCTGACGATGCGCAGGTCGGCGTTCAACGAAATCGGCGGATACAGAAACGAATTCGAGTACGCAGAAGATTTCGATCTATTGCTACGACTGGGTGAAGTAGGATTGTTAGCAAACATCGGCGAGATACTTTTGGATTACAGGCAACGCCCAGGGAGCGTGTGCGGGAAACATGCGTATAAGCAACAGGTTCTTATCAAGCGCGCTTTGGAACAAGCGTATGTTCGACGCGAGTTATCACGAGACACTTTGCCTTCGTTGCCAACGCCAAAGGTGATTTCACATCATCGATACTACGTAAACCTTGCGCTTGGTGCCATCGTCAAGGAAAATCAGTACGCCGCACAACGATGCATCCTAAGAGCAATCGGTGCGGCCCCATGGGATTGGCTTCCGTGGTGCCTGCTCGCATTCACGGGACCGGTTTGGCTTTCACGGTGTTTTCGATATTGTTTCAGAACCGCTTCGCTCGTTGCTTCCGCCGTGCGGCCTGGGGCGAAGTTTGAGCAAGAGGCGGTTGATTACAGAGCTTGACCGTTTGTTATCGGTCTTGAACTAATCAACACAACCAGAGATTTAAGCGTCTTCTCCAAGCACTTGCGAATGGTTGAGAATAGTGACCTGGAAATCGTGCTCGCAGTTGACGAAGCATTTTGTATGCCTTTGTGCGTTACAGTTAGATCGGTGCTGAAGAACCTCCGCAAAAATTACGCTGCACGAATTTGGATTCTTCACGACATGCTGACAGAGCCGATGAAAGCGAGCGTGCGAGACTCTGTTGGGGATACGTCTGAGGGCTGCACTATTCGTTGGTTGGAAGTCTCAAAAGACTCAATTCCCAATGCCACCGTTGATGGGCACGTGTCAATCGTTACGTTTTTCCGGATGCTGATAGGTCGGTATCTGCCCAACGAAATACAGAAAGTCATCTACCTTGACTGCGATGTGCTTGTTCGCAAGGATCTCAGAGAACTCTTCGAGTGCGATTTGCAAGGGAAGACAATTGCGGCTGTGCAGGATTCGGCCGCACCATTTCTCGACGCAAAGCGTATGCTCCATGCGCATCATCCGGCCATTCAGCACTTGGGTGCAACGAGGCCGATTCCGAACTATCAACAGCTAAACTTGCCTGCCTCTTCACCTTATTTTAATGCGGGCGTGCTGCTGATCGACTTGAAGCGCTGGCGCGAGAATCAAGTGGAACAGCGACTGCTCGACTGCATCAGCGAACACCGCGAAAACATGATCTGGTGGGATCAATACGCTCTGAATGTCGTTCTGCACGACGACTGGACGATGCTTGATCCGACCTGGAATGTTACTTCCCACCTAACGTCACTACCCTCCGCGAAGTACAGCTACCTAGAAAAGTCAACGTTTGATCGTATTCGGTGCGATCCAGGCGTTGTTCACTTCTCGTCCTCCGTTAAACCCTGGCACCCTCTTTGTCGCAATCCTTTTCGCGGTGAATTCGAAGCAGTGCTAGACAAGACCGCGTGGGCTGGGACACGTCCGAGTATCGAGGATACCGTAAGAGCCTCCGCGCGTGCGATTTGTAGTTACCCCAGAGAGGCGTTAGGAAAGATGTGGCGAACGCTCAATCCCTGGTACAAGCCTCTACCGCATCTTGCCTGACCAAGCTGTGACACACCAGTGCGGCGTGAGCTGTGTTGTCGCCGCCTACAACGCGGAACGCTATGTGGCGGCCTGCATCGCAAGCCTGCAAAGACAACGTCACGCCAATCTTGAGATTATCGTGGTAGATGACGGTTCGTCCGATCAGACGCGGGAAATCGTAGAAGCGATAGCCAAGCGGGACTCTCGAATTCAGATAATTTCAATCAGCAATAGTAAACAAGCAGCGGCAAGAAACCTGGGCGTCAGCCGAGCGAAGTATGATTTCATCGCGTTCCTGGATGCAGACGACATAGCTGCACAGGATCGAATTGAAAAACAGCTTGCTTATCTATCGGACAACCCTCAGATATGTGCGGTAGGTGGTGGTATTCGCCTCGTGGACGACCAATTGCGTGAGATCGGCTACGACTTTCCGCCAGAGGCCCATGAGGAAATCTGCAAAAAGCTGTATGCAGGCATCGCTGCGGGCGGCATTTTTCTCTCGACTGCGATGGTCAGACGCTCATCGTTCGAAGCTGTGAAGGGTTTTCGCACCGAAATTGTACCCGCGGAAGACTACGACCTTTGGCTACGATTTGCTGACGCGGGCGAGCGATTGGGAAACATTCCCAATGTACTGTCGGACTACCGCGTACATCTCGAAAGCGACAGCAGTAAGCTTACGTTGTGCCAACTAAAGTGTATGAATCGGGCACTCGCTGATTCCTGTCGGAGAAGAAATGCACCATTCATCGCCGTTCGTCAATCTGGTATCCCCGTTCAGCCACTAGATCGAATTGCAACTGTGCTCGTAATGAACGGGAAACTTACCAGGGCAATAAAAATAGTATTTTCGGGAGCTGCAAGAAACCCATTAGGCGCATCTTCGTACGTAAGCATACTAAGATTGTTATATAATCAAGGGGAGCGGGTGTTGAGAAGCTGCCTAAAAGTCGCCAGATGGCGAGGACATTGAGCATGAACTACCTACGCGATTCGATATCGGCGCGAGTTCACAGGCTTCTGGGATCTGTTCCATGGTATCCAGGGTACATAGGTAGCAGAAATCTCTACCTTGACCGCGTACTTAAATCCCCTCAACTACTGAATAATTTCGAGCACGGCAATCCACTCCCCGACAAGTATGGCGTCGGTTTTGATGAGCGCGTCGTCGAGTACCCTTGGCTTTTCAGTCGTTGTCCAGACGGACCATTTAATTTGTTAGATGCAGGAGCAACGCTAAATCATCACTGGGTATTATCCTTGCAGAAGTTTGCACGTGTAAAAACGTATTTCTATACGCTCGCGCCTGAAGCCACGGTGATCAAAAGTCCCAATGCTTCGTATGTCTATGGGGATTTACGTGAACTCGCATTGAAAGACGCATGCATGGATGTTGTGACTTGCATATCGACACTTGAGCACGTTGGAATGGACAATACTCGATTCTATACTGCCGACGAACAGTACCAAGAATGTGATGCGAATGCTTACCTTCATGTTGTCGATCAATTGCGGAGGGTCACCAAGCCGGGAGGGAAAGTCTTCATTACGGTTCCTTTCGGGCGATCGCAGAATCACGGATGGTTCCAGCAGTTCACCGCAACGATGATAGATGAACTGGTTCAGCGATTATCCAGTGGAACAAGTCTTGTGAAGTACTATTCGTACACGACCAACGGTTGGCAACTTGCGGATCAAGCGAGTTGTTCGCAGGCGGAGTATTTTGATATTCACAAAGTTGGGCGTAAAAGGACGCCGGATTTTGCGGCTGCGGCACGCGCGGTGGCATGTGTCGAGTTCGTAAAGGCGACCGAGTAGTGCGAGTGGCACTGGATGCTATGCCGCTTGCATATACGCTGACAGGAATCGGTGTATACGTTCAACAATTGGTCATTGCCTTGAATCGCGTCCGACCAGATGTGCGGTTGGTATTTCCGGTTCACTCCGAAATACCATCGCAAGCGTTGATTCGCAGACTTATTGGCCGAAATTTGCCGAAGATATACAGGGATAGAATCGACATTCAGCCGATATGGGGAGTGTCACCTTTTGGTCCGTTCAGCAAGTGGGCGCCTAGAGCACCGCGCCCAGGTGGGTATGATCTCTATCATGTTACCAATGCACTTCCGCTCTATCGCGAGTTCGCTTGCCCCAAGGTCGTCACCGTATTCGATCTTGCGTGGCTGCGAGTTTCGCCAAATGAACAAATCTACTTTCAACACGCGAATGCACTCTTGTCAATGATTCGAAAGGCGGATCATGTTCTGTGTATTTCTTCGGCAACACAAACGGACGTCGTAGAACTCGCGGGCGTCCCCGTTGAGAAGACAACCGTCACGAGCCTTGCGCCGCGTGAACTGTGTCGACCGCCGGAAACGCAATTGGTCCGCGATGCTTCCAGACGCAAGTACAGCGACGGGTATCCCTACTTCCTAAACGTTAACCAAATACACCCGAGAAAAAACCTCCCTCGAATCATTGCCGCGTTTGGTCGCTTGAGGCAGGCAGGTTGCAAGCACCGATTCATTATTGCTGGTCCGAAACGGAGTGGGACGAGCGACGTGCTTCGAGCAATTGAGGAGGCTGGCGTTGGGGACGTTACGCGATTGTTGGGAACCGTCACGGACGCAACAGTGCAAGAACTCTATTGGGGCTGCGAGGCTTTGGTGTGTCCATCGCTGTATGAGGGTTTCGGCTTACCCGCCATTGAGGCGATGGCTTCGGCAACGCCGGTAATCGCTTCCACTACGGGCGCCTTTCCCGAGGTGATTGGAGATGCGGGAATTTTGGTAGATCCGATGGACGTGGATGCTATTGAAGCCGGGCTCACCGAGATTTGGAACAATGAAGGAGTTGCAAGTCGACTGCGCGCTGAGGGAGTTGCGCGCGCTTCCCAGTTTAGTTGGCGGGACACGGCTGAAAGAACGCTTGCGGTTTACGAACGAGTGCTTCACCAATAAGCCGAGTGAATCAAAGAGTTCTGATTGACAATTGCTATGCTGAGCACAGATAAGGAATGGGACAAGTGGGGACACGAAGATCCGTACTTTGCCGTACTAACATCAGCCGAGTTTCGCGGTTCTAACCTCGATGCGTCCGCGCGAGACCGTTTTTTTGAAAGTGGCGAGAATCATGTTGCAGCGATCTCAGGCTACCAGGAATCGATAAAGACGAAATTGAGCCAAAAACCAATGCAATTTCCAGAATTCGGCTGCTTCATGAGCGCAATGCTCTATTTTCGTAAAACATCATCACACGTCGCAGCTTAGCCACGCAACTTTTCCGAACGTGAAACTAACTCTTATAACCCCGTCGTTCAACCATGCCGAATTCTTGGGTGAAACGATTGACAGTGTACGAGAACAGCAGCTAGATGTTGATCTGGACTATATCGTACTCGACGGCGGAAGTAACGATGGCACAATTGGGTTACTTGAAAGTTACGGCGATCAAGTGCAGTGGAGCAGTAAGCCGGATAACGGCCAGGTCGATGCGATCAATCGAGGGTTGGCGTCAGCGACTGGGGATGTGGTTGGGTGGCTAAACAGCGATGATTTACTATTGCCTGGTGCGCTGCAGCGAGTCGCGGATGCGTTCGCCAATAGCTCAACTCAATGGGTCTTTGGAGATTGCATCATCGTTGATCGCGACGGTCACGAGATTCGCAAATGGGTATCCGCATACAAGCGATTCCAAGCCAAACGTTACAGCCGCAAACGATTGCTGATGAACAACTTCATTAGTCAAATGACGGTCTTTTGGCGACGCGACTTGATCGACAAAGTAGGCCTGCTCGACGAGTCGCTACCATTGGCTTTCGACTACGAATACTGGCTGCGCTTCGCCGCGATTGCTGACCCAGTCTACATCGATGCTCCGCAGGCTGCCTTTCGTTGGTACACGACCAGCAAGAGTGGCGGTAATGTAGCCGACCAATGCCGCGAAGATGAACTCATTGCGGCCCGGCACGGGATTACCAGCGCAGGGGCCGCAAAGAAGCGACTTCAAAACTGGCTTCGCATAGCAGCGTATCGCTGGCTGCCAGCTTAGAGTCCCACATCTTGCGCATCATCTATCTTCATCCTCACTTTACCACCGACGGCGGAGCTGGGCGGATGGTGCTGGAGACCGGCAAACGACTAGCGGCTCGCGGTCACCAAGTGGACTGCGTCTGCATTCGTGCTGACCGAGCGATCGTCGGCACGGACAGCGGGATCACGTTTCACGAGATTGGCGGTCCACTTTCGTCGCAGATCCCGTTCTGGCTTCGATTCCGATCCGGTTGTGTCCGGGTTGCGGATGCCGTCTCACGGATTCTCGATACCTCGACTGGTGAAACGGTACTGTTTCCACAAGTGTTTCCAGCAAATTGGTGGGGCAGTTACATAGTAGAGAACCTGCCGAACCTGCCGTGCGTTTGGTATTGCCAAGAACCGTCAGCGTTTATTCACTCGGCGAGCTGGATCAACGCCTTGCCTTGGCCGAAGAACTGGATCGCCAAGGCTCTCAATCCAAAACTTCGCCAAAGCGACCTGCAAGCGTGCAGGAAGTTCAAGAGGGTTCTCGTCAATTCGCAATATTCGAAAGAGTATACGCGGCTGGTTTACGGCTACAGCGAAGAAGCATGCCGTGTTGTCTATCTTGGTTTCGATCCGACGCGCTTCCGAGCCTTGAAGGATGAACAGCGCGAAGACAGTATCATCTGTGTTGCCAAACTAACGCGATTCAAGAATGTTGATCGTGTGATCGATGCCATCCGGCTACTTCGGGATGGTGGCGATGGCGAAACGAAACTGCATATTGTTGGAACAGGAGATGCGCTTCCAAGCCTCAAGCTTCAAACCGCCCGTCTGGGACTAGAACAGCGTGTGCTGTTTCACGGTCGGCTGAACGACTCAGATCTTGTCCGTCTTCTTCAGCGTTCCAAAGGACTTTGCCTAGCTTCGGTTGACGAGCCGTTTGGATTGGTAGCGATTGAAGCGATGGCTTGCGGCACCCCTGTGATTGCGGTCGATAGCGGCGGCCCGGCGGAGGTTGTCGGCACAACGGCAGCGGGCATCTTAGTCGAACGTCCACATCCTGAATCCATTGCCAAAGCGATGCGTATTCTGCTTGGTAACAATTCCGAGTTCGAAACAAGGTCCAGCGCCGCGTTGGCCCGTGCAGCCGATTTCGATTGGGAGCGAACCGTGGATCGACTGCAAGCTGAATTCATGGGTGTCATTACTTGCAATCTCGACCAGAGGGTCAATTGTTGCCGTGACTAAGGAGGCTCGGAATCCTAAGCCTGACGGGGAAGCAAGTCTCGCACATCGCGTCTTAGCGCTGTCGCTGCTGACCTTCTCCTTGGCGTATCTGAGCTACAGCGTGAGTTGTGGCTGGAGTCAGCCCATTGTGGACGCTCATGAATTTCGGCAAACTCAAACCGCAATTACGGCCTATTACCTTCACAAAGACGGATTTAAGTTGGCCTATGAAACCCCCGTTCTCGGCCCTCCTTGGACGGTACCATTCGAGTTCCCGCTTTACCAGTCCCTGGTGGCTGGGTTGCACACGTTGGGAATGCCGCTTACCTCAGCCGGACGAGGCGTGTCAATTGTCGCATACCTCGCGTCGATCGTAGGTGTCTGTTTTCTGCTCCGCGAGCTGAAGTTCAATTGGACCCAACAATTGTTGGTGGCCTCGCTCGCCTTGCTAAACCCGTTCTATCTGTTTTGGATGCGGACATTCATGATTGAAACGACCGCGCTGGCGCTTTGTGTTTGGAGCGTGGTAGTCCTCAACCAAGGGGTTGGCCAAAGGAAAAACAGCCAGCTCGCGATCGCATTGTTGATGGCTACGCTAGCGGCCTTGCAAAAGATAACCACCTATCCAATTTATTACGTTTGGATCCTGGCGATCATTTATCACCATTGGTCGACTCGTGCGCTGGCCACGAGGAAGAGCATCATTATGGGAGCTCTATTTTGTATGGTGCCCGTCGGCGCCACACAGTTATGGACGACTTACGCAGACTCGTTAAAGCAATCGCCATTGACCGCAAATCTCGCATCGAACCAGCTACACACGTGGAATTTTGGAACGCTTGAACAACGACTCGATTGGCATTGGTACTGGTTTCTGTACGAGCGCATCGACAGCTTGTCGTTACCCGGCGGCGTGTTGCTATTGGCTCTGCTGGCTTGGATTATTGACAAGCGATCCTATCTGTTGCTTGTTGTGGGCTTGGCGAGCTTTGTCGCGGGACCATTGCTGTTCGCAAATCTCTACGGACACAGTTACTATCCGTCCGCGAATCTCCTGGTTTTGATTTCGCTTGTTGGAGCGTCCTTTGCAGGCTTAACCTCGGGTGGGTTGGGGAAGCGTATTTTTGGCTATTCATGTGTCGCATTCGCGATCTACAGTTCGATTCATACACATCAGCTTTATTATCTTCCCGCTCAGATCAGCCCCAACCTGGCCACCGTCGAAGCAGCGACGGTGATTCGTAGGTGCACGCAACCGAAAGATATTGTGGTTGGTATCGGTACAGACTGGTCGTCGGCAATTCCTTTTGCATCGGAGCGACGAGGCTTGATGTTTCCGGGTAATCCTCCGCGAACGGATATGGTTGAGCAGGGGTTGGCGGAACTAAAGGGGTATACTGTAGGAGCTCTAGTGTACGTACCCACGAATCCGGGCTTTGATGCGACATCGATCGCAGCGCGGCTGGGGTTATCTACTGAACCAGCAACTCTACAGGACGGACACGTGATCTTTCTAAAGGCTGAGCGTGTGGCCGAGTTTCGAGCGGCCAGTCAAGCTCAAGAGCTGATCGCAGCCGGAGAATTTGCAGAAGCTGCGGAACTGATTCAAGGTATCGATCGCCGAACCGTGCCTACAGCGCATGCACTCTTGGCTATATGCAGAGCCGAAATGCAGGACTTGGAGGGTGCTAGAGATGAACTCAGTATCCTGTACGGCCTTGCGGAGAAATGTCACAGCGATGATCTGTTTGGTTTCAGAACGAGTATTGCTCTGTCGCAGGTAGACAAATCTTTCCTCAACCATGCACAGCAGTTCTTGGAGCAGATTCTTTTGAAACAACCGTTGTCAGACGTCAGTCTAGAGGCAAGTGCACAATCCCACGCCGCAGTCGGAGACCCAGTTTTGGCCGAAAACGATTTGGGACTCGCAGAACGAATTCGAACTCAATCTCGCCTCAATGCGAGTGCTGACCTCGTGCCTGCCCGCGAATAAATGACGGTCGTATCGAACCTGTGAAGTTATTCCGGACATGCAGTTCAATATGCCGCAAAAACTCGAACACTTGAAAAACCAGCACTAACGGTAACACAGCTATGCAATTTGCCCCGAGTTCCGCCAGTGAGTACTTGCAGCAGTGTACGCACGAACTTGCACGCATCGTTTTATCGCAGATCGATCGGCTGGTAGATGATATCTACGAAGCCTATTTGAAGCAGCGGTTTGTCTTCATCATCGGAAACGGAGGCAGTGCATCTACCGCATCGCATTTCTGCGAAGATCTTGGAAAAGGGACAATCCCTTCCGGTCAGCGAGCGGATTCGAAACGCATACGAGCGATTAGCTTGACAGACAATGCTCCCTATTTGCTCGCGTGGGGCAACGATGAAGGGTTTGAATGTGTGTTTGAAGAGCAACTCAAGAACCTTGCTTCGTCTGGAGACTGTTTGATCGCAATCTCGTGCAGTGGGAATTGCCCGAATATTCTCAGGTTTCCATGATTCGGCCTCTGGCATCGCCGGGTGCAAAAGAAAGTCTCCTACGAGGTTCGCGGGATCGTCCCAGCCGAAATGTTCAAAGTCTATGAAAATCCAGATATTGTCTTTGCGCAAAATGGCGAGCCGGATTAATGCTCTGCCTTGGCCGAAGAACTGGATCGCCAAGGCTCTCAATCCACTACTTCGTAGAAGTGACCTGCAAGCGTGCAGGAAGTTCAAGAGGGTACTCATCAATTCGCAATTTTCAAAAGCGTATACGCAGCTGGTTTACGGCTACAGCGAAGAAGCATGCCGTGTTGTCTATCTTGGTTTCGATCCGACGCGCTTCCGAGTCTCGAAGGATGAACAGCGCGAAGACTGTATCATCTGTGTTGCCAAACTAACGCGATTCAAGAATGTTGATCGTGTGATCGATGCCATCCGGCTACTTCGGGATGG
>JANRMD010000525.1:0-3726 GCA_033761895.1 Pirellulaceae bacterium | reverse complement strand
GCTAGGCTCTGGTTGAACGATGCTTGATCAGCGTGACTTCGTTACCTTTTTCATTGTAAGTTACTTTGTCCATAAAGCTATGAATCAACACTAGGCCGCGCCCCTTATTAGCATCCATGGCATGAGCGGGGTTCAAATGCGAGAATTTGCTTGTGTCGAAACCATGCCCTTCGTCGCGAACGGTGACTCGCAACATGTCACGCATCAATCTCGCGTCAAAATGGACTTTGCGTTTTTTATAAGGCGACTGTTCTAATCGCTGCTGCACCAACGCGTTTGCCTCTTCATTTTCGCACTGCTCTTGCCACTGTGCGTGGGTAAGCTCAAGATTGCCTCGATAAAGCGAGTTCGACAGCACATGCCTCAGCGCTGTACTTACGCGATGACGATCCGTACCGCTAAGCAGTTCCATCCCCGCCGCCATGTGCATCGTCAGGTCAATCACTGGCTCGATAAACTCCGGCTTGCTCGGCAAATCGAAAATCAGGCGATTCTCCGTCAAGTGATCGATCAACTCAGCGTAGCTGCGATCGGTGCGCAACACACCCAGTACATCCTCAACTGTTCCTAACAGCATTTCCGTTAGCATAGCTTTGGGCACATAAGCCGCCGCGCCATGCTTGAGGGCTTCGGCAGCCAACCGTTCCGAACCTTGAGCCGTTACCAGCACCGCGGGAATTTGCGGGAAATCGGCTTGCATCTTCTTGATCAAGTCCAGCCCACTCAACATGGGTAACTCCAGATCCGTCACCACCAGTTCATTGAATCCATCCGCCAAACGCTCGAGAGCGACTGTTCCGTCATCGACACAAGTCACTGTGTGGTCTGCTGATTCTAGCAGCAGTTTCATTTGCATCGCTTGCGTTGCACTATCTTCGACCAAGAGGATGTTCGACATGCTTAACCTTCGCTTTCGGGAGGGACTGGTGGAAAGGTTTTCATTGAATTGGCAACAGAATCAAAAATTGCTCCATCACAAAAATTACACTCAGTGGCATTGCGCCCAACGCCAATACGCCCAATGGCAGCACCCAAACGACCCTGCGCGGCTATGGGGACACTTCGATCATTTGCCCCTGCCTTTGGATCGTTAGGCCATTGTCATCGGCGATCTGCTTTAATATCTCGTCGATGGTCTTCGCTTTGGGAACTCCAAAGGTGATGACCGCCTTGCGTTTGTTCTCGGGAATGTCCTTGGACCATTGGACCTCCATGCCTAACTTCTTGGCGAAGTCACCAATCACGCGTTCGAGTGGCGCCCGAAATTCAGGAATCTGGAATGCATCTTCCCCTGTTCGAGAACTCGGAGGTCGCGTCTTGGGAAGGCGAATGGCGAGCAATCGCAAATGAAACGCAGTCGGTCCAGTGACTGTAGAAACCCCGCCTTTGACTTGTATCGACGCCGTTGGAAACTCTTTGCGAGCTACAGGAACTCGATCGGACTGCAGCTCTTTTTCAGGGTACCCACCCTTCCAAACCGACTCTTGGATCAGCGGGCTGGCAGTGAATGTGCCCTTGGTGTCGCAATCAACCTGAAGCTCGAACCCAGCGTGCAGGAGCGTTAACTGCGTTGCCAAAGTTGTCGAAGGCAACTGCCCCGCATGCATTAAGTCATGGGGTAGCTTGGAGTCCACCTTTATCGACCATTGCTGCTCAATACGCTCGAGCAGTTCCATCGGCGTTGTGATGTCTTCCCAACTCAAGGTACGCGAATCGACCTTGGCGACTTTCACTGCAGCTTTGCGATGAAGCATGATCTCGTTGTGCAAACGAACCGCAGCGCGCTGGACCACACCAATTTGATCTGCGGGACCGACGTAAACGACATTTTCAACCAACCCCACATCGGCGCCGCCAAGCTTTGCCACGGCAGCAAGCCTGGCAAGCGTTGTTTTGCTTTCCGGCGGATCCTTGGCCCCATTTCCCAAGATCGACACCAAGCGACTGAGATCCACCCGGCGATCGACCCACATCGGTACGCGATAGGCTTCTGCAAGATTCTTTAGGCACTCACCTAAGGGCCTCTTTTCAAAGCTAGCGAAGGCTGGTGAGTTGAGCGCGACTAGAGCTTGGCGACAACTGGGAACATTAAGCAGGTTGAACTCAACCTCCAGCGGCTGTTGAGCGAAAGCAGGTCGAAGCGTCAGAATCGCCAGCGCAAAATGCAAAAGGAACGAAGGTGTCCAGCTACAGAAACCGCGATTTTTATAGTCAAAAAGTCGCAACATCTAGCACACCTTAGATAAATGGGGGCGACTGGGAGTTTCAGTTTGGGCTAATTGCGCGGGTTCTAACGAATGGCAAATGCAGTAAGGCCTGACAGCACGCTTATGCTTGCTAACAGCAAATCTACGAAGTAATTGCCGCGATGCTTTGTCTGATTATACTGGACCGGTGCGATCCATTCGCGAACCAACAAGATTATTGCCAGAGATTTGTTTCCAGAGAAAAACTAGCGAAGGGTCCTACGGTGGAAGAGCGAGCAACTCGCAATTCATTACTGCTCCGATTCTATCACCGTTACCTGAGTGATTCTGATACGGCGCGTTTCATTGCATCGGTTTCCGGTCGATACACGCGAGCGACCTTGGAGCGTTTGGTGCAGTCGGGTGACACCTATGCCCGCCGCGCGGCCGCATTAGCGCTGGGATTGGTTGGTGACGGTCGCAGCAATGTAATACTCGGGCCCTTGCTGCGAAGCGCTGATCGCAAGTTGCGTTTAGTGGTCGATGACGCGTTGCGTTCTATTTGGTTGCGTGAAGGCTCTATTCAAGATCGTCAATTGCTCGAACGTATCGTACGCTTGAACGAGTGTGGCGAATTCGAAAGTGTGGTCGAACTTGCAACTGAGAAGATTGCGGCGTCGGAAGGTTCACCGGAACTCTATCACCAGCGGTCATTGGCGCTGTTCCAACTAGACTCGATCGAGCAAGCGATCGAAGACTGCCGGAAAGCTCTGAAGTTAAACTCGTATCACTATGCCGCCATGATCGGTCTTGGGCATTGCCATGCGGAGCGCGGTGATCTGCTCGAAGCACTCTTTTGGTTCCGGCAAGCCCTGGATGTCTACCCTGACCTTGAACCGGTTCGCGTTCAGATTCGTCGACTTGAAAAGACTATTCAAGATTTATAGGGTCGCGATTTCTAAGTTCAATGCCACGCAAGAGCCTTTCTGCGACTGGCTTGTCGATTATTGGGTAGCGGAAGCCGTCAAGGCTTTCGAGAAGCCACCCCAGTGCTCTCGAAATGCTTGACGCATTCCGCTACCGAAATCTAACGAAACATCGAATGCATCGTGTCCACCGTCTGGCGACGGTGGCTACCCGGATCAGAAAATCGTTCCAGCCTAGACTGCTGCCGCTAACCCAAAATTTTCTGCACTAGTTAGGCACATTAACCGATGTGCGTTAGCACCGGTTTCCGCAATGTGAAAACCGCGGCTAAAGCCGTGCGGTTAATTGCCCTCGAGTGCGATCAACCCAAAAATCTAATGTGGACAGAGCACTAATTCTGGTCGTTGTAAACCAGTGTGCCTTCCTCTTTGACGACTGCGACTGGCCAGTTCGCGCTCGTCAACTGCGTCCGGACGATAAGAGAACCGGCTTGGGTATGCTGCACTTGGAAGCGGTATGTATGTTGATCTTTGTTTCGCATCTCGGGAATTGGCTCAAACAGAATTTGATTTCCCTCGGCTCGATAACGCACTGGCGCGTCCACTTTTAGGAC
>JANRMD010000524.1:0-6789 GCA_033761895.1 Pirellulaceae bacterium | reverse complement strand
TAAAATGGGGCGCAGTTGTTTATGCCACGCCTCAAGATAAGACCTAACTGGAGCAGCTGCAGTGGTGCATTGCGGTCAGCTACTCTAGAGGATTCTGAAAATGAACAGCGACTCTGAAACTTCCATGCCCAAGGATACTGTCGGCCCAGATCCAGTGGGGCAAGATCCTGGGGACCGGGACCGCTCGGAGCCAGCCGAAGAATCGCGAGCCTTGCGCGAAGTGGCGCTGTACACCGATGGTGCTTGTAGCGGTAATCCTGGTCCTGGAGGCTGGGCGTTCATTTTGCGAGACCTAAAGACCGGTAAGGAACTCACCGGTTCCGGTGGCGAGCGCGACTCCACGAACAATCGCATGGAGTTGCAAGCGGTCATTGAAGGTCTTAAGTCGCTGAAGAAAAGTTGCCATGTGCATCTCTACGCAGACAGTAAATATGTTCTTCAAGGATTGACCGAGTGGATGCCGGGCTGGAAGGCCAAGGGTTGGATGCGCATGGAAGGGAAGCAGCGTAAGCCGGTTAAGAATGTTGAGCATTGGAAGGAACTCGACAAGCTCATTGCGCTCCACAAAATCACTTATAACCACGTTCGCGGACACAGCGGACACACAGAGAATGAGCGCTGCGACGTTATGGCCGTCGAAGCCAGCATGAACTATCGATAGCGATCGCTTGAGTCGCAGTCATTGCAAGTTCGCCATTGAATTTCCGTCGAACGCTCAGTGTCGCATGAAGATCTGGAGCTTGAAGTTGTCGGTGCGTTTTGAACTCGCGATCCGCCACGAGTGAAGTTTATGTTAAAATGTGCCGGCTTGATTAGAAGTCGTTCTTTGACCAGCATCTTGAAGACTATGATCAATTTGCTGCTCAAGTTGCGTGCTGCCAAACTAAAACACTGGTCTTTAAACTCAGAACAATTCATTGTTTCCATCGGAGCTCACGATGTCCATTCGTTTCAGATTGATTGCTGTTACTTCGCTGTGCTTGGCCATTGGATGCGAGGCCAAGCAAGAGTTTAAGAATGTGATGCCACCTAGTGCGACTGCGGTTGTTTCTAAGGAATCGGCTGCTCGACTTGAGGAAGCTGACAAAGCGGATGGCACTGCAGACCATGTCATTGGCAAGTGCTACGTCTGTGGGCTCGGCATGAACGGATCGGAAAAATTCACGGTCAAAGTTGGTGACTACCAAGCCCACCTATGCAGTGAAGCATGCCAACAACAGTTCACTGAAAATGCCGAAGAAATTGTTGCCAAAACTGAAATCCCAAGCGGCAACAAGTCCGAATAGATTGCGGCTTGAATTTGTCGGTGTGAAGGCAGTCTCTGAGTAGAATTTCACTGACTAGAATGAACGTCGGCGGAACTTTGTTCGACTGTGGTACTTGGGAGTTTTTTGGCCGACTGCGGTGAATAAACTAGCATGCTGCGAGTTGGATCGGCGAGCTGGTTTGCGTTAATCTACCGACCTAGCAGAAATGCCTTTAGTTTTAGGTGCTGGACAATGGCAACTTTTCAGCCAAACTCCGGCATTCTTTTCAGCCAAACTCCGGCATTAAAGCACCTTGCCACACGGCGTGGATTCGGTCAATCCCGCAGTTAACTTACATCGATCAACCTGGCAAACAAGGATGGTGGCGATCGGCGAGAACTGTCGAAATGGTACGTTTTTTGCTTCTCAGGCTCAAAAAAAGACTATGGCCTGCGGACGGGTTTCAAGTTACTGGTTGCGAAAGAAATCCGCTGGCTTACGGGCCTCAACGACTCAAGCACATGTAAAGCGAATTGATGCGACGAACTGAGAAATACAAGTTGCCTTCACAAGCGCCCCATCTGCCTGCCTTTACTCTGGTGGAGTTGCTGGTGGTGATAGCGATCATTGGTATTTTAGTTGGACTATTGTTGCCTGCGGTTCAGGCGGCGCGCGAAGCGGCTCGGCGGATGCAGTGCAGCAACAACCTAAAGCAAATCGGTCTTGCGACTTTGAACTACGAAAGCGCTCACCGTCGCTTGCCGCCAGGTGTCGCGCTCAGTATCGACGCGCCGAATATCAACAACAACTTGGGCTGGGGCGTTCATGGGCGCATTCTTCCCTACTTGGAACAGCAAACCCTCGGTAACCAAATCAACTTGGTAACAGGTTGGGACTTTCAGATGGTTATTGACAACGTTGTGATCTCGACTTACCAATGCCCAAGCGACGTGAACGCCAGCCGAATTCGCGATCCTGGTCCCAGCGGAGGCAATCCTCGCCCGCGTCTGGGACCGACGAGTTACGGATTTAACTATGGTCCCTGGTTCATATACCATCCGGCGACTGGACGGCGCGGTGATGGGGTCTTTTTTCCCAACAGTTTCCTGAAGCTTGCGCAATGCACAGATGGCACGAGCAGCACATTGTTAGCCGCCGACGTAAAGTCATGGACGGGTTATTTTCGCAACGGCGGTCCTTCATCCACCAACATTCCCAACTCGCCCGCGGACGTCCTCGCAATCGCAACCGCTGGCTCGTTTAGAGATACTGGACACACGGAGTGGCCCGATGGACGGGTTCATCACACTGGCTTTACCGCCACACTCGCTCCCAACACAAGTGTCCTGCGAGTTGTCGGCGGTATCACTTACGACATTGACTACAACTCGTGGCAAGAGGGACTTAACGGTCGCCAAGGCAGCCCGACTTATGCCGTCATCACCGCTCGCAGCTTCCACACCGGTGTCGTCAATGCAGCCTCCTTGGACGGGAGTGTTCGCACATTCTCCAACACCATCGATCTTGCGACATGGCGAGGTCTGAGCACACCTGGCGGTGGTGAGGCCGTGCAAGTGCCAGACTGAGCAATAAGTGCTCTGTCCCCATTAGATTTTTGGGTAGCGGAATGCGTCAAGCATTTCGAGGACCAGCCGGCCGGGATGTTGCGACTCGGCGAAGCGTAGTCTGTTAACGACCTAAGCCCTCGTCGCCATTCGTCACCGCGTCAAAAGTTAGTGAGAAACCGAACGATCCGCAGAGTAAATCTGCGGGATTAACCGATGGGCGTTAGCCCCGGTTTTTGCTCTGGTAACCACCGCTAACCCTTCAAGCATTCGAAAGTAATGCGGCGGCCCCCGAAAACCTTGACGGTTTCCGCTACCCGATAATCGACAAGCCCTCAAGCATTTCGAGAGTTCTGCGGCCCTCGCAAGCCTTGAAGGCTTGCGCTACCTCTTTGAATCGAGGGCATCGTGATATTGGACAAAGCACTAGTCCGCTTTCACGATATCAACCTAAGCGGCAAGGTCCCGATGGTTAACGTGCCCAGCCCCAAAATGGGCTGGGCAGTATTCTAGAAGAGATGTGTTCGGTCAGCTGCCTGGTTAGTTTGCGTGAATGACTTCTAGTTCCAAGAATTTTCCACTTTCCATGTTTGCACCGCCGATCGCAATCAGGTTCTCTTGAGTGATTGGGAGCAAGCGATGAAAAAACCTCGCGTCATTCGACTTGCCAAGGATCTTCCAGTTCTTTGAGTCATCATCCCACTGCTCAATGTCACCTTCATAAGTAGTCACGATTAGTTTGCCAGCGATGCTCCAGCCCGATGCTCCGAAGCCAGCCATCGCCTTCTCTCCTATCAACTCTGCGGCTTCGCTCCAACTCTGAGTCGCTGGGTCGTAGATTGAAACCGCTTTCGTCGGTCCACCTTTATCGCTCATACCACCGATTACAAACAACTTGCCTTGATGCTCGACGGTCGCAACGGCACGGCGTTTGAAAGGTGGATTAGCAATTGCTACCCACTGGCGGTTGGCGGCGGACAAGTCCATGGACCACGCGGTATCATGCCATGTCGTTCTCCCTTCCCCGGACAATTTCCAACCGCCTACAACGTAGAGCGTGTTGCCCACAAGTGCAGCATCGTGACTCGACCTGGGCTCAGGCAACCTTGGCAGCTCACACCACATATTCGTTTTGTAGTTGAACGAGCGTACGGTAGGTAGCGAATGTAGGTCGTGCTTTTCTCCCTCGTTGTTTTTGGCGGTGAAGCCGCCGACGAGAATGAATTCGTCGTTGTAGGCGACCATCCCCAAACCTTGTTGGCGTTCACCCTCAGCGACTTCGTCCCAGACCGCATTGGGTTTACTCAGATCCAAGCGCAGCAGCTTGTTCGACTGCGCTGCGTTCGAGTAACTGTGAGCCTCGCCGGTGTGACCACCATAAACGTACAGTGCATCTTCCACTCTCGCCGCACCGAAGCTGGTAATGGTGAACGGCAATGGTGAGAACTTGGTTGAAACCCTTGGTAACTCCTTCTTTGTCGCCGGTTGCTCGGGGGCATAAAACGAAACTGTCAGATAATGTGATTCCGCTTCATATGCGGTGTTGTTAAACGTACCCGATCGCTTTTCGTTGTGGCCGAGCATGATTGCATTCAGGCCTGCTTCGACTTGAGAGTCGGCAAATGTGACCTTCCCTGAGGCATCTGTCTTCGCTTTACCCTCTTCGTGCCCTTCCGAACAATACAAATGGACTTCGATGCCTTCGAGTGGCTTGCCCATCAGAGTCACAATTACTTCTACACCCGCATCCGTATCGATCAACTGTGCAAACAGATTTCTCGATGCGGGATTCTTGTCTAGGGATGCTGGACTGGTTGGCAAGCTGCCCCCTTGAAGCATGGTTGAATAACTTAATCGCGCCCCGTGGTAGATGCCGAACGTAACGTCACAAACCAGAAATGCACTTTCTGGGATGGCTTCAACCGTTTGCAGCCCCACCAGCGAATCGTTTTCAACCTTGATGACTTCGACTTTGGATAGATCTCCGTTGGCGTTGAGTATGTTGAGCTCTGCGGCAGCGATCGATGGCGGCATCTTGTACGTCCGCTCAGCGATGTTTTCTCCGAAGAAGTAGTTGGCTTTGCCGTCTTCGTCGCGAACGATCCACGGAAAGTGCGCGTGCACTGTTCCGTTCGCAGCTAAGGCCAACGTCAAGACGAAGCACATTTATGAACTTGAAGTTTGCATATTTGATCCTTTTGTTAACTTGAAACGGAATGTTTTTGAAGTAGACGTGTGAGTGCATGAGTTACGGTTTGTTCCAGTGACTCATGGCGACTTTAAATCAAAATCCAGCGATTGGTTGGATTCACCAGTCACCACTGCGTGTAAGGTACCTTCGCGTTGGTAGATGGTGGGAATCCTCGGACGCACGTTGACTTTGGGAGGCTGTCTGTGAATTGAAACCTCTTCGACTTCGGCCTCGTTCGGATTGATGCGCACGCTAAAGCTACCTGCGCTCGGGCCAACCTCTGCGGGCAGCTCAAAGGAACCGTGCTGGATGGTTGCGGCTGCTGCCAGTCCTTCACCGGTTGGAGTTAAAATGAGCGTCGCATTGTTGATGGGTTGTCCGTTAAGTTTGACAGTGCCCTTGATCGCATAACGCTGCGGTTCGGTCTTGCCGCAGCCGCATAGAGCGATTGCAAGTGAGATACATGTGAACACGCGCAGTGCGTTACAGTGTAAGTGTTGCATGCTCATTCGTGGACAGCTCCTGCAGCTTCGCCACCGGCGCGAGTTGCTGATGCGTTGTACACCACCACGTCGATGAACTGGCTCTTGAAGTGGACGCTGCCATCACCGAACAGAAAATTGCCGCCTCCACCCGCATGCATACTCGCAAAGCCACCCATCGCGGCGGCAGTGTGAACATTGAAGGGCTTAAGCGTTGTCCCAAGACTGATCGCTGGATAGCCAACGACCCAGCGGGCTGTGCCGTGCCTAACCGTGCCCGCATGCGGAGCCGGAGTTCTAGCTGGCCACCGTAAATCTGTGTAGTTGTAGCAAGTTTCGCCGGCAAACAAGGTATGCGAGGTGCCATCGGTGATGTCGCTGAACTTGCGATTCGGGTTGTTGTATCCGAAGCTTGGCCAGTGCAGTCCAAACACTCCGTCAGCGTTTACCATGTAGTCATCCGTCCCTTCGCACAACAGATAGCTGCTTGGGCCTCCGGTCTCGCGAGCCGCCATTAAGGGGACTTCGCGCGGCAGTGTCATCGCGGGACAAAGATACGATTCGATGCGTTGCGAAGATACCACCGCGTTAAATCGATCGGTGTAGCTTCTGCTAAAGTCCCACTGCTGATAGTTGTTTGACTGCTCGAGATAGGGCAGGATGCCGACCAACGGACCGATAAAGTTACTCTGCCACGAACCCACAGGGAGCTTCTTGTGAGCGGTCTCGTAGTTGTGGAGGGCTAAACCAATCTGCTTGAGATTGTTTGAGCACTGCATGCGTCTGGCGGCTTCGCGGGCGGCTTGAATGGCGGGCAGCAGCATGGACACAAGAATGCCGATGACTGCGATAGCCACCAGCAGTTCGACCAAGGTAAATGCACTTCGATTTCGACAGCGCGACATCTGGAACTTCCTTCATGCTAAGGGTGGAAAACAGGTTGGGTCGCGAACGTTGTTCGCAATCCCACCAGGTATTTCCCTAGCTGGCTTAGTTCGCAGAAAGGCTGCGGTGGCTCGCTCGGTACTCGTATTGAGAATTGATCTCAATTAGCTGAGCAGAATATGGCCATATTGGCAAGTGGTGCTGTGAAAAATCGATTGCTTTTTCAGTTTGGGGGCTTGTCGATCATAGGGTACCGGAAGTCGTCAAGGCTTTCGAGGGCCACCGCATTACTCGCGAAATGCTTGAAGGGTTAGCGGCGGTTACCAGAGCAAAAACCGGGGCTAACGCCCATCGGTTAATCCCGCAGATTTACTCTGCGGATCGTTCGGTTTCTCACTAACTTGAGACGCGGTGACGAA
>JANRMD010000523.1:0-53956 GCA_033761895.1 Pirellulaceae bacterium | reverse complement strand
TGTCGCTCGATCAAGCCGGGGCGTCGTGGCGGAATGCGTCAAGCACTTCGAGTAATTTCGTAGCGGAATGCGTCAAGCATTTCGAGATTATTGCCGCGGCACTCCGAAAGCCTTGACGGCTTCCGCTACCCAATGATCAGCAAGCCCTCAAGCATTTCGAGTCGCTTGGTAGCATACACGTGAATCCTTCGGTGTAGAACGGCGTGGAATACGGCGGTGCCCCTCCGAAAGCCTTGACGGCTTCCGCTACTGGCGACTCACTCACCACTCTTCTTTGACTTCGCAGGGGCTTTGGCTTCAGATTTGGTCGAACTGCTTTCGGACTTGCTCTCCGATTTGCCTTCTGACTTGGTTGAACTGCTCGAGCTATCCGCCGCTTTCGATTTTTTGTAGGACTCACTGCGATAGTCGGTTTGGTAGAATCCAGAGCCCTTGAAAACTATGGCGGCACCAGTGCCCAACAATCGCCGCAGCTTGTTCTTTTTGCACTCGGGGCACTTCTTTTGAACTTCGTCGTTGATTCCTTGGTACAGCTCAAACTTGTGCTGACACGCATCGCATTCGTAGTCGTAAGTTGGCATCTAACCATTCTCCAAAAGTTTTTTCTGCGACTCGCTTTTTCTGCAACTCATTTTTTTGCAAGTTTAAGTGCCCCGACGCTCCGCCGCGGCACCTTCGATTCACGAGCCGCTACCGGTGCTGACGATTACCTGTGCGGGACGAATGACTCGGTCGTGTAACATGTAACCCACTGCAACTTCCATGGCGACAGTTCCGGCCGGCACATCTTGACTGGGCGTCTGAGCGATCGCTTGGTGGAAGTTCGGGTCAAAGGCTGTGCCGACGGCCTGGATTGGTTTGCAACCGTGCTTAGCTAGAGCATCGTTGAACTGCTGGGACACCATTTGCACACCATCGATCAGTGCTTTGGTATTGGTTTCGTCACCCCGAGCCGCTTCGATGGCGCGATTCAAGTTGTCGATCACGTCGAGCAGATCGCGGACGATTGGAACGTTCGCAAACTTCAGTTGCTGATCTGCGTCGCGTTGCATCCGCTTGCGATAGTTTTCCATTTCTGCCCGACTGCGCAAAACTTCGGCCTCTGCGACCTTTAACTTATCGAGCAGAATGGTGGTGGTTTCATCCGCATTCGACTCAGTTTCCACCGCGTCGAGTCCGCCGAGGACTTCATCCGTCACATCGTTGTTGGCGACATGCGAAGAGTCTTCAGTTGCAGGGAATTCCGTTGATTCGGGCTGTTCAGTTTCGTTTTTCATAGTTGCTACTCAGCTCAAGAGTTGCTCTTGTCGTTTTCGTTAAGTCGGAAATGGGCCAGGATACGATCCAGGAAAGACCTGCGCTGCGGCGTCACGTGTTCTTCATCTACTTCAGCTAACTGCCGCAGCAGATCTTCCTGCCGCGCGTTCACTTTCTTTGGAATCTCGACATAGGTTTGCAAAAGCAAGTCGCCGCGCATGCCACTGCGAGGATCTGGTACTCCGAAGCCCTTCATCTGAAACACTTCGCCGCTTTGCGTTCCGCGCGGGATATCAATCTTGTGCTTACCGGTCAGCGTGGGAATTTCAAAGGACGTTCCAAGCACCGCTTGCGAATAACTGAGCGGTACCTGCAAAATCAGATCGCTCCCTTCGCGCTTGAAGATCTTGTGCGGGAGAACTCGGATAAAGCAGTACGCATCACCAGATTGCCCCCCGTCGGGGCTCCCTTGACCTTCGCCCGGCATACGAACTCGCATACCATCATCAACGCCTGCAGGGATCGCCACTTCCAACGTTACTTCGCGCGGCTTCAACCCAGAGCCATCGCAAGTCTTGCAACGCTTAGAAATGATCTTGCCATTGCCGCGGCACTGGGGACAGGTCGTTTGTACTCGCAGGATACCGGTCGCTTGAACCACTTGACCATGACCGCGACAGCGTTGACAGATCTGCGGTTCAGAGCCCGGTTCGGCCCCTGATCCATTGCACGTTCCACATTGGTCATGCCGAGTCAGAGTGACCTTCTTGCGCACGCCCGCTGCCGCCTCTTCGAGAGTCAGCGTCACATCGCAACGCACGTCAGCGCCGCGGCGTGTTCGTGAGCGTGATTGACGGCCACCGAAGAAGTCTTCAAAGATGGTTCCGCCAAACATATCGCCAAACGCTTCGAAGATATCGCTGGCGTCATTAAATTGACTGCCGCGGCCTTCGACACCTGCGTGACCGTATTGGTCGTAACGAGCGCGTTTCTCTTTGTCGCTCAGAACTTCGTAGGCTTCAGCAGCTTCCTTGAACTTTGCGATGGCGTTTTCATCATCCCGATTACTATCCGGATGGTACTTCATCGCTAGTTTACGATACGCCTTTGCAAGCTCATCTTGGGCGCAATTTTTATTGACGCCTAGAACTTCATAATAATCGCGCTTGGTTGCTGCCATAGCACCGCAGGCTTTTTTCCATGAGTTAGTTCAGTGTAGCTTGGAACCAATGTCCCGAGCGTCCCATCGAGCGTTCCGATTCTTGTTTGATTACCGAAAAGGCCACTCCCAAATGAGAGTGGCCTTCGCGTTCAACCTTTGGAACTAAGTTTGCCACAACGCTCCGCGTCGTGGCAAACATTTCGGGTGTTATCGCGACGTCGGCGTCGCGATAACAAAATCACTAGGAAACAGCGCCTTCAGCACGCTGCTTCTTCTTGTCGTCTTTATCGAACGTTGTTACCAACGCTTCTGTGGTCAGCAACAAACCAGCGATACTTCCAGCATTGGCCAGTGCAGTGCGCACAACCTTGACTGGGTCGATGATGCCGGATTTCAGCATATCGACGTATTCGCCTTTGTTCGCGTCGTAACCAGTGGAAAGTGGCTTTTGGCTCACTTCGTCGGCTACAACCGATCCGTCAATACCAGCGTTGTCAGCGATCTGACGCAGTGGAGCGGATAGCGAGTGAAGAATGATGGTTGCACCAATCTTCTCGTCGCCTTTGCACTTATCGACGCAAGCTTGAACGGCTTCTGTGCAGCGGATCAGCGCAACACCACCGCCAGGAAGAATGCCTTCTTCCATCGCAGCGCGTGTAGCGTGCAAGGCATCTTCAACGCGAGCCTTCTTCTGCTTCATGTCGGCTTCGGTCTCAGCACCCACACTGATCACAGCTACACCACCGGACAATTTTGCCAGGCGTTCTTGCAGTTTTTCGCGATCGTATTCGCTGTCGGTCTGATCGATCTGAGTGCGGATCTGGGCCACACGTTGATCGATGACCTTGCGCTCGCCAGCACCTTCAACGATGGTGGTGTTGTTCTTGTCGACAACCACCTTCTTCGCACGGCCGAGGTGCTCGAGAGTGATCTTCTCCAGCTGTATGCCGAGGTCATCGCTAATGAATGTGCCACCGGTCAAGGTTGCAATGTCACCCATCATGGCTTTGCGACGGTCACCGAAACCAGGTGCCTTCACAGCACACACGTTCAAGGTACCACGCAGCTTGTTGACAACCAGCAGAGTCAAAGCTTCCGCATCAACATCTTCGGCAATGATAAACAGGGGACGACCGCTGGCACTCACTTTTTCCAAGACTGGAACGAGGTCCCGAATGTTGCTGATCTTCTTTTCGAACAACAACACCAAGGCGTTGTCGTAGGTACAGGTCATGTCATTGGGGCTGTTGATGAAGTACGGTGATACGAAGCCCTTATCGAACTGCATACCGTCAACATATTCAACAGTCGTATCGGCGGTCTTGCCTTCTTCGACAGTGATCACACCGTCTTTGCCGACGCGCTCAAGCGACTGAGCCAGCAGTTCGCCAATCTTCATGTCATTGTTGGCGCTAATCGCGCCGACATGAGCGATCTGTTGGCGATCGCTAACTGGCTTACCCAATTCATGCAGCTTGGTAACTGCTGCTTCGACAGCCTTCTCAATACCGCGACGAACAGCGGTTGGATTGCTGCCTGCAACGATGTTTCGAAGCCCTTCCTTGAAGATCGCTCGTGCGAGCACGGTTGCTGTTGTGGTTCCGTCACCAGCCAAATCGCTGGTCTTCTGAGCCACTTCGACAACGAGCTTAGCGCCCATGTTTTCAAAACGATCTTCAAGCTCAATTTCCTTGGCAACCGTTACACCGTCTTTAGTTACGGTTGGGCCACCAAAGCTCTTATCGATGATCACGTTTCGGCCTGTCGGGCCCATGGTGACAGCGACTGCATCAGCCAGCTTCTCCACACCCTTCAGCATCCGAGCGCGTGCGTGATCCTCAAACATCAACTGTTTTGCCACGCTATTGGTCCTTATGTTAAGTGAAAGTTATTGTTTTGTTTTGCCAGCCGGAGGCGCTAGCCTCCGGCTCGATGACAACCGGTTGATCGCGGGAAATTTAGGAAACGATCTTGGCGAGAATATCGCTCTCACGCAGGATCTTCACATCCTTGCCATCCACTTCCACTTCGCTGCCGCCGTACTTGCCGTAAATGACGACGTCGCCAACAGCCACCGACAATGTTCCGCGATTGCCGTTATCAAGCAACTTGCCAGGACCAACAGCCACGACAGTACCACGCTGTGGCTTTTCCTTGGCCGAATCTGGGAGCACGATACCGCCAGCGGTGGTCGATTCAGCTTCTTCAGGTTGTACAACGACGCGATCATCGAGCGGACGGAGCTTTAGTTTTGCCATTCTGAATTCTTCCTTAAAGTGAAATATGTTTTAGTGTTTGTATTCGTGTTTGACTTGAAACCGCAGTTGTCTGGAATTCGATCTGAAAATTTCAAATCTGGATGTGCTTTGGTTTTGGTCAGGCCTAGCTCTCCTCGCCCCTGCAATCAGAGGCGAAGAGCCGGTGCAAGCGATGCGACAACATTACATCATGCCACCCATTCCGCCCATTCCGCCCATGCCTCCCATACCTCCCATACCACCCATGTCCATTCCGCCGCCACCGCCCATGCCGTGGTCGTGGTGTCCATGGCCAGCTTCTTCCTCTTCCTTCGGAATCTCCGTGATCAACGATTCCGTAGTGAGCAACAGGCAAGCCACGCTGGCTGCATTTTGAAGCGCAGTTCGCACAACCTTAGCTGGATCGATGATGCCAGCCTTGACTAGGTCGCAGTAGGTGTCCGTGTTGGCGTCGTAACCTTCGGTCTTCACCTTCTGTTGGCGAACTCGGTTGACAACGACCGCACCGTCAACACCTGCGTTGTTCGCGATTGCTCGCAGTGGGTAATCCAAAACGTTCTGGATGATCTTGGCGCCCAGACCGGCGTCGCCTTCCAACTTCAGCTTGGCAATGATGCCGTCGCAGCGGAGTAGGGCTACGCCACCACCGGGGACAATACCTTCTTGCAGAGCGGCTTTGGTCGCGGCTTTCGCATCGTCCAGCAGAGCTTTGCGCTCTTTCATTTCGGTTTCAGTCGCTGCTCCAACGGTGATCTGAGCCACACCGCCAGCCAACTTGGCCAAACGCTCTTGCAGCTTCTCACGATCGTATTCGCTATCGGTGTTTTCGATTTCGCGACGGATTTGATCAGCGCGTCCGGCGATAGCGTCCTTCTTGCCAGCACCGCCAACGATGATGGTTTCTTCGCTAGTGATACGAATCTTCTTCGCGCGGCCGAGGTCGCTCAGCTTGACGCTTTCAAGGTCAATACCGAGGTCCTTGAAAATTGGTTGGCCACCGCACAGAACGCCCAAGTCACCCATGATTGCCTTGCGGCGATCGCCGTAACCAGGAGCCTTCACAGCGCACACGTTGAGGATGCCGCGCATCTTGTTCACAACCAAAGTCGCCAGGGCTTCGCCGTCAACGTCTTCAGCGATGATCAACAGCGGCTTCTTGGACTTGCTGATTGCTTCCAGCAAAGGAATCAGTTTCTTGTTGCTGCTGATCTTCTCTTCGAAAATCAACATGTAGCAATCGTCGAGTTCAACAGAGACATCGTCAGGGTTGGTCACGAAGTGAGGTGACAAGAACCCGCGATCGAACTGCATACCTTCAACAACTTCGACGGTCGTTTCAGCACTGCGGCCTTCTTCGACGGTGATCACACCATCTTTTCCGACCTTCAAGAACGCGTCCGCTAGAACGTCGCCGATGGTTGGATCGTTGTTACCAGCGATGGTCGCAACTTGCTTGATTTCTTTCTTGCTCTTCTCGTCGATCTTGATCGCCATCTTGGTCAGCTCTTCGCCGACAGCGTCAACGGCCTTAGCAATACCGCGGGACAGCGCCATTGGGTCAGCGCCAGCAGCGATCATCTTCAGACCTTCGCGGAAGATTGCTTCCGAGAGGACGGTTGCGGTTGTGGTGCCGTCACCAGCCACATCGTTGGTCTTGCTGGCCGCTTCCTTAACCAGTTGTGCACCCAGATTTTCGTACGGGTCATCCAATTCGATGTCTTCAGCGACGGTCACACCGTCCTTCGTCACTTTGGGCGAACCCCAACCCTTGTCCAGAACAGCATTTCTGCCTCGGGGACCGAGAGTACTGCGAACCGCTCGTGCAAGCTTGGATACACCAGCCAGCAGCGGTTGACGCGCTTCGTCATCAAAAACCATTTGCTTCGCCACGTTCAACTCCTCCAATTGGATCTTAGACTGCGACTATACCCCAGCCGCGACACGCTCTGCGAACAGCCAAAAAATCAACGAGCTACAGTCCTCTAGGGGCCTACATCAGGCGACGCAGGCTGCTTGTCTTCACCCGCAGCTCGAACTTTGTTGTCTCAGTTTCAGCTCCCGTCCCACACGGACGTGAACCTTCCGGTCAAACCGCCCAGCCTCATCAGGTTTCCGTCAACGCACTGCGATGTCGCACAGTGCCAACGAAATCATCGAGTCAGAGTGGCAGCTCGACCAAGTCGCTCTTGCGTGATGCAAGATCCGTGCCATAAAGCAATCTCCGCGCAATTACCAAGAAATACTGCACGTTTTTCAACGTTTTTGCTACCTAAATCCGCCAACTGCCGATTTGGCAAACGGAGCGTCTCGCCGTAGCTTGGGACCATTTGTCCCGAGCAAACCTGTTCCCGCCGGTCTCCAGCCTGCCTCTCGCGTTGGATCCCAATCAATCCCAACTTTATGGCCTCACCAATAGCTTTAGTCTGGCAGCTTTAATCCGGCAGCTTTAGTCTGGCAGCTTTAGTCTGGCAGGGGCTTACCGCGCGTTTCTGGGGCAAACAAGATTAGCACGATCCCCAAGAGATAGAAGACTGTCAGGAAACTGCAAGCGACAGGATGCCCGACCTCGCCGCTGTAAGTTTTGAAGCCATCCAATTGCGTGAGAAGAGCCGACATTTGCAAGGTACCGATGGCTGCCAGAATACGGCCAAAATTGAACCCGAAGCCTTGGCAGGTGGCTCGAACACGGGTTGGAAACAGTTCCGGCAGATAGAGTGGTAGCCATCCATAAAACGAGGCTGTGCAAATGCCCGCGATAAATGCGGCAAACAAAAATGGCAATCCATAAGCGTTGTGCATCTGGTACAACCACAAAACGGAAGCGATGGAAAAGACGCACTGCAACGTATAGGCCATGCGACGCCCGAGCTTTTCTCCCAACCACGCGGCTAGCAGTGTGCCTGTGATGGCTCCGACGGCTACGGCTATTTGGGTCCATTGCGTTGGAAACCGTTCCATGATGTTGGGGTCAGCGAGTTTGACGCGGGCCGCCAGTTTGCCTGACCACGACATCGCCCATTGCGTCGTGCCCCAAGTGCCTAGCAAAGCCACGCCGCTCAAGCAGGCGCCAAGAAACATCCGCCCCAGCACTGTCGACATGCTCATCGACATTGTATCGGCGCCTTCGGCGGCAATCTGGCGCTGAAGATAGCGTACGACGGGATATGAAAATCCAAGGGTAGCCACCAGTAAACCTACTGGCGTTCCCAACGCTCGCTCCCACAGCGGATGATCTTTGCCAGTCCAAACATAGATGATTAGGGCTGGCCCGAGGCAACCGAGGACAACACCCAGGAGATCTTCGGTTCGCCAACCCGAAGTATGTCCACTGGATTTACCTTCTTCCCACTTATGCGACTCAGGTACAAAGATGCGAAAGAAAAAAGTCAGCAGGGCAGGCAGAGTGCCCAGCATCATCATGATCCGCCAGCCATCATGGGAAACCAGACTGGCCACTAACTCAGAACTCAAGCCGATGCCAGAGAGTGCATTGGCTACCGTGGACACGACACTGTTCAAACCCATGCTGATGATGCCGACCAGCAGATAACCTGCGTTTGCAGCAGCACCGATTAAGCCAGCCATCATCGCGCGGGAGCGATTGGGCCAGACTTCCATAACGAGCGCCACGCCCAACGCCCACTCACCACCCATGCCAAGCGACGCGATGAAGCGTAGCACGCCGAGTTGAAATGGGGTTTGTGCGAAACCGCAAAAGCCCGTGAAAACTGCATAGACAAGCACACTTAGGTTCATCGCACGCACGCGTCCGATGCGGTCGCCTAACCAGCCAAACAAGACTCCTCCGGCCGCGGCTCCAACTAAAAACACTGCAATGATGATCCCGAATGTCATCCCGATTTGCGTGTCTTGTTCGGGAGTGGGTGTTGAGATTCCAAGCAGATCTGCGATCGCACCCCGTCCCACCATGGAAAACACGCCCATCTCCGCTCCATCGAACAGCCAACCGAGTAGAGCAGCGATCAGGGCCATCCATTGCCCCCGAGTCGTGGTGCTGTGAGCAGTGGTCTCTGGCGCAGCGAAGGGGTTCTTGGAGGACACGGCAGTTCCTTGAGGTAGGTAAAAGCGGAGAGAGGAAGGGAACGTAGGATGGAACCATTTGTCCCGTCCGTCAAGTGCGTTGCTGATTTTGAGCAGTGCTTCGCCGATGCGGTTAAATGCGGCGTAGCATCACGACGCTCCACTTGGGCAAGTTGATGTAGACCTTGCCATCAGACTCGGTAAAGGGTTCGTGAAATGCATTGCCAGCGCCGTCCCAACCACCAAAGGCGGCATCCTGCGTGCACAAAATCTGCGTCCATTGGCCGGTGCGATGACCGGTGCTCACTCCGTAACCATGGAAACCGAAGTTATGGTCGCTCAAGTTGATCACGGTAAGCACCGTATTGTTGTCGTGAGAGCGCACGAAAGCTAAGACTTGATTCTTAGCATCCTCATGCACGATCTCAAGAGAGTTTGATCGCAGCGATGGATTGTCCCAACGCACCTTATTGGCGGCAGCTACTAGACGCCGCATTTCCATACCTATCGGATCACCAGCGATTGACCAGTCAAAGCGATGATCGCCATTGGCATCCGAGCCATCATGCCAGTAGCCCCAAGCCACATGCGGCGAAGCCATATGGCACTCCGAGCCCATGAACATCATCGGGGTCCCTGGCATTGCAACATTTAAAGCCCAAGCCAAGCGGCACTTCGCCCGCGCGAATCCGTTTGACCGCCCGCCGAGTTGATCGATCAAGTAACGGTGGCTCTTGTCCCAATCGGTCAGGCCCTTTTCCGCATTTCCGTTGTGGTCATCACCTATGTCATCATGCGACCCGAGCGTGTATTTGACTAGGTTCCATGACTCATCGTAGCCGTCCCAGCCCAGGAAGGACTTGACCTTTTCTATCGGGCTTTGGCCTACAAGCGCGCGTTGGCATTCGTGATGTGAGTCGGCGTGCCAAGTTGCGCAGAAGCCCACATTCTTGACTATCCAAGGATGGTCTGGCAGATGCTCAGCGATGAGATAGCGATCAGGAAACTCTTCGCGGAGTCGTTTAATCACGACTCCTAGGTCGTTGCCATTGATTTGAGTCGTAACGTCAAATCGTAGGCCATCCATTTCATATTCCCCAAGCCACTGACGTGCGTTCTGGTAAAAGAACTCTTTAACCTCACGCTTCCACCAAGCCGGTCCACGCCCCCAATCCGTCATCGGACCACCTTCGAAGTAGATGCCACCTTCATGCTTGAAGCCATCGAATTCGTAGAGGACGTTGTCGCCTGGGCCTGCATGGTTGTAAACCACGTCCAGTATGACCGCTAAGCCATGGTGGTGAGCTGCGTTCACGAAATGCTTGAAATCGGTGGGCGTGCCGTAGGAGGACTCCGGTGCGAAGAAGGAGGCCGGATTGTATCCCCAAGACCGGTCCCAAGCGAACTCGTGAATTGGCAAGAGCTCAATGCAGTTAAATCCTAGCGACTTGACGTAGCCAAGCTTGTTCTCAACGTCGCGAAAGGTCGCCCAAGCAGTTTGAATGTCATCATTCCGACCGGCAAACGACCCAACATGCAACTCGTAAATGAGGTAATCCTTGAATCGCGGTGGTTCGAACGGAACCTCGTTATCGCCAAAGAAGTCAAGCACTACTGAACCATTCCCACTGGCGGGATCCTGCAGCGCTAATCCAGAATGCACAACATCGCGAGCTGCTGGATCGAGTCGCTCGAAAACACTATCTCCATTGGTGATTCGATACCTATAGATCGCATGCGGTTTCACGCCCGCCATGAATCCACTCCAGTAGCCCTCATCGTCACGAACTAAATCCAGTTCTTGCGATGTATCTGCGGATTTCCAGCTTGGACCCGGCTGTATGAGCACCTGAACTCGGTCAGCGTGCCAAGCCCAAACACGAAAGAAACAACCTTCGGCCGTAGGCCAAGCACCTATCTTTCGGTCAATTCGCACGGTCTGAACCTCCCAAGCTTTGAGAATTCGAAATATGGACAATTAGATAATTTGTCTTTTTGAGAACTCACCGTGACCGGATTTCTGCCAAATGACAAATAAATTATCCAAAAAAAACGAGGCGTTTATGCGCCAATAGTACCACTAATTGCCCAGAAAGATTGACACGCCTAAAGGAAATGGCGAAAAGAGGTCATTACAGCATTGACGTTGCAGAAAGCCTAAGGTCATTAATACGCTAAGCGACTGGATGTCGCCCTTCATGGACGTTCTGCCATGCCTTATCAAAATGGCCACATAGCGAACCGAGTTATTCCAATCAATGATTTTTCAATTGGAAACGATTCTGCGTCGACTGCGGTTAGTGTGCATCGAATCGATTCCGCACATATCATCAATACGTCGCATACCGAGCGGTCTGCAAGCCCACCTGACGAGGTTCGAGCTTTATTGACGGAATTACGCTCGTTGCTTGCAGAATTGAGCATGCAGCAGGCGGAGTTGGAACGCGAAAATTTTGAATTGCGAAACACGAACACAGCGTTGGCAAAATCTCACGCGCGCGACATCTATCTTCTGGAACTAACGGGACAGTTGGCGAGTGTTGGTGGCTGGGAACTGGACCTTCGCAGTAACAAGTTGTTTTGGACGAAAGAAACTTGCCGCATTCACGAACTTGACCATTTCGACAGTCCCACCCTCGAGCAAGCAATTGAGTTTTACGCCCCTGAAGCAAGGCCTGTAATTCGAGCTGCCGTTGAGAAAGGGATAGCTGACGGAACCGAATGGGATCTTGAATTGCCTATGGTGACTGCAAAAGGGAGAAAAATCTGGGTTCGAGCGCAAGGTAGTGTACTGTTCGAAAATGGTAACGCCATAAAGATTCATGGTGCCTTCCAAGATATCACCGAGCGCAAGCAAGCCGAGATGGCGCGGCATTCGCTGGAAATGCATCTGCGCGAATCCCAAAAATTGGAGTCAGTAGGTAGTTTGGCTGGTGGTGTGGCTCATGATTTCAACAATATCCTAGCTGCGATTATCGGCAATACCGACGTTGCATCGCTGTCCATCCATTCGCCGGATGTGGTCGCACGTTGTTTAAGTGAAATCAGCAAGGCAAGTATTCGCGGACGGGAACTGGTTCGACAGATCTTGTCGTTCGGTCGCCCACGTGACACCGAGCGTAAATCGATCTCAATTTTGCCAGTTTTAGAAGAGTCGCTCCAATTGCTCCGAGCTACCTTGCCGGCTCGCGTCTCGCTAACCTTGGAATGCAGCGATCGCCTTCCCAAAGTGGTTGCAGACGCAACGCAGTTGGAACAAGTCGTTGTGAATTTAGCGACCAATGCATACCAAGCGATGGCGGGGGCACCTGGCAACATTCACATTAAGGTCGATTCCGTCGAAACGGATCCTCACCTGCGCGAACTTATGCAATTGGACGAATCTTCCTCGCTGCAGTTCGAGCGAGTTTTGCGGCTGATTGTTGCCGATGATGGTCCCGGCATGACCGAAGCGACGGTCTCTCGGCTGTTTGAACCGTTCTTCACCACGAAACCCGTCGGTGAAGGTACGGGTCTTGGATTGGCCGTTGTGCACGGCATCATCCGTACTCATCAGGGCGCTATTGCGGTTGAAAGTAAACCCGGGCAAGGCGCAACTTTCACAGCCTACCTTCCGGCATCCCATCATTTGGGCCTTCATCCAGCAGACACGCTGCCCGAAACGGGCGAACCCTACACTGTTCAATCTGTGCCCGAGCCAAAGCCAAGTGTGCTGTACGTTGATGATGATCCGGCAGTCTTGCAGTCGACGACCTGCTTGCTCGAGCACCAAGGTTTTCAAGTTGCCGGCTTTAGCGATCAGATTGCAGCGATGGATGCCTTGCGAAATGATCTAGACAAATTTGATATTGTCGTTGCCGACTACAACATGCCTTGTTTGTCGGGCATAGAGTTTGCAAGATTCGTACGTTCGTTAAGCACAACAGTCCCCATCGTCATCATTACGGGACTGATCGACGAAACCCTTCGGATCCAGGCGGAGCGTGTGGGTGTGCAAGAGTTGATCGCTAAGCCATTTTCGATGAAGAGTTTTTGCAATCGGCTTCAGCTGATTGTAGCAACACACTCCATCTAATCTGCATACGAACAAATCTCCCGAAACGCTCTCAACGGCCGGTTGTGAGCATATGCGGGAGATTAGTTGATTTACGACTTAGGCACTATCGACCGATGGATGGTGGATTGGCTTGCAAAAAGTCGCGTGGTCCACGAGTGGTGTAGTAAGGATATGCGACTTGGGCAGTAGCCGGCCCTTGTGCACCTGCACCGCCGTTACCGCCACCGTGCGCGTACTGGCCATTGTGGCCAAGGAAGCGTTGGTAGTCGGTCCCGCCACGTTGCCAGCCGAGTTTACACGGGCGACAGCCCAGTGGGCCATTGCATGAGTTGCATTGGTTGTGCATTTGGTTGCAGCCGGTGCTACCCAACAGGGTGACTGCCAAGCTCAATAGTAACATTACGCGTTTCATCAGCGGATTCCTTTACGCGCGCCGACAATTGTGCGGCTGGCTCTGGGTTCGTTCTTGAGTCTTACGCTCCACACGATCCGGTGGATTGCTTGCGAGTGTTCGCAAAGCGAAAGCGTCTTACGATTGATTCGATTTGGAGCGGATTGCGGGCCGCTCGTTCGTCACCATTTCATCGGATCATCGTTATCGCTTGAATCGGGAAAACCGGCAGCATTGCTTCAATCCGAACTCAAGGACTCGCCAAAGTCCACCTTAGCCTCCCATCTTGCCAGTCTTATTGATCCAAGTACCAAAATGGGCTGTTTGCCTAAGCGGCGGGTTCAGCGGACAAGAACGTCCGCGCTCCACGGGCTGGGGAGTAAGGTGCAACGGGTCGCTAGGGCTGAAGTGGCCCCAAAACTCCTTATGCTTTGACACCCAGGCTTTTAGACTGGCTAGGCAAACTATCGGGGGCTTTGCCCCTAAATCAAAGCAGCGCAACAACAAAACTAACGCTTCGGGTTATGAAAAACCAAGCAAAACGTTGTCTCAACTTGTTCGCAGGGAGTCTAGCTTACAGTGCGATTACTGCTCTGCGATTACTGCTGTGCGGTTGCAGGGGCTAGAGTTGGAGGAATCGCAGGCGAGCCGTCGGAGTCGCCAAGATGCTTCAACTGTTTGAGAAAATCATTGTCCGTGGTAAGTATCAATTGCGTCTGATTGCTCAGGGCTTTTTCGTAAGCCTCAAGTGTCCGGACGAAGTTGTAAAACTCGCCCGTGGCGGCAATCCCTTCAGCATAACGCTTGATGACTTCAGCGTCCGCGCGTCCGCGAGTTTCGCTGGCGGTGCGTTGGCCTTCACCGTGGATGCGTTCGACTTCGGACTTGGTGGAGTTGAGTATCTCTTGCTTCAGGCGCTCACCTTCGGTGATATTCCGCGTACTGATTGCATCCCGTTCAGCCTTCCAGCGTTCGAAGGTCTTCATTCGCACACTATCTACGAAGTCGATATGGGATATGCCAACATCAACTAGTTCGATTCCGCGGGCTTGCAGAGCCTCTTCGGCATCGGTGGATGCGGTCATGCGTGCACGAGCGTCTTCGTTGATCTCTTTCAGAATGGCTTCGCGCCCGATCACATGCGTTGAAGGTTTCTTGCTCTCGACAGCCAATTCGAGTCCTTCGGGGAGCACCTCTTTGGATACCCCAGTATCTTGACTGACGATGTCCAGCTGTGCTGTCTTCATTTCGCGGTTGGTACTCCGCACCAAGTCCGCGAGCTCGAACTGAGTAATCACGTCGCGCATGGCACCTCGAGTGAACTGAGCCACCCGTTGTTCGGCGTTGTCCATCGTGCGAAGTCGAGTGACGAAGGCAATCGGATCGTTGATCTTCCAAACCGCCCAAGGAATCAACTCGATCTTCTTATCGTCTTTGGTGGGCAAGTCGGGAAGTTTATCCGATGGTGCATCCCCCCAGAACTGAAGGGTGCTCGGGAGCACACGCACCGTTTCAATAAACGGAACTTTGAAGTGTATGCCTGGTTTAGTCACTGCCCGAACGGGATTTCCGAACTGCAAGACGACGGCCAATTCTCGCTGATCGACGACGAAGATCATGAACTGCGAAAGAGCCAAGAAGATCACCAAAAGAACGGCAGCTGGTACGGCGAGTCGACTGTATTTTGGATTCATGTTACTTCTATTCCGTTGAGCGACTTGTGCAGGTTGAACTCTACTTGGAAACCGAATGACGGACTACTTGTTCAAATCCAGTAGTGGAAGCATGCCTTTGAGGCTCTCATCGAGAATGATTTTCTTGCCATCGGCCGAGAAAACCTTTTCCATTGTTTCAAGGTACATACGTTGTCGCGTTACCTCGGGGGCGAGGCGGTAGCTCTCGTACTTGGCCAGCAGCGCGGTGATTTCACCTTCCGCTTCTGCCAAGCGACGTGCTCCGTATCCTTCCGCTTCGCGAATGAGTTTGTCGCTTTGAGCGCGAGCCATCGGTATCAGTTGATTGCGTTCGCGTCGCGCTTCGTTGACCAGTTGATCACGTTGCTGAATCGAAGCATTGACGAGGTCGAAGGAAGGCTTGACGACCTCGGGCGGCGTAACACGTTGCAACTGAAGGTCGGTGATATCGATCCCGGCATCAAAGGGCTCGATGGCTTTCTTCATTTCTTTGAGGGCTGCCAGAGCGATTTCTTCGCGTTTGCCCGTCAGGATTTCGTCAGCTGAGTAATCGCCGACGATGCGATGCATGGTCGAGCGTGAAACGGCAATCAGGGCACGCTGAACGTGATCTTCATTAAAGCTAAAGATGAACTTTTTGGGTTCGGAGACTCGCCAGAAAACGTTCCATTCCACGATTGCGGCGTACAGGTCACCGGTCAGAATCAACGACTGGTCATCATCATCGTTATCGTATTGGAATCCGGATGGGTTGGAGACGACCTCCGCGTTCCCCATCGGCAGACGCATGCTCTTTTCGCTGACATCAACCAGGATTCGCTCCTCCATGCCTGGAAACTTGAACTGCAGGCCGGGACCAACGGTGCGATTGTATTCGCCAAAACGCAGCACAACCGCTTGTTCGTATTCCTTGACGGTGTAGCAACCGCTCCAGGCAACATAGATCACTAAAACCAATCCCACCAAGACGAGAAACGCAGTCGCAATCTGCGCCGGTGAGTAATCACTGGGGTCAAATTTCGGTGTGTTGGACCTAGCCATACTGTATTTCCTAGTGAAATTTCCTAGCGAACGATCTTGGACTGGCAAACTCAATCGCTTGGTGCAAATGGCGCCAAGCTACCGATGTCTCGCATGTGGTAAAGCCGCCGCGAAGCGAACCTACACATGATAGAGATAGCCCAAGATCCACTGCTTATGGGCGCGCTCGGCCGAAAAAAGCAAAGATCCCCGCCATACGGACTAGCACGGGTGGGACGATTACGACGCACTTTAGGATTTTGCCAAGTGGAGTGACGTGGCCGAGCGCCTGACCAAATTGTCTCGAACTTCCAAGCTTCCTATAATTCCCCTGAGGTTTGGGGGGCAGATTGTCAGCCCACCCTCACGCGTTTTGATGTTGTGGGCTTTCACAACCCGAAGCGTCAGTTTTGATGTTGCGAGTTTCAGGCTTTCACAACCCGAAGCGTTAGCGAGGGACCGAGTTACGGGATCGGCATGACGGTACAGAGAGGTCCCTCGCTAACGCTTCGGGTTATGAAAAGCCAAGCAAAACGTCATCCGGATCGCTTCAAAGCAGCCACTAGTGAAACATCAAAATTCACGCCTGCGGGTGAGCGAAATAGGGCACTTGCGGAACCAGTACACCGAGCGGGGCTGTGCCTCAGCGGTGCAGCGGGTTACGATTGGATCCAATATTTTCAAGCACTGTTGCCTTCCCAGAGTCATTTGGATCACACAGTTTGTTGCCTAGACACACTTTCAGATAAGTCCATTTCATGCGATTGTCCGCTGGTCAACCTGCCCCAGATTTCGAAGTCACCGACATTAGCACGGGAAAACCCATTACCCTTGCTGATTATCGTGGCCATAAATTGCTAATGTCCTTTCATCGCTACGCCGCCTGTCCGTTTTGCAACTTGCACGTGCATGAGCTAAGTCAGCGGTATGCCGAATTCGAAAAACAAGGCTTGAAGGTGCTCGCGCTGTTCCGTTCGGGTCCAGAACGAACCTTGGAACAGTACGGGTCGCGTGAAGTGCCCTTCCAGATCGCAGCCGACCCAAAACTCAGCGCTTATCGAGCCTACGGAATAGAGCAGTCGTTGCTTGGGATGCTGGTATCCTTCATCCATCCTCGCGGATTGTACGCGACTTTGAAAGGTTTCTTTCCAGGTAAAGTCGATGGCGAAGTGCGTTCACTGCCCGCTGATTTTCTGATCACGCCCGATCAGAAGATCGCTAGGGCTTACTATTCTTCAAACATCACTCAGCATCTGTCGCTAGCTGAGATCAGTGAGTTTGCGCACAAATAGAGCGCTGAGCTAACTGCAACAAACGTGACCTGATGCCAGTCGCATCGCCCTTCAAGCTAAACACCAATACGGTTTGTGTTTGCATAAGCGGCGAGCTCAGCGGACGAGGACGTCCGCGCTCCAAAAAACGGACCAGCGACCTTGAAAGTCCACAGGCACTGCTTGAAAACCAGTTGCTTTGAAAGTGGGTGACATTGGGCGTCCCCGCCCACTGAGCCTGCTAGTGGACTCGATTTCCGCGAAACTGGGCTCTTCAGCATCCGATCCCAGGATTAACTGAGCAATTCATGCACTACGTTACCCGCGACATCTGTCAGCCGATAATCTCGCCCCTCGTGCCGATAGATGAGCTTTTTGTGATCGACGCCCAACTGGTGCAATAGTGTCGCATGGAGGTCATGCACGTGAACTGGATCTCGCGTGATGTTGTAACCAAATTCGTCAGTCTCACCATGCACGTAGCCTTGTTTCAAGCCGCCGCCGGCCATCCAAATGCTAAAGCAACGCGGATGATGGTCACGTCCGAAATTGTCGGGCTTGATCTCGCCTTGGCTGTAGGCCGTCCGACCAAATTCACCGCCCCACACCACAATGGTGTCATCCAATAGACCGCGGCGTTTGAGGTCGAGTACCAACGCTGCAGCGCCTTGGTCGGTTTCCTTACACTTGACGGGCAGACCACCGGGCAAGCCACCATGGTGATCCCAATCGCGATGGCAAAGCTGAATGAAACGCACCCCACGCTCTGCCAGCCGACGAGCCAACAAGCAGTTGTTGGCAAAGGAGGGTTTACCAGGCGTTGCACCATACAGCGCCAGTGTCTCAGCGGATTCTTGCGATAGGTCGGTTAATTCGGGAACGCTCGACTGCATACGAAATGCAAGTTCGTAGTTCTCTATCTGAGCCGCGATGGCAGGGTCGCCGATGTTGCCCAGTGCCAAGCGATTGAGCTCGTTCGTTGAGTCCAGCAGTTGACGGCGAGTCTCGCCGCTCACCCCCGGTGGATTGGAAACGAATAAGACTGGATCACCCGCATTGCGGAACTGAACGCCGCCGTATTGCGCCGGCAAGAATCCATTGCCCCAATAGCGAGTCTGCAAGGTCTGACCGCCACCTCCGCTGGTCAATACCACAAAGGCAGGCAAGTCCGAGTTGTCACAGCCCATGCCATAAGCCAACCAAGCACCCATGGTGGGACGGCCGGGCTGTTGGTTACCCGTTGCGAAGAAGGTGACTGCCGGATCGTGATTGATCGGATCGGTGTTGAGCGATCGAACAAAGGTGCACTCGTCGACCACTTTGGCGAGATTCGGAAGCAACTCCGATAGCTCCATGCCAGCCGAGCCATATTTCTTGAACTTGAAAGGAGAACCAACGCACAACAGCTTGGATTGACCACTGGTCATGGTTGTGATGCGTTGGCCATTGCGAACGCTATCCGGCAAGTCCTGCCCCATCATTTCCGTCAGCTTCGGTTTGGGATCATAAAGATCTAGCTGCGAAGGAGCACCGGACATGAACAAGTAGATAATGCGTTTGGCCTTGGGCGCGAAATGCAATTGCTTCATCGCACCCGGAACCACCAAGTCACTGGTTGCCAAGTCACTGGTTGGATGTGCCGATGCCGAAGGCATGCAGCCGAGCAACGAGGCGAGTGCGAAGGCGCCCATACCCGTCGAGCTCTTTTCGAGAAACGTACGGCGATGCAAAGCGAACTGTAGTTTTTGTTGAATATCCATGATCAATTCGAGATCGTCTCGTTCAAGTTAAGAATCACGTTGCTCAGTGCCGTCCAAGCCGCCAGTTCGCTATCGTCCAGCGAATCAGGTTTAGCGAGGTCTCCAACAGAGATCAGTTTTTTGGCCGCTTCTTTATCATTCCGATAAGTCGTCAACTGCTGTTCCAAAGTCCGATTCAGAATCGCGTGTTCGGATTCGGATGGATTTCGCGCTAGGGCGATCCGCCAAGCCAATCGCGTGCGGGCTGTGTTGTCAAGATTCGGTTCAGCCAACAAACGCTGGGCGAAGGCACGGGCTGACTCGACAAACACAGGATCATTCATCAGAACAAGCGATTGCAACGGAGTACTCGTTTTGGCGCGTTGAGCGACACAGAATTCACGTGTGGGCGCGTCGAGAGTCACAAACGATGGGTAGACTGTTGAACGCCGCCAATAAACATAAAGGCCCCGACGATAGAGATCGTTCCCTGTCGATTTGTCGTAGGGGTAGCCCCCCATTTCATTGATCTCCCACGTTCCCGCAGGCTGAGCCGGTTTGATACTCTTACCACCAATCGCCGGATTGAGGATCCCTGCAATTGCCAGAGCGTTGTCGCGAATGGCTTCCGCATCCAAACGTTGCCGTGGAACTCTCGCAAGCCAGCGATTCTCTTGGTCGACAGTCAATAATTCGCGCGTCACCTGCGAGGATTGTTGGTAGGTAGCGCTCATCACGATCTGCTTGATCACCCGTTTGGTATCCCAGTCTCGCATTAAGTCCGCAGCCAGCCAATCGAGTAACTCGGGATGGGTCGGGCGTTCACCCTGGGATCCAAAGTCATTAAGTGTTTTGACGATGCCTGTGCCAAACAGCATTGCCCACCAGCGGTTCATGGTTACTCTCGCGGTCAATGGATGATCGGGCGAGACCAACCACTCCGCCAGATGCAATCGATTCAGTTGCTTTCCGTCCGCTAATGGCGGAACCTGGGGAAGGAAACTGGGAACTGCTGCGGTGACTTTCTCGCCATCTTGGTCATAGTTGCCACGAACTTTGATGAATGTATCGCGAGGTTTTTCCATCTCCGACATCACCATCGTGTTGGGAATCTTGGCAGCGAAGTCATCTTTCGTCTTTCGCAAATCCGCAACCGACTTTTGCATCGCCGCGAACTCGGGGACTTGCGTCTGACGAAAGAGTTTTTCGAGCTGTTCCTTCTGTTTGGCGGCACGTTGCTCAACAGGTGTATTTACGACCTTTAGCGTTTCCGCAGCGGTCAGTGCACCAACCTCGATGAGCGTGAGTTCACGATTGTAAACTCGCAGATCATCTATGCGGCCCTCAAAAGGAGTTCCCAGACCACTGCGCCGTCCAATGCTGAAGGGTGTACCCGATAGGATCGAACCCTTTAGGCTATCGATCTTGATCGAGGACTTCGCCAGCACACCGTTTACATACAACTTCAGTCCGGCAGCTTTGCCAGACCCGTCATAAGTGAACGCCAAGTGGGTGAACACATTGGCCGGCAGGTCCTCATCGGCTTGAATATGGATCGCATCCTGGGGAAAACGATGGATCAAATGCACGCTAGGACGCAGGCCATGGAATTCGACATCCCAGCCGCGAGCCCCATCGGCATCGTTCATTTTGCCGAACGGTGCGCCGCCAGCGGGTGTTACCATCAGATAAGTTGAAACGCTGAACGGCTGATCCTTTTCGAAGTTAAATGTCTCGCCGTATTCGAACCAAGCTGATTTTGCAGGCTTGAAGCTCTTGCCGACCAGGCCTTCGTCGAACTGTACGTTGCCGTCGGATTTAGCGGCGATTTCGGTTCCATCCCCCCTTTTTCCAGTGCCATTTTCGTCCAGAGGGAAAGTAGCATCTGCAATAGGCGTGTTTGCTGCTGTGTCGCTTAATCCAGCCGATACAAGTGACTGTTCCCAAGCGGTCTGTTTTTCAGCCAGAGACTTGGTCAACTCAGCCAATTGCGACTCAGCTGCAGCTAGTTGTTCAGTGTACTGCTGCAACTGCACCTGCTGAGCTTCGGTAGGAACGCTGAGGAATGGCATTGGATTGCGATCTCGCACTCCATCTTTGCCATTCTCCGGCACGTTGTTGAAGAACGCGTAGAAGGCATAGTAGTCTCGCTGCGTCATCGGATCGTACTTGTGATCATGGCACTGTGCACAAGCGATCGTCATGCCCAACCAAGTTACACCGGTGGTTGCAATTCGGTCGACCACGTACAGATTTCTATACTCCGCATCGATCAAACCACCTTCATCGCTAGTCATCACGTTGCGATGAAATCCACTGGCAACTTTTTGATCGATCGTTGCGCTGGGGAGTAAGTCGCCAGCCAATTGTTCGATGGTGAACTGGTTGAAAGGCAGATTCCTGTTGAATGCGCCGATCACCCATTCACGCCACAGCCACATGTCGCGCAGAGAATCATTGTGATAGCCGCTGGTGTCGCCGTATCGAGCCAAGTCCAGCCAGGGAAGTGCCAAGCGTTCTCCGAAATGCTGGCTGCCGAGCAAACGATCGACGACACGTTCGAAAGCCAACGGTGATTCATCGGCGAGAAAATCGTCAACTTCTTTGACCGTGGGAGGTAAGCCCGTCAGGTCTAGAGTAACTCGACGAATCAAACGCTCTTTAGTCTCTGACGGTGACTGTGTAAGCCCATGCGATTGAAGTGCTGTGACGATATAGTTATCGATGGCATTGTTGACTCGACCGCTTGTCACGGCCGGCACTGCTGGACTTTGGATACGTTCAAAAGACCAGTGGTTCGCCCAACTGGCTCCGCTGGCAATCCAATTCTCAAGTGCGCTAATTTGAGCCGCAGTCAGCGGTTTGCCTCCGTCTGGCGGTGGCATGACTTCATCGGCATCTGGGGAATGGATCCGACGAATCAATTCGCTGTCGCTAGGCTTGCCTGCGACCACGGCTGTCGAGCCTGATTCCAAGCGACCGAATGCCGATTCTTTCTGGTCGAGCCGCAAGCCGGCTTTGAGCTTCCCTGCGTCTGGACCATGGCAGGTATAACAATGTTCAGAAAGAATCGGGCGAATGTCGCGATCAAAATTGACAGGTTCGGTTGCAAAGCACCTTGCGTCCGGCGACAACGCGCAGGTCGCAATGACAGCAAGAACTGACAATTGCCAACGAAGCAACGAAGTGTGCAGGAGGGGATTGTAGAGCCTGGAGGCGAGCATGTAGATGCACCGGCAATTGCGGAGGGAAGCGGAGACAGGTGGGGGAAAATCAGCGGGGGATTTAAAGTATAGTTTATTTGCTCAGCGTAGGCGTCGGAAAAGCGGTTGCGACGAGCGTCAAATCGGGAATTTTGAGCAGTTGTATGGCATCAGGTCGGTTTAAACTGCTGCTGTCGATTCGGACCCTAAGATTTCGCCGCCAAGTGAGATTTGGCTCCTAAGGTGGAGAATAGCCTCCGAAGCGTCAGCAAGCGGCCTGTATGTCACGCGATTTCGAACAATTCGAGTTACGAACGCGAGCAACTCTAACGAACTTCACCACGAACGGAATGAAAATGGCTATGACACGACAAAACCATCCGCTGACAATCTTGGCTTGGTGCTTCATCGCGACGTTCGCTACCAACTTTGTCCATGCTGACGAAAGTCGACTGAACGTAGTCTTTATCCTGGCGGATGACCTGGGCTGGGGAGAATTGGGCTGCTATGGCCAACAGAAGATTCCGACTCCGAATCTGGATCGATTGGCCTCGCAAGGTGTGCGTTTCACTCAGCACTACTCGGGCGCACCTGTTTGTGCACCATCGCGTTGCGTATTGATGACCGGCAAGCACTTGGGGCATGCTGAAGTGCGTGGTAATCTGCAAGCCAAAGTGAACTTTCCAGAGTTTACCGAAGGCCAAACACCGCTTAGTGAAGATGCTTTGACGATCGCGCAGTTGTTTCAGCGCGGCGGGTATGTGACTGGGGCGATGGGCAAATGGGGGCTTGGTCCCGTCGGCAGCACGGGCGATCCGAATCGCAAGGGCTTTGATTTGTTCTTCGGTTACAACTGCCAAGCGGTTGCTCATAGCTACTTCCCAAAATTCTTGTGGCGGAATGCGGAGCAAGTGCTGATCAACGAACGTCCCGTGCCAGGCCATAAGAAGCAACTGGAAGGCGAGGTTCGATTGGAGGACTGGCAAGGCGAACGCTACGCGCCGAAGCTGATGATAGCCGAAGCGGAGAAGTTCATCGCATCCAATCGTGCACGACCGTTCTTCCTTTACTTGCCATTTATCGAACCGCATGTGGCCATGCATCCACCGCGTGAATCTGTCGATCGCTTTCCCACGGACTGGGATTCCGAACCTTATCGCGGACAGTGCTCGTACTTGCCTCATCCAAGACCACGCGCTGCCTACGCGGCGATGATTTCTGATCTGGACAACTATGTAGGTCGAGTCCTGAAGGCACTTGAGGATGCGGGCGTGGCGGACAGGACACTGGTGATCTTCAGCAGCGACAATGGCACAACCCATCCTAGTCAACCCGATACGCACTTTCATATCGGCGGCGCGGACCCAAAATTCTTCAATAGCACGGCTGACCTGCGAGGCTATAAAGGCAGTGTCTATGAAGGTGGAATTCGAGTTCCAATGATTGCACGCTTGCCCGGCCGAATTGCTGCAAACAGCGTCAACGATACTCCCAGCTACTTTGCGGACTGGTTTCCGACTTTGTGCGATGCGGCTGGAATTGGCAAGCCGACGGGACTGGACGGGGAGAGTCTGTGGAGCGAACTGACGCGGGCGACTTCCAGCGAGGCCTCGCAGCTTGCGGCAAATCGAAAGCCAATGATTTGGGTTTTCCCTGAATATGGCGGTCAAGTTGCAGTTCGCGTCGGGACTCGAAAAGCCGTTCGGCAGGGCCTAAAGACCAAGACACCAGGAGAGTGGGAAGTTTACGATATCGCCAACGACAGAGCGGAGTCTCGCAATTTGGCTTCGGCTGAATCAACGTTTGTTAAGGAAGTGGAAGCGCTTCTCCGCCTAGAGGTGACTGGCAATCCCAGATTCCAACTGGATATTCCAAACGTTGTGCCAATTGGCCTTAATAATCGTTGATTAACGCAAAAATCGCCGACATCACCACGACTAAATTTGCTCTATCTGCTAAGCTTGAGAAGTAGCGTGGAGGAGCTTTTTTCGCGCTATGCAATAAATTCTCTCTGACGGCGGAGCTATTTGGATCGCCGTCATTTTTTGTATTTAGGAAAGGCAGATTTTATGAAAGTTGTCCGGACGCGTGTGGCATTTACGCTTGTAGAATTACTAGTGGTAATAGCAATTATTGGCATTTTGGTAGGCTTGCTGTTACCCGCCGTTCAAGCGGCTCGTGAAGCAGCTCGACGGATGCAGTGCAGCAACAATTTCAAGCAACTTTCCTTAGCCGCCCTGAACTACGAATCGACTTACAAGAAATTCCCAAGTGCGGCGAGCGGATCTGGTTGCCGTGACAGCGGGCTTTGCCCGACGGCCACCACCGGGCGCGGACGGATCAGCGGACACGTAGCTCTGCTTCCCTTTTTTGAGCAAACTTCGCTGTACAACCAGTTCAGCGCGGCTCAATCGGCTGCTTGGAGTGGCGCGGCTTATTGGTCGACCCAAATCCCAACTTTGGTATGCCCATCTGACATTCAATTCCGTCCAGTCACCAATATCGCTATCACCAACTACAATTTCTGCGGTGGTGATACAGCAACCTTGATGTGCACTGTTGACGAACTGGGTGATGGACGCAACTGCCGGAATCCACGCGGTATCTTCGGTGCTTTCTCCTTCGTAACCATCGCTTCGGTTACCGATGGACTCAGCAATACGATCGCCATGTCCGAACACATGACACCAATTGGCCCGTTGACCATGGGACGCGCTGCGACCACTGGCGGCGGTAGAACAGACACCCCAGCCGGTTGCCGCACCCTGTTTGTCAACGGCCTTTACATTGTGCCTGTCAATACCGACGTTGGTACCCAAGGCGGACGTTGGAGCGACGGTGCATCTCTGTTCACTCGCTTCAGCACTGCACTGCCTCCCAACAGCCCAAGCTGCATGGAAGCCAACAATCACTGGCTGGGCGGCATGTACTCGGCTAGCAGCCGGCACACCGGCGGCGTCAACGTAGCGCGTGCCGATGGTTCGGTTCAATTCGTCAGCCAAAACATTGATGCAGGCAACCAAGGCCTACCTCAAGTTACCAGTGGCTTCAGCCCTTACGGTGTCTGGGGTGCCATGGGAACTCGAAGCGGTGGCGAAGTTGTAACCAACGATCAATAATCGATAGATACCAGGATGGATACTAGAATGAATGTGCAAGTTAGAATCGCGGTGGCGCTGTTCGCCGCGATTGGTTTGGTGTCTCTGCCAGCCTGTAGTTCCTCGGACGAATGGACAGCCAAACGTCTCAAAGTCTACAAAGCGGGTGGGACCGTCCTGCTCGACGGGAAACCTTGCCCGGAAGCGGTTGTTACTTTTTTCTCGGATACCAATTCGGTCTCGGCGACTGGTCGAACCAACGCCGAGGGTAAATTCCAACTGACAACCTACAACGATGGCGACGGCGCTGTTGAAGGTGCACACAAAGCCACTGTTGTCAAACGTGAATTCGTCGAAGAGAAGACCAAATACGATTCGGCCAATGAGCGGAGTGTTGCCCTGATTCCCAAGGAGCTGCTGCCCAAAAAGTACATGACGCCAAGTACTTCGGGACTCTCCTACACCGTAGCAACTTCGGGCGCTAACGATTTCAAAATCGAAATTTCTTCCAAATAGCGCTACCACCGTTCTAGAACGATAATGCTTGGCTCGCGATTGTCTCCGACGGTTGCGAGCTTTTTTTCTGCCACACCAACTGTGGCACATTCTGCTCTTTACTGCTATCACCAATGGCAAGGCAGCCCCTTTGCTAGCTTCGCTACCCGGCGGTTTTTCGAGAATGCATGACGAATCGGGCTAGGGGACGGCGGTCCTAGATGCTACTATGTCGGGCAGATGCGCAAGAGTTCGCAGCGTGTACGGATCACACACTCAAACTCTTGATTGTCAGCGTGCCTGGAGGCACGTTTCAACTTTCACCATTACGGTCAACTGCGTCAGGGAAGATGCCAATGCTACATCGCTACGCTAATCCACTTATTGTTTGGACCATCTTCTCGGCTGCGGCCTTTGCACAACAACCCGGCTTTCGCCAAACTCAGCCAGGCACCCAGCAACCCACGCGACAGCCGAACCAACAACAACCAGTCGGCCAACAACCCGCTGGCCAACGTCCAAATTCGCAGTTTTCCAACCAACCGAACGCGCAACAACAGCAGCAGCCTTCTGTTCCGCAACAGCAGCCTGGTAACCGACCCGTTGCTACCCAACAGCTATCGCAACAGCCGGAAATGCGAAGCGCTTCGACCACCAATGGCATCGGCAATTCACCGATGGACCGTCAAGCGATGGAGCAGCAACTCGCCGCACAACAAGCCGCGTTGGCTGAGCAGTTGGCGAAGTCACCATTTCCCGAGTTGACGGCACCGCAACTGCAATACTTGGATCAAGTGCTTAACGTGTGGGAGCAAAGCACGAAGAAAATCGAGCGTTACCAATGCAACTTCAAGCGTTGGATTTACGATCCTGCGCAAAACACGGGCGATGATGCTGCTGCCAAAGGCGAGGGCGTTATTCGCTTTATGCAGCCCGACAAAGGGCTTTTCAAAGTCGAAAAAGTTGAATTCTTCAGCGGCCGCGATGACAAGCAAGCCGCAACCTATCGCGAAAACGAACGTCAAAAGTTCGGCGAGTATTGGCTATGCGACGGCGACTACGTTCATATCCTTGATCGCAACGAAAAGAAATGTCTGAAAGTCCAATTGCCACCCTACATGCGTGGGCAACAGATTCACTTGAGCCCGTTGCCATTCTTGTTCGGCGTGAAGGCCTCCGATATCAAGAGTCGCTACTGGGTTCGCCCAATCGCACCGCCACAGGGCAACAAAGATGTTTGGCTGGAAACCTACCCCAAACGTCCGGATGATGCAGGCAACTACTCTCGCGTCCAAATTGTGTTGGATGCCAACGAGGTACTCCCCAAGGCGCTCATCGTCTTCTTGCCAAATTGGCGTCCGGGCCAACAGCATCGCGAGGTCTATGAGTTTACCGATCGCGACAAGGACTGGAACATGCTTGACCAGATGAAGGCTAAGCTGTTTAAGGAAGAGTTCATTCCGCAAGCCTTGCCCAAGGAATGGGAGATTGTCGTCGAACCTTATCAAGAACCCCAAGCTGATCCAGTTCAAGGAACCCCAGCTCAGGTTACATCAGCACAGGTTACATCAGCACAGGTAAGCCCAGCACAGGTAAGCCCAGCACAGGCCGGCAACCCACAGCAACCAGTTCAGCCCCGCGGCGTGCAACCTCAGCAGCAGTCCGCTCAGCCACAGCAACTACGACAGGCTCAAACTGGCAACCCTAACCGCCCAACGCAACCATCTGCAAATCGATAGCGGCAAAGTCAGTGTCGCACAATTGTCTCAATTGTTGCAACTACGATTAGGACAATCGTGCGACAATAAAACTTGAACCACAATGTGAAGTCGTATCGAATGATGAGCTATTTCGATTGCCTCGATTCGATGAGGTAGCGAAAGCCGTCAAGGCTCTCGAGTCCACCGCACTACTCGCGAAATGCTTGAGGGCGGTTAAATTGCTGCCGCGCGGTTAGTGAGCCGACGGCGCTAGCTAGAGGTCTGTTTCTTAGTGAGCCGACAGCGCTAGCTAGAGGTCTGTTTCTTAGTGAGCCGACGGCGCTAGCCGCGGGTGACCGAAGGAGCAGTCGTTCATCGTCAATAAACCTGCCAATGCAGAATAACGTCCAGTTCAACTGCATTGGAACGAGCCAAATCTATGCACGCTCCAAACTTCGAGACCCGCGGCTAGCGCCGACGGCTCACAAATTTACAAGGTTAGAAACATTAACCGATGTGCGTTAGCACCGGTTTCCGCAATGTGAAAACCGCGGCTAACGCCGCGCGGTTAATAGTACTTGAGTGCGATCAACCCAAAAATCTAATCTGGACAGAGCACTAATATTTAAGTTTGACGCTCCACTAACAAGAACATTCTCACTTAAGCCAACAGTTCACGAACCACTCGAGCTTTAGTAACTTCGGCGTCGGTCAAACTAGCTTCGCGGCCATCGTGTGGATACGTGAGTTGGCGATGGTCGATTCCGAAAGCGTCAAGCAAGGTGGCTTGCAGGTCGTGTACGGTAACAACGTTATCGACGGCTTTGTATCCGAAATCATCCGTCGCGCCATGCGTGCACCCTTGGCGGAATCCGCCTCCGGCCAGCCACAAGGAGAATGCATGCCGATTGTGATCGCGACCATCCGTCCCTTGAGAGACTGGCAATCTGCCGAATTCCCCCGTCCACATCACTATGGTCGACTCCAATAGTCCGCGCTGCTTCAAGTCTTGTACCAGAGCGGCGCTGGGTTGATCGGTCTTGGCACATAATCCCTTGAGACTCTCCGCGTTCTTGCTGTGTGTGTCCCAAGGTTGTCCGTTGAGAAAGATCTGTACAAAGCGGACACCTTGTTCGATCAGTCGACGCGCCAATAAGCAGCGTGTCCCATACTCCTGGGTCTCTGGCCGATTCAATCCATAGAGCTCGCGAGTGGATTCGGATTCAGTCGACAAGTCGAGGATCTCAGGCACGGTGGTTTGCATGCGTGCTGCGGTTTCAAAGTTCTCGATGCGAGCCGCCAGTTCACTGCGCGCGTCGAAGACCGTTAAAAAACTAACTACCTGAGTTCGCTTCTGGTTAAGATACAACGACCTGCGGCTCGAATCGGCCGTGTCTTCCGGTGCAACAACTTCGCCACTCTCTAGCCGCCGGGTGGCGATGTAAGGTCCGCCAAGGGAGAAGTTGATATCGCCGCTGACGGCAAGCATCTGGTCGCGAATGGTCTCTGCATCCAATCTCCTTGGGGTAAATCGCCATAGCAGTCGATTGCTTGGATCAGCCTTGTGTGCGTCTGCGCGCAGTTCGCTCGAGCGTCGATAAGTCGCAGAATTTAGAATCACGCGATGGATGGCTTTCATGCTCCAGTTACTGCGAATCAGTTCAGCCGCTAACCAATCGAGCAACTCGGGGTGCGAGGGTGGAGCGCCGCTGATGCCAAAGTTATCTGGGGTGGTGACGATCCCTTTTCCAAAATACTGCTGCCAGATTCGGTTGACCTGCACCCGAGCCATCAACGCTGCGGCTTTCGACTCAGGTCGCGTCAACCACTTGGCCCAGGCAAGCCTACGTCCGGAAGATAGGTGATGGGACTTGATCGGAGCGACCTCAAAGCGATTGTTCGCATCCAACAGTACGGAAAACGCGCCTGGTTCGACGACTTCAGCTCGCGCTGAATAGTTCCCGCGTGTCAGCAGATGCACCTGCGGCAGTTCGCTTGCCATGTCAGCCGCCCAAGCGATCTTTCCCGGACGATTCGCAGCAATGTGCTGGTGGTGCTTCACGGCCTCAGCCAACTCTCGCTGACGCTTCTTCAACTCGGCGATCGGTGAATCGTCTTTGGGCGAAGCATCAACTCTTTCAATCAGCACATTGTCCACAATGAAACTGCGTCCACAGCAGTATTCGAAACCAAAGCCGCCATCGGGAAGATCTTGTTTCTGCACATCGATCGGTTTTTCATCGGGGAATGAGTTCACCAATTGCTCGATTCGAAACTTCTCATCGCCGATGTTGGTGACTCGCACCCCATAGTTCTGGCCGGGTACATAGCCAGTCGTGCCTAAGGTGCCAAGCGATCGTCCGTCCGTTCCGGGATAATCGAGATGCAGGGCTGTACCCTGTGTCGGATTGCCATCGATCAGTAAGTTTCCACCGGGAGTGGGACTGTTATCGTTGAAATCGTGCAGTGCAATAAAGTAACCAATACGTTCAGCAGGCTGACCACCGGTTTGACCACTAGGCAGTTGGTTGTCGATAAGATCGAAGGTCACTTGAATGGACTCACCAAGCTTGTCCGGCGTCCAATCAAATCCGATCTTCGTCGTTAGCCAGCTATCTCCCTGGGTTCCGCCTTCGATCAGGTTCAGTCTACCGTCTTTGATGATCGCCGCAGGAGCGATGTCCGAATGGAGCTTTACAGGGACACTGCCACCCGGCGCATCATCACCTGGCGCGGTCACGCTCCATTGAGCCGCCAGTGTCGATGATGCCGCATCGAATCGGTCTGCAAAGAGAACTTCGCCTTGAATTCGATGTGTTCGCGTCCATTCTGTTAGCGCCTTACGCAGCGTTGCAACTCGCTGTTCGGCCGCTTGCGTTTGCTGTTCCCAAAGTTGCTGTTCAGCAGGCAGTGGAGCGTAGATGAAGCGGTCATTGGGTTTAACCCAATTCTCGATGTTGAATGTGGGATAAAAGACCGCTTGCCAACGATAGTAGTCGAGCTGCGAAAGCGGTTCGAATTTATGATCGTGACACTTCGCACATTGAATCGTCAGCCCCAATAGAGCGGACGACGCGTTCTGCATCACCGATTCGAGTGCGTAGTATCGATCTGCTCGAACTTCGTCTGGATTGCCGTCACTTTCCCCGGAACCATCTTGCCCGTTTCTCAGAAAATGCGTCGCCTCCAAGAGTTCGACAATCTCTGGTGTAACTGATTGTTCAGGATGAAATTGAGCCAATTCGTCACCCGCGAGTTGTTCAACAATAAAGCGGTCGAAGGGCTTGTCTTGATTCATGCTCCGAACCACGTAATCACGATAGCGATAGGCGAGCGGCCGGTCGCTGTCGGCGTTGAAGTAGCCGTTCGAGTCCGCATAGCCGGCTGCATCGAGCCAGTGTTTGCCCCACCGCACACCAAATTGCGGCGATGCCAAATAGCGATCGACCATCTGCGAGTAAGCAGTCGGACTTGAGTCCGCCAAAAAACGCTCGATATCATCGGGGGTTGGAGGTGTTCCAACAACATCCAAGCTAACGCGGCGGATGAGCGTCCGCTTGGCGGCTTCAGCGTTGGCTTGGATGCCACGGCCTTCTAGCGTGGCTTGGACAAAGTAGTCGATTTCGTTGACCAAGCCGCTTGCGTTGAGAACGGTTGGAACTAGCGAGTGGTCGAATGGGCGGAAGGACCAGTGATTCCCTGGTCCTGTGTCTGCCGGAGCCTGCGACAAGCCTTTCGCACCCGAAATTATCCAACGCTTAAGCAGTAATTTCTGAGCTTCGGACAATGGTGACTCGGGAGGCATTTCATCGCTTTCGACTTGAATCCATAAGCGACTTGCCTCCAGATCATGCGGCACGATGACCGCACCTGCGTCGTTACCGCGAGCCACTTCCACGGCGGTGCTCAGCTTCAGGCCTCCTTCTTGCTTGGCTGGCCCGTGGCACTTGACGCAATGAGTCTTAAGCAATGGAGCGATTTGATTGTCGTAGTCAGGAATATCATCCGACGCACGGCTTAACGAGCTCAGTCCTAAACAGAGCGTGATGCATAGTCCAGCACCCAGCCCAGGGCTGACAATCCAAGCCAATAGCAAAGCCAAGCGGTTCATTCGCGGTTGGTTATCTGGGGAGAGGGATACAACTAAACCAAGGTCGGTACCGCCAGTATAACTCAATCCACTGTCGCTAGTGCTTTATAGAAAGATGTAGCCCTCTTCGCCATGTTGCGTAATATCCAACCCTTGGCGTTCGGCATGGGCAGGAACGCGCAGTCCGATCGTGATATCGATCAGCTTTAGCAGAGCATAGCTGACGACTGCGGCAAACAACCAAGTGATGGCAGTGGCGGAGAGTTGTCCCAAGATTGTAAAAAAGTTACCTTCGATCATACCCACTGGTTGACCGTCATTAATGTTCCAAACTGCTCGCGTTGCAAAGACACCGGTCAGGATAGCGCCCAGTGTCCCGCCAACTCCATGCACACCGAACGCGTCTAGCGTATCATCGTAGCCGCAGCGGGCTTTGAGTTGCGAGCACGATAGGTAGCACACGCAACCCGCGCACGCCCCCATGATCAATGAGGCATTGGGACCTACGTGACCTGCGGCCGGCGTAATGCAGACTAGCCCAGCCACTGCGCCCGAGCATGCACCAAGCAATGAGGGACGACCACGCTTAAGCCATTCAATGGCTGCCCAAGCCACCGCACCAGCCGCGGCCGCGAAATGCGTTGTGATGAAGGCGTTGATGGCCAATCCATCTGCCGCTTTGGCGCTGCCTGCGTTAAAGCCGAACCAGCCAATCCACAACATCGTCGCACCAATAGCGGAGTAAGTTAGATTGTGAGGCGGCATGGGTTCATGACGGTGTCCCAATCGAGGACCGATCACATAAGCGGCGACAAGGGCGCTCACACCGGAGCTGATATGCACAACTGTGCCACCCGCAAAGTCGAGAGCGCCGCCAAGTATCGAGTTGGGGCCACCATAGGACAGTAGGCCCCCGCCCCAAACCCAGTGTGCTAGAGGGCAGTAGACAAAGGTCCCCCACAAAACAGAAAAAGCAACCATCGCACTAAATCGCATTCGTTCGGCGAACGCGCCGCAGATAATGGACGGAGTAATGATGAAGAACATCCCCTGAAAGATCATGTGTAACATGCGAGGCAGAGTCGGAACAACATCGTGCATCGGAGTCATTGGCTGGCCCGCCGACTCGCTCCACGTCCTCGCAACACCCTGCATAAAGATGTACTTGAAGTTACCGATGACTGGCCCGGTACCACCAAAGGCCAACGAGTAACCATAAACCGCCCAAATAACCGTCATCAGCCCCATCAAGAAAATGCACTGCATAAAAACACTCAGTACGTTTTTCTTGCGTACCAGCCCACCGTAGTACAGAGCTAACCCAGGGGCGGTCATGAAAAGCACCATGGCGGAACAGACCAACATCCATGCAGTATGGGCGGAAACTTCCGGACCTGCCAAGAAACTGTCCGGTTGCTCGGCCGGCAAAGCCTGCTGCGCGTATACCAAACTGGGAATAGTGAATTGCAGCGCAGCCAGCACAGCGATAAAGACACGAATTGCTTTACTGAAGTTCATGATTCGAAATCCATCCTGCGCGAATCTAACATCCATCGCTTTGGGCAAAATCGCAGCCGGCTTGCTCTCGGTCGATTCGACGGAGCGTCAACTGCAAAGGAATCCGCCAAGATTTGCCGCGATTGGACTCAGGCGTAATTCAGAATCTAACCCAATCCGCCGCTGCACCCCAGCCCCCAAATGCGGCCCGCTAATGAGAATCACTTCAACGTACCGCTCGAACCTACATAAAGTGGACGATCGCTACATAAAATGGAATGGGGGCCAAGACCAGCCCCATGACCTGCGTGTACGTTGCAGTGAGATATGGCGCAAGTGAGATATAACGCAAGTGAGATATGGCTCAGTGTGGAAAGCCAAACAAGTCGATCCGCAACATGCGGCAATTAAGCGAATCGGATCCAGGGACAGGGCAATTGTCCCGGGAATCGAATCAGGCTATGCAAAATTATTCGCCGATCAAACCACTCTTCACTGCCCAAACTGCGGCAGCGGTACGGTCTGCGGTGTCAAGCTTGCGAAGGATGTTCTGCACGTGCTCTTTGACGGTTTCTACGCTGATTGCCAGCGAAGTGCCGATCTCCTTGTTGCTCAGTCCGAGCGCGATATGTCGCAGGACCTGCAATTCGCGATTGGTGAGCGGGACGTCTTTTGAATCGGTTCGGTCTTTACGCTTCGACATCGTCACTTGTATACGACGCAGGATGCTCACATCCGAAGGAGACTCTTTCGCCGCCGCGCGACGGACCGCTTCGAGAACTTCGATACGCGAAGAATCCTTGAGAATATAGTCGTGAGCGCCGAGAGCGATCGCACGAGCCACATAAGTTGGATTGTCGTACGTTGAAATCATGATCACCGGCAATTCAGGCTTATCACATCGAATCTGTTCGAGTGCACTCAAGCCATCTTCTTCGCCCATACGAACATCGAGCAGCACGACGTCGGGTGAAATTTGCTTTGTAAGTGAGACCGTCTCTTCAACCGTTCCGGTCAATCCAACGATTTCTACATCACTTCCTTCTAGAAGCGTTCCTATCCCACTCCGTACCACTTCATGATCATCTGCTACAAGAAGACGAATTGCCAATTTGTTTACCCCTATTTTGGACCCATTTGCCCGAGTCTTACTAAGTAAAACTTACCCCACATAGAACATTGTATCCGACAAGTGAGCGGTGAAAAGCAATGCAGTTTGAAATTAGTAGAACCTTGTCTGATTTAAAGGGACATTAAAACGGGTTATTCCTGCGGAAAAACAACACTTATGGCGGGTGAACGCCAAATTAGGATTGGTTTTACCGAAGTTTAGGATTGTGAGTCCTTTTTCAAAGAATGAGAAGGGGCGATGGAAGCTGAACGAGTCGACCCGCCGTTAGGCCCCCTTTAAGGGCGGCAGAATCCACAAGCAACAAAGTCAGCGGCTTTGTAGCGAAAAAACAACATTAAATTTTGCCTGAGCATCATTCTCAACCTACATATAACAGCGTACCAGAACCGCTTCGCAAGTAGCTATTTGAGAGTCTAGGCAAAATGCAGCGCACCAAACTGTTACTCGTTGACGACGACCGATGGCTTCTGGAGTCCATGGCTAGCTGGCTGGGCGAACAAGGTTTTGATGTCGCCTCGGCAAGCTCAGTCGCTCAAGCTCGACACAAGCTGAAATCGGACAGCTTTGATGTCTGCCTAACGGACGTGGTGCTCGAAGGAGACGATGGTTTCACACTCCTGAAGTACTGCAAGAAGCATCATCCCGATCTGCCGATGTTGATGATGACTGGCTACGCTGGCCCAGACGCAGGGGCCGAAGCGGTTTCCGCCGGTGCCTTTGATCTACTCACCAAACCCATCATCGATCAAGAACTGTTGACGACAATCAAACGAGCCGTCAATCAACATCGCGTCGTTGAAGAGAACCGACAATTGAAGTTGGAACTCGATCGCCGTAGCGGTCTAGAAAACATACTCAGCCACGATGCGAGGATGTTGAGAATCTTCGACGTGATCGACAGTGTCGCTGACACTCGCGCTACGATTCTGATCACCGGCGAGAACGGAACGGGTAAGTCGATGATCGCGCGAGCCATCCATCGGCGCAGTCGTCGCCAGCGCAATCCGTTTGTCGAAGTCGCTTGTGGTGCTCTGCCCGACAACTTGCTCGAAAGTGAACTGTTCGGTCACGTTGCCGGCGCATTCACCGGCGCTCAGCATGCCAAAGTGGGTAAATTCCAACATGCCGACTCGGGCACCATTTTCCTCGACGAAATTGGAACCGCTTCTACCGCAATGCAGATTAAGTTGTTGCGAATCCTGCAAGAGTTTCAGTTCGAACCCGTTGGCGGCGTAGATACAATTTCGGTCGATACCCGAGTTGTCCTGGCGACGAACGAGAACCTCGAAAAAGCGGTCGAAGAAGGTCGCTTCCGTCAGGATCTGTTCTACCGTATCAACGTTATCCATCTCGAATTGCCATCGCTGCGCGAACGTCCAGCCGATATTCCGCTGCTAGTAGAACACTTCCTGCAAAAGACCTTAAAAGACGTTGTCAAAGAGATCGATGGCTTTTCACCGGCGGCGATGGAAGCCATGGTGACTTATGGTTGGCCCGGCAACATTCGTGAACTGGAGAACGTTGTCCAACGCGCTGTGTTGCTGACCAAATCTCCGACGATCGAAATCGATTTGTTGCCTCCATCACTCTTACGTCACCAAACCGGCGGCCGATCCGGAGCCGTGATTGCTCGTGGGCAAACATTGCGCGATGCCCTAGAAGGCCCTGAGCGCCAGATTATTCTGGAAGTACTGCGACTCAATAGCTTCAGTCGCAATCAAACCGCCGATCAACTCGGCATCAACCGCACGACCCTTTACAAAAAGATGAAACGCCTGGGCATCGATAACATTCAGTTCCAGGATTAGGGCAGGCCTAAAGGCCAGGTGAGCACGAAAGTCCAAGGTACCGGCCAATCACTGAAAATCTCTGGCTCAGAGCATTACGGATGTGAGATGTCGAAATCTTGACATCGAATCACAACGAATCCACTTTGCGTTTCCATCCGCATTGGTGCAAATGGTATCCAGCTCAGCTGCATTACGGCCGCCTAGGATCAGCGTCGCTTGATGACTCCGCGCGATCTCCGACAACTTGATAATCTCTGTAAGTTGACTATTGCTGCGAATCGCTTCGGAAATGCTCAGCCAAACTAACTTCGGACGTTCATCGACAATCGCATCAGACAAGACATCGAGCGGCGTATTCGGGCCTAAGTTGATCTCGTTGAAGCCAACTTCATGGAGCACCAAGGATGCAATCAACGTCGGCATCAAGTACATGTCACCGCTCATCGCTGCTCCAATTGCCTTGGGGGCATCTTCGTCAGGATCAGGAATGGACAACCTCAGTTGATTCAATGCACGACAACACAGAATCGTCGCGCGATGTTCGACAAAGATAGCCCGCTTATCCTGTGGCCAACGATTTCCGATCTGCACCATGGCGGAAGAAATTGGCCCGTCACACAATTCGGCGATATTCATACCCGAGGCGTATAGCAGCTGCATCAAGCCAATTACGGCTGATGCATGCCCGTCCTCCAAAACCTGTTGCATCCGGCTAGCAGCAGACTCGCGATTGATTTCTTGAGGTGCGAACTCCAGCCCCAACAGTTCAGGCCTCGACACTGGAGCCCGCGTATCGCGGATGTAGCGGACTGCTTCAGCGATGGGAATCCTTCGATGCCCGCCACGCGTACGGTGAATCTCCAGCTCGCCTGCATCTGCCATGCGACGCACGGACGAGTCGCTCACACCCAGAGCTTTTGCGAATTCGGAGGTGGATAACGAATGAACCACGCCAATATCCATGACAGTTTTGGTAGCTTTCGAATTCTACAGCAACCCTGCGATTGCCGTCCCTCTCATGGTAACGACTCACGTGGCGGTTTCAACCGTCTCGATTTGATTGCCTCATTATAAACTGTCAAATTTGTCAAACCGTAAAACAAATTGCACGAAAGTGATCTGAAGTCCCCTTGACGCAGGTTTACAGTGAAAGGCCTGACAGATTTGGTAGTTTTGAAGCGACGTCTGCTTCGACCCTGTTGGGCCCTGGCGGGCCTATATTGCCCCGCCAGCAAGCGTTACCCAAGTAGGGAGTTGGTAGAAATGTTTGAGTCGATGTCTTTGTTGGCGGTGGGCATGCCCGATTTGTCGGTGCTGCAATACACCATTGTGGACAACATTTTTTCAATGACGGTCGCCACGATGGGGGCGGCCGCGCTGTTCTTCTTCCTGTCGAGATCGAGCGTCGACGAGGCGTACCGTCCGGCATTGATGGTCAGCGGGTTGGTGGTAACGATCGCTTGTTATCACTACTTCATGATTCGCCATTCATGGCAGGATGCATACGTCCTGGCCGACGGTGGCTACAAGGGTACGGGTGCGGCATTCAATGATTTCTACCGCTATGCCGACTGGATTTTAACCGTGCCGCTGCTGATGGTCGAACTCATCGCGGTTATGCGGTTGGAAGCTGGCAAGGCTCGATCGTTGCTGACGCGACTGGTGATCGCTGCGGCACTGATGATCGCGCTCGGCTATCCAGGGGAAGTCATTTCCAATCCCGAAGGTTGGACCGCACGCGTCATCTGGGGTGCCCTGTCTTCAGTTCCATTCTTCTACATCTTGTACGTACTTTGGACCGAGCTGACCAAGTCGCTTGACACGCAGCCCGCTGCGGCCCGCAAGCTGATCGAAGTCGCTCGCTTGGTGCTGTTGCTGACATGGGCGGTTTACCCAATTGCTTACGCGCTTGGTGGAACCATGACCGCACTAGAAGCGAAGGCTGGTGGAGCAGTCGATCCCACTGGTATCGTGGGCCTTCAAGTTGGTTACGCGATTGCAGACATGACCGCCAAGGCTGGCTTCGGTTTGTTGATTTACTTCATCGCTCGTGCCAAGAGCAAGGGTCTAGCAGATTCAACTAGCAGCTCGTCCTCTCCTGCCCTGGCATAAAGCTGAGCTTGAACGGGCTGTTCAGCCTAGTGCTTTGTAGCACCGGGGCTGATGGCTTTAGGCAACTAACCAAGAAGTCGAACGATGCATTCCCAAGTTTACCTAGCGATATGCGGTGCGGCGTGTGCCACTGTGTCCATTGTCGGCCAGCCCGATTTTGGCGCGATGGTCCTTGCAGCATCGCTCGCAATGGCGGTACTAGGCGTGCCGCATGGAGGCCTAGACCATCGAGTTGGTCACAGGCTCTTGCATTCGAGATTGCCGCGAAGTTGGTGGATGGCTTTCTTTCCAGCTTATCTCTTGGTTGCGATCGCTTTTGCTGCTGGTTGGTACTGCTTCCCTATAGCTACAGTTATTGTGTTCTTCCTTGTCTCTGCTTGGCACTTTGGACGTGAGGACAATTACGCTTCGAACCTTAATAGTGAATGGATGCCCGAACGAAGTATTGCGAGGCATGTCCTTGCTACTGCGACGGGCGGGCTTGTCATTTGGATACCGGCAGTCTCGCGTTCAGACGAGTTCAACTCGTTGCTCAGCTTGATTACTCCGACAGCAGATATACACGTTGTCGCGCAGATCGTCTTCCTTACGCAATGCATCGCTTACGCATTGTTGCCTGTGGCGTGTATCAAAATGCTGCAAAGGTTGATCGATGCGCCGAAAGATATCGCTCGCTGGGTACCTGTCGCTACTGCACTGTCCGCAGTTCTCCTGCCGATCTTGCTGTCCTTTACGCTTTTCTTTTGTGGCTGGCACTCGTGGCAGGGGTTGCGACGCTTGCGACATGAAGAAAGTCTATCGAGGTTTCATTTCGCGTTGCGCATTGCACCGCTTTCGGTGATTGCGGTTATGGGCGTGTCGTGGATCGGTTGGTGGTTCCACCAAGCTCACGGCGTTGATCGAATTGATGCAGCAACCTTACAAATTGCGTTCATAGGACTTTCGGCGATTGCCATTCCGCACCTAATCCTCCACGAAGTCTACGCATTTTCGGAATTCTCGCGGATCAGACTGGAGGCGCATTTATGAAAGGTAATGAGAATACGTGGGATTACGTCCTGGTTGGAGGCGGATTGCAAACCGGTCTTATGGCCCTGGCAATTCGGCATTATCAACCACGTGCCAGAGTCGCCATCGTCGAGCGTGGACCGACGCTGGCTGGTAACCACACTTGGTCCTTCCATGGCACTGACGTTCCCGCCGATAGCGAGGTTTGGATTCAGCCGCTAATCGTGTCGCGTTGGGATGGGTACGACATCTATGTGGGTGGACGACTTCGACACGTACAGCTCGAGTACTGCACGATTTCATCAACGCACTTTGCCTCGGTGGTTGAGCAAGCGTTAGGGGTGCATGCCTGCGCGATACTTACGGGTGCAACTGCGGCAGAGGTTTCGAACACTCAAGTGCGCCTGAGTGATGGACGTTGCCTGGAGGCGGCGGTCGTGATTGACAATCGCGGGCCAGTACCAACAGATTCGCTGAATGTCTCGGGCGGATACCAGAAGTTCTGGGGATTCGAAGTCGAACTCGACCAGGACTGGTACCTCGCGCATCCGCGCGTGATGGACGATCGTATCGATCAACACGATGGTTTCCGCTTCATCTATACACTCCCATTTGAGCGTCGAAGGGTTTTGGTGGAAGACACGCGATTCTCAAATTCGCCGAGAATCGATCGCGATGAATGCCTGTTAAAAGTAAGGCAGTATCTTGCGAATCAGGGGATTCTAGAATGGCGGATAATTCGTGAAGAGTCGGGGGTACTGTCCATGCCGACTCAAGGGAATCTGCCTGGCAATACACTACCTTACCTTGCGGGCGGTTATCGCGGCGGCTGGTTCCATGCTGCTACCGGCTACTCCTTTCCGATGGCCGTAACGCTTGCGAAGATTGTGGCGAAGACACCGGTGGCTGAGTTGTCTTCCAAAGTACAGGAACTGGCTGATGAGCACGTGGTTCGAGCTAGGTTTGCACGCTTCCTAAATCGTTTGCTGTTCGATTTGGTTAAGCCGCAAACTCGTTATCAAATCTTCCGGAGGTTCTATCGCGTTTTGGATGAATCTCGCATTGCACGGTTCTACGGGCATCGCTTCACACGCTCAGATGCCTTTCGCATCGTAGTTGGGTTGCCTCCCGGTGGGCTACAACCGGTGCATTTTCTTCGCAGTTTGCTTCGGGTCAAGACGCCGATGTCCAAGCCCACAGTTTCCACGATCGCAAACGGGGTTACATCATGAGTCCACTCGCGAATCAATTGGTCCATCGAGCGCTACATCAGCCCGTAGATGAGTTTAAGCGTCGGCAGGGCAAACGCATTCGAGGCGCTATGTCGCAGATTAGCTACGAGTTTGCAGGCGGCCATGGTCGACTCTCCGACCCCATCGTGGAGGCCATTGAGTGTTTGCATGCAGGCTCGCTGGTGATTGACGATATTCAAGATGAATCGCAATACCGACGTGGAATGCCGACTTTGCATCAAACCATAGGGGTGCCGCTGGCGATCAACGCAGGCAACTGGATGTACTTTCGGGCGTTGGAATTGCTGATGACATCTCCATTCCCCATTTCCCAACGGATGCAATTGGTAGACGCCATGGTGACCGCAGGCCGCCGCTGCCACGAAGGTCAAGCGATTGATCTGCACGCGAGGTTGGACCAAATGCCTGCACACCAGTGGCGTTGTACGGCCGAAGCCATTAGCAACTTGAAAACAGGTGCCCTGGTTGAATTGGCTGTCTCTTTAGGCTGCATCGCAGCCAGCGCTCCTGCGGTTCTAAGCTCTGCACTAACCGCGTTTGGTTGCCAGATCGGAGTCGCGTTGCAAATGAGGAACGATTTGGACGAACTGCTCCATATTGCGACAGGTACAGCAGGACCGAATCATGGAACTTTGCGCGATGACGACCTGCGTCATGCGCGAGTCACATGGCCATGGGTGTGGGCCGCTGAGCTTGCAGACCATGTGTACTGCGAGTCACTAACAGAGCATTTAACAACCTCAACCCACGATCGGCAGCTGATTGCGGCGAATGTGGTATCGCTGGTGCAATCTCACGGAGATCACATCATCGAAGGGATTATCAGCGAACAACTCCGCTTGCTTGCAGAGCATGTTATCGACCCAAGCAGGCTGGCGCGGATGCGTGATTGTTTACAGCCGATTGCGACTTCTCGAGTGCAAACGGGATTTCCAACGAACACCGGTAGTGGAGCTTTTGAACTGCATCGTCCAATTGTAGGAGCGAATCGATGAGTACGACCCTGGGTTCCAGTGCAATTCAAACTTCGCGAGATCCTCTGATTCATCGTGATGGGATTCCGTTTGGAGCCGATCGTTCGCGCGGCCGCGCGGCGGTGATTGGCAGCGGGTTTGGTGGTTTGGCTGCGGCCATTCGTTTGCAGGCCATGGGCTTCGAAACCCTGTGCTACGAAGCCAGAGATCGCGCAGGTGGCAGAGCTTACGTGTATCACGATGCGGGCTTCACGTTCGATGCAGGCCCAACCGTAATCACCGCCCCACATTGCCTGCAAGAATTGTTTGAATTGGCGGGCGAGGATATGGCCGACCATATCGATTTGATCCCTGTAGACCCGATGTACCGATTGCAATGGACTGATGGCAGTCGCTTCGACTACAGCAGCAACGAAGGGAAGTTACTCGAGCAGATTCGGAACCTTTCACCGCATGACGTGGAGGGCTACCATCGCTTCGCAAATTACACTCGCAAAGTGTTTCAGAAAGGATATGTCGAGCTTGGGGCAACTCCATTCCTCAACTTTCGCGATATGATTCGATGCGCACCCGACCTGATGAAGCTACGTGCCGATCGAAGTGTTTACGCCGCAGTTTCACGCTTCGTGAAGGACGAACGCCTGCGACAAGCCTTCAGTTTTCATCCTTTGCTGGTTGGTGGCAATCCGATGGAAACGAGTTCCATTTACACCTTGATCCATTGGATCGAGCGTCAGTGGGGTGTTTTCTTTCCAAGAGGCGGAACGGGTGCCTTGGTGGACGCCTTAGTGAAGCTGTTTGAGCGTTTGGGTGGCGAATTGCGGCTAAACGCTCCAGTCGAACGAATCGAAGTCGAGCAGGCTGCTGCAACCAAACATCATGTCTTTGATCAGCAGGGGAATCGAGATACGTACGACTTGGTCGTTTCTAACGCAGACATCCATCACACTTACGCTCACTTGTACCGACAGCACGCTGGTGGTCGCGTCATGCAACGCAAGTTGGAACGCATGGATTGGTCGATGTCGTTGTTCGTGATGTACTTTGGCACGTCACGACGCTACAGCGATTTGGCTCATCACACCATTCTATTCGGCCAGCGTTATGAAGGTTTACTGAGCGATATTTTTCATGGGTCATCGCTACCCAAAGACTTCAGTTTATACCTGCATGCACCAACCGTCTCCGATCCCTCACTTGCGCCTCCCGGTGGTGAAGCGTTCTATGTACTCAGTCCCGTCCCGCACCTTGGTAGAGCGGCCGTGGATTGGAACAGTGCGGCTCAACAATATGGTGACGCGATCCTGGAATCACTGGAAAAGCACCTGCCAGACTTGAGATCGAATATAGTCACACGTCGACACTTTACTCCCCAAGACTTCGAAAGCCAGTTGAACGCTTATCAGGGTTCTGCGTTCTCAGTCGCACCAAAACTGACGCAAAGTGCGTACTTCAGACCACATAACAAGTCGGAACGTATCCCCGGACTTTACATAGTGGGAGGCGGCACACATCCGGGGGCTGGGGTCCCTGGTGTGGTCAACACTGCTAAGGCAACAGCGGGCATCATCGCTAGGGATTTTGCCAGCGTGTTAGGAGGAGTTCATCGGTCATGAGTTCCTTCACGAGCACCAGCCGGTTCAACGATACTGAACAAGAATTGCAACCAAGCAGCGTGATCGAGCGTCACAGTCGGTCCTTCTCGCTTGCGGCGCGGATGCTCCCGAAGCGAGTCCGATCTGCGGTGCATGCTCTATATGCGTGGTGCCGAACGGTCGATGATTGCGTGGATTCAGCCCGTAGTCTCCATGCGGCAGCACTCGAGTTATGTACCTTGGAAAATGATTTGGAGCTCATGAGGCGCGGGCGAGTTGATACCGTACATCCTGCATCTCAGTGGCTAACACCGCTTGTTATCAGTCGCTCGATCGACGTCAAGCATGCCCAGGAACTGATTGTTGGGATGCGAATGGATTTAAGCGGAGCCAAGATCGAAACGCTTGCCGACTTGCACCGGTATTGCTACCACGTAGCGGGTACAGTCGGACTGATGCTTATGCGACTGATGGGCGTCAAGAACCCAGCCGCGGAGCGCCATGCGATTGCACTTGGGGTGGCGATGCAAATGACGAATATTGCGAGGGATGTCCGCGAAGATGCGCTGCGTGGACGGAGTTACCTGCCCGGAATCGCATTCCCATTTGCAACCGATGCCAAGGTTGTCCGCACTGAGGTCGAACGCTTGCTCGATAGCGCCGAAACTCAGTACAAAATCGCTGAGGATGGTTTGAGATACCTGCCTTGGGATTGTCGCTTTGCCATCCGCATGGCGCTGTCACTTTATCGTGAAATCGGACGTGAGATCAAACGCCGTGGTTACCCAGTTCTATTGGGGCGAACGGTCATTAGCCGACCGCGACTGGCTTGGGTAATACTAAAGACGGCATTCAACGCAGTGGGCGATAACCTTCGTATCGCCCTTGATTCTTTACTTTCTACTCTTCAGGGGAAAACTATGAACAATCCACAACTCAACCAAAATCCTTCAGCGGTGGCCCGTTCAGCAGTGATTATGAGCACGGCGCTGCAAGCATGGCATGCGGTTTACTTGGGCCTTTCCTTGACACTGATTATGGCCGCGGCCCTATTCGTGTTGGTTTACATCAATCCCAAAGATGCGTCGTACTCCTACTTGCCATTGCTCTACAGCGGCGGGTCGTTGCTCTGCGCGTTTGTGTTCAACCGATTGGCAGCTCGCTGTGAGTCGCAGGTCCGTGCCTGATCCGGCGACTGATCGAGAGCCTGAGCACGAGTACGAACGCGAAAGTCCGGAAGGGCTTAGCGCGTGCGTACTCGCGTAACTCAAAAAACACGCGTCAAGCTACTGACCTATGGCGTTGTATAGCTTGAGCGTATCATTCCGTAGACGTTCCGGAATGCTTCCGTAGTGACTCCCGCAATTTTCTCTATGTTGTCAACTGTCTCAAATTGCGAGAGCCCCAGCCGGAAGCGGTGCAATGACTCAGCTCGACCCCAGCCATCCGCAGGCAACGTCCAGCCTGCCGCAGGCTAAAAAACAGCTTGATCCCATCTTCCAGCCGCTCAAATTTCGTAGCGGCCTAATAGTCAAGAATCGACTTTTTCGTTCCAACATCTCCGGACGTTTCGATCACTACGACGGCCACGGCAGCGAAGCTCGTTTGCGCTGGGAAAGCAGTTTTGCAGCCGGTGGCGTGGGCTGTGTCATTTCTTCCTTCACACCGATTTCGATTCGCGGTCGGATCATGGTCAACTACGCCACCATTGATCACGACGACAAGATTGCGTTTTGGTCTCGAGTTGCAAACCATGTCCACGCCGCTGGAAAGACCGCTTTCCCCGACGACCCTGTGCAAAGTGGCGAATGCAAATTCATCATGCAACTCAGTCACTCGGGACGTCAGCGCGATGTCGGTGGAGTTGAGAACCATCAGAACTTAGCCCTCAGTTCCACCAGTCAACCGGACTACTTCCATGGCATTCTATGTCAAGCCATGACGCGTACCGAAGTTGCCGAAACGATCCAGCATTTTGCCAACGCAGCCGTCCGCGCCCAGAAGGCTGGTATCGATGGGGTCGAATTGCACGGGGCCAATGGTTACTTGATCACGCAGTTCCTGAGTTCGGCTATTAACGATCGCCGCGATGAATACGGTGGCGAACTTCGCAATCGCGCGCGATTCCTCTTGGAGGTCATCGACGCAATCAAGCAAGCGACCCATGGCACGATGCATTTGCAGTTGAAGACCAATGCCGAGGACTTCAACAACGCCCTGTACCCCTGGCGCAAACGCGGTAACAAGCTGGATGATGCGCTCCAAATTTGCCAGTGGGCTGTGGCCTCCGGCTGCGATGCAATCCACGTCTCCAGCGGAAGCATCTTCCCTCATCCACGCAATCCGCCCGGCGATTTTCCGCTCGAAGACGCCATTCTGTGCTATGACAGCATGCTCTCCAGCGGCGTAAGAACCCGCTTGAACTACTGGATCTTTCGCAATCCACTCCTCGGGCCATTCTTCCGCTGGTGGTGGAACTTCCGACGCGGTCTCGCTTACGAGGATATCAAGTCGGGCATCAATCTCGGTTTAGCAGCCAAGATTCGCAAGTCCGTTGACCCTAGCATCCCAGTTCTAGTCACAGGCGGATTCCAGCATCGATCCGTGATCGCTGACGCCATTCGTTCCAATCGAGTCGATGGTGTTTCGATTGCGCGGCCATTAGTCGCTAATCGCGATCTACCCAAACTTTTCTACGCAGGCATGGACTGGGATCAAGCTTCATGGGTGCCCGACGATCAATGGCCGATCCAGAACCGTCACCCCTGCAGTTACTGCAACAAGTGCTTGATCAACGACCTTGAGAATCCGCTAGGCTGTTACGACACCAATCGGTACAAAAACTACGACGAAATGATCCACGAAGTCATGAGCGTGTTTCGCAACTTGGAAGAATACCACCAAGACAATGACAGTGGCGCAAACACTGGCCACAAAACTGGCAAGGAAACCAGCGAACATGTGCAAGTCGATCAAGTCGCCAGTGACCTGAAGGTCGACGAAACCAGCCCTGTGTCTTCAAAGGGTGGACGATGACACACAGCACCTTTACCGATCTCGTATTGTTAGGCTATCGCCGCAAGTTTCGGCGTAATCTCTACGTTGCCGCTGGACTGCTTTTGGTCCTGGCGACATTTGCGTACTGGCGTTATTTTGCAGCTATCCCGGTGGAGTACTCGAAAGATAACGAGCACTTTCTCTACGGCTCTATTGGCTCCGATTACGACGGCATCCCACTGGCCATTTGGAAGATTCTGCCGGAGACTTTTCCTCAGTACTTGCCCAATGAAGGACGCGATTACCTCCGCATCGTCGCACAAAAAGAAAGCCGTGGTGACAAACCCGCCGACTACCGCGATGGCTATGCTCAGTTTAGTTTCTTGATGCAAGACGGCCACGCTCTGCCAGTCGGGTTTTCGCAGCGCAGGGTTTATGTCGATCGCGTAGGTCTGAATTGCGCGGTCTGCCACACCGGCACACTCGCCGTTCAGAATCAGACACAGGCCGAACAGATCTACGGCAACGCACTTGAAGCGGACTACATTGGTCAGAAGAGCCAAGTTGGGGCCGGCCGAGTCATGATCTATGGCATGCCGGCTCATTCCATGGATTTAGAAGGTTACTTTACGTTTCTCTTCCGATGCGCTGAGGACACGCGATTTACCGCCGAAACGCTCGTGCAAGCCATCGATCAGGCCGCTGCCAAGGGCACAGGCACGCCACTGACTGGGATCGATCGCCTGATCGTCACACGCTCAGTGACTCAACTGCGTGAAACGCTGCTCAAACGCCGTCGTCAGTTGCATTACCTCAATGGCTTGGCTCACAGTCCCGGCGAAGACCAGACGCCGCGGTTTGGTCCAGGTCGCATTGATACGTTCAGCCCTTACAAGTCGATTCAGTTTGGTTTCCCGTTTGATGGCACCTATGGCATTGCAGACTATCCATCGATCTGGAACCAACGTCCGCGCGAAGGGATGCAGTTGCATTGGGACGGCAACAACCGGTCCGTCTTTGAGCGCAATATCAGTGCGTCCCTCGGTGCGGGAGTAACGCCAATCTCTCTGGATATGAAACGCATGCTGCGCGTCTCCCGTTGGATCGGTTCGCCACCGCCATCGAACCCAGCATTCCAAGGCATCTTCAAGCGTCAATCGCAACATGGCGCCGACGAATTCCAGCCTTTCGCTGGCGAGATGCCTATTCCGAATTATCCATTCACCATCGACAAGATCTTAGCCAGTAAAGGGCGGGCGCTTTTCCGTGAATACTGCGCGCACTGCCACGGCGATTGGAGCAAACCCTCAAATCCATCCTTAGCGACCGAAATCAGCGCTGCTCCAAACTCAAACACCGAAGGCAACCCCGATAGCAATCGCGATCTTGGCCCACCGGGGCTCGGCAAGGTGCTGCCGATCGGAGATATCAACACGGATCCTTCTCGTTTGGACTCTTACACCGAAGCCCTGCAAGCCAACCAAAACCAACTCGGCGCTGGTCAGTGGTGGCGCTTCACCCACTTTGAGAAAACCGGTGGATATGCCAACGGACCGCTCGACGGTATCTGGATCAAAGCCCCTTACTTGCACAATGGCTCGGTCCCATCGCTTTACGACCTGTTCAATCGACCTTGTACCACCAAAGACCTTGAAGAACTGGGGATTACCCCTGCTACCGATTTAGTCGAATTAGGTCGACAACCCAAGTTAATTGCTGAGATGATTGCCAAAGCTCGTAGTCTCGGAGTGCGGCCGCCGGTCTTCTATCGAGGTGACGATGTCTACGATGAGAAACATGGTGGTTTTCGTAGCGATCGTGACCGCACCGACGATGGCCGCCCGACGTTCTTCTACTCAACCATTCAAATCAAAGATGGTGTGATTGAATCCCTGCTGGGCAATGGTCATCAAGGACACTACGACAAAAAATTCTCTAGGCACGCGAGCTTCGGAAGTGAACTGACGATGGACGAGAAATGGGCGCTCGTCGAGTTTCAGAAACTGCTGGGTTCCAATCAAGCGAAGGAGTTGCCATGACTAGCACTGGTAAAGCCTTTCGTTTCGTGGTGGTGCTCGCCTTTGCGGTTACCAATTTCTTCGCAATTCCAGGCATCTTTTACCCACTCACCGCCGCTGAACAACTGGGTGCTGCGACTCCCAACGAAGCCGTTTGGGCTGCGTTCGGATTCCTCTTGTCGTTCCTCGTATCCCTGTTCTCGATACCCGTTGTAATTGACGTGGGGCGTTACCGTTTCAACGCGTTCGTTGGAATCGTAGGGCACTTTGTGATGTTTATCTACTGGTTCGTTATCTATCCGCATCAGACACAAGAGGCTGTGCCCTGGATTGCTTGGTTCGAAGTAGTGGTTGCCGTGGCACAAGCGATCTTGTTGTCCAACGTACTGACGGAGTTGATTGAAAACCCCAGCTTGGATGGAAACACTTAGATGAGCGTCCTACCTCCGCAAGCTGCCAAACGATTTAAACGCTGGCTGTTCCGAGTGGCCCTGATTGTCTTGGCCTTGCTGTTGATTTTCAGCGTTGTGCTGTGGGAGAAACTCTATCACGCTTATCCACAGCGATTGCCTGAAAACGTCGCGAATAGCGAGTTCAAGTACGGTTCGATCGGTATCGAGGAACCTGGTGGTATCCCCTACTGGATTTGGTTGACACTACCGCAGATATTCCCTGAACACCTCCCAGGCCCAGGTGGTTACACGTCGCTCGGCATCTTATGGGAACCCGGCAGCGAGATGCCTATCGGCTTCTCCAAACGTCGCATTGGTTACGACCGCGTCGGACTCAACTGTGCATTGTGCCATACTGGTTCTTATCGACTTGCGCAGGACGAACAGCGCACCAGTACGACAAACATCATGGTGGGAGCGCCCGCAACTAAATTTGACACACAGGGGTATCTGCAGTTTCTAACCGCTTGCGCCAACGACGCTCGCTTCAACGCCGATACCATTCTCGGAGCGATCGAGTACAACACCAAGCTTTCCGCCTTGGACAAAGCCATCTATCGCTATGTTCTGATTCCTGGAACTCAGAAGGCCCTGATCGCGCAAGGCAAAGCGGCTCTGTGGATGAAGCCTCGCCCACCTTGGGGCCCAGGCCGGATTGACCCGTTTAATCCCGTCAAGTTTGGGATGCTCAAGATGGATCCCAAGGACGATTCCACTGTTGGCAATTCGGACATGATGCCATTGTGGGCCATGAGTGCACGTAAGTCTCTGGATGATGGTTTTCACCTGCATTGGGACGGACTGAGCACCAACCTACTCGATTGTTCACTGGCGGGAGCGTTGGGTGATGGCGCCACTCGGAAATCGCTGCCTGTGGAGCAGATTGAGAAATTGGTAGAAGAAATCAAACGCCTGCCCGCACCGCTTTGGCCGCTGGACATCGATGAAAAACTGGCCAGTGAAGGAGGGAAACTTTTCGCCGAACACTGTGCCCGGTGTCATGGGATGGACGGCGCGCAAACGAATAAGCCTCTTACATTTTCTGAGATTGCCAACGGCGCCCTGAATGCGCATGCAACCGACCCTAATCGCTTGGCCATGTGGAACGTAACGGATAGCCAAGGACGAACGCCGCATGAAATCTACAACGACTTTGGCAACGGATACTTTTGGGACTTGGATTCGTTTCGAGCAACGAAGGGTTATGTCTCAGTTCCATTGAACGGCATTTGGGCGCGTGGTCCCTATTTGCACAATGGTTCTGTTCCAACCTTGATGGACTTGTTGAACCCACCTCTTTCACCTGCTGCCACCAAGGCGATGCTCGATAGTGGTGATTCACAGCTGTTCGAGGCCCTTACCGATGAACTAGCAACCACCGCTCGACCTCGCCCGAGCCAAGCGGATGCAAATAAGGCTCGTGAACGAACTCACAAATTCGTACAAGCGGTTGTGGCTCAAGCTCGCGAGCGCGGAGTGCGTCCACCCGTGTTTCTGCGAGGCTGTGACGTGCTTGATGCCACCAACGTCGGCTTTGTTGCGGATGGCAGTGTCCCAGTTGGCCGCAACGGCTTGTTTCTGTACGCGACATTTATCCAAGGCAACAGCAACGCTGGGCACCTTTGGGGAACGGAGTTAACCAAGGAACAAAAAGTCGCGATCGTCGAGTTCTTAAAGTCCATACCCAAGTCCAGTGGAGTCACCAATGTCAAGTGATTTGTCCATGGAACGACGCAATCGTTGGGCGCGATGGTTCCAAGTTGCCATGTGGCTGGGAATCTTGCAGGACTTTTTATTGGCCACGCCCACGATTTTCTGGCCCGCACAGATGCTTACGCTGCTTGGGCAAACGGTTCCAGTCGATACGACTTGGGTATCATTCGCTGCTGCCGTGCTGGTTGTACTGGGTGCCATGTACATCCCTGCGGCTTGGAACCCGTATCGCTATCCCTGGACAGCCTGGTTGGCGGTGCTGGCGCGACCGCCCGGAGTCATCTTTTTCTTCTTCCTCTATGCAGGCACTTATCCGATTTTCGGTTGGATCGATCTCATTTTGACTTCGCTCCAACTGCCTCTGCTGTGGCTGACCTTTTACGCGCCCCGCGAAGGTGGTGTTGACCTAACCGATCGTATCGCAGCAGATCGCTGGAAGGCGCAACCGGACGGCGAATACCATGGTGCATCTTTCAATCGCATCAAGCATGTCGTGTGGAGTGATATTTATGAAACACTACCTTACCACGTTGGGCTAGGACCGCTAAAGCTTGTCCAGTTCTTCAATCATGCTTGCCGCAACTTGGCTGACAAACGCGATCTGCTCCCCTATTTCGACAAGCTCATACATCCCAACGGAATTTCCTTCACAGGGACCTGGGAAATCACGGCCTCAACTCCTTACACCGGTTACTTTCAAACGGGCAAGAAAGGTCTGGTGCTAATCCGCGCCTCAGTTGCAGGACTCTTCACGCAATCGGGAACTTATCGTTCTTTTGGGATCGGTGGAAAAGTATTTCCAACCATGGACCCCGACGAAGTTGTGTACCCCGGCAATTTTGTAACGGTCAGTCGGTTGAGCGGTGTAAGGACCAAGCATATTGTCGATATCGAGATGACCAATCGGCCGACAGTTGGTTTGGATCCTGCTGCAAATCTGGTCAGTCGAGTCATCTTTCGGCTGATGGACAAACGCCCGGGCTTTCGTCAACTGCATCCCGTCTCTCGTCTTGGACTGGCGGAGGGCGAACCCGATGTAACGCCTGATCTGATGATGTTGCGGATTGCAGCCGGAACGCCGCGCGTTCATCGCAAAGATTTTCGTGACGAAATGCGGCTCGAACACTACCCCGGAAATCAGTTGGTGTACGACATCCTGGTTCGAAATCTGGAGGATGCGGCATGGAACACCATCGGCAAAATGGTGTTGACCGATTACGCGATATCCGAATCGGGTGACAAGCGTTTGCATTTTTGGATTCCGCGCGACCGACTTACGACAACGGAGTCGAAACTGCAACGTGGATCGCAAGGGGAAACTGGCAAGCAGACCTCTGGAGACTCGCCGGTCTACAAACCAGAAGCTGCTTTAGTTGGTAGCGCACCCAACGTGGACTCAAAATGAACCAACGCGATGCAGACGTCATTGTGATTGGTAGCGGCTTCGGAGGAGCGGTCGCGGCCTGCCGCTTGGCTCAAGCGGGTGCCAAAGTTCTGGTGCTTGAGCGCGGCAGAAGGTGGACCGCAGACACTTATCCGCGCGCTGCCGACGATCCTTGGCTGTTCGACATTCGTCGCCCGCAGAAGAAGCATGGATGGTTGGACATTCGATTCTTTCCGAAAGTAATTGTGGCTCAAGGAGCTGGAGTAGGCGGTGGATCGCTGTGCTATTCCAGTGTTCTACTCCCTCCCAGTCCCCGAATCTTTGCGGGAGGCTGGCCGCCGGAAATCGATTTTCGATCACTGCAGCCACATTACGATTTAGTTTCGCGAATGCTGGGTGTGAGAACAATTCCAGAACAACAGCGGACGGTTCGCAATCAATTGCTGCGGGCAGCGGCCGCTCGTTCGGGTTACGCTTCGAGAGTGTTTGATACTCCTCTGGCGATCAACTTTGATGTCGATTTCCGCTTCGATCGGAAACATCCGCAGAATATTGACAAAGTCAAGGCGCACAAGAATCCGCATGGCCGCTGGCAAGGGACCTGCATGCACCTTGGCAATTGCGATATCGGCTGCGACGTTCAAGCCAAGAACACGCTGGACTTGAACTATATCGCAAGTGCTGAGAATTGGGGCGCCGACGTCCGTCCGCTGCACTTTGTAACAGCCATCTCCACATTGAACGGTGGCTATCGCGTCGATTATCAACGGATCGCAGAGGGTAACTTGGTTTCGGCCAGTGTACGTGCTCCCAAAGTTGTCTTGGCGGCCGGTTCTCTTGGAACAACTGAGTTGCTTTTGCGGTGCCGCAATCAATCAAGAACGCTTCCCAACATTAGCCGACATTTAGGAACGCGTTGGTCGCCAAATGGTAACGTACTGACACCAGCGGTCTATGCTGATCCCGAGAAAGTCCAGCAGACAACGGGCCCGACGATTTCAGCGGGACTAGATTTCACTGATGGCTTGGATGGTGACGGGTCATTTGTAGTGGAAGACGATGGGTTTCCGAATGTGATCTTCAATGCGCTGCGTGCAGGCAGCGATCGCGGCTGGCTGTCCGTTACCGGTTGGACATGGCTTGAACAAGTTCTACGTTCAAAGTGGTCGAAGGCCGAAGGCAAGAACCTACTGGCAGGAATCATGGTCTGGTTGGGTGCAGGTGTGGATCGAGGTGATGGCGTTCTTTCGTTAGAGCGAAGCTTGTTGGCGCCCTGGAAGCAGAGCTTGGCCTTGAGTTGGTCACCGGATTCAGCGAAGGATGTCATCGGCAAAATACTGCGCGTTCAAGCCGAGTTGTCGGAGTCGACAGGGGGTAAGCTAAAGATTCCCCGACTGTGGCGATGGTTCCAAACAATGATCAGTGTCCATCCGCTTGGCGGTTGTTCGATGGGCGCAACCATGGAAGAAGCGGTCGTCGATCACACGGGTCAGGTCTTCGGATACCCAGGACTTTACGTTTGTGACGGGGCGATGATCCCCAAACCGATCGGCCTGAATCCATCGCTGACTATCGCCGCGATCGCAGAGCGAAATTCGGCAATGCTAGGCCGGGCTGGTTAGCCACACGTCGAAGCTTTAACGCTTAACCTCATCGACTTAACTTTGCCGAAGTTGCACAGCAAACCTCACCTCGTCGACCCTCGATCGGATTTGCTGAGTCGGTCGAGGACCCGTTGAATCTCTTTCGCAAGGTCGCCGACATCGGCCATACCCGCCGTTCTGAAAGTAAACGGTCGCAGTTCGACCATCCTGGCACTAAGAACTTGGTACACCACGAAGGAATGAAAGTCAGGATCGAGGGTACCCAACCGAAGATCCTCGTGCAGGCGATCGGTTGGGTGAATCTTCTCGGTAGAAACACCAAAGAACTCAGCTATCGCCACACGCGTCTGACTGAGCAGAGTTGAATCGATATCGGGGAAGCACGCAAGAAAATCCTGGTCAGCCACATCGTCGCGAGCCGCCAGTACTTTTCGAACCTCATGTAGAGCTGCACTGTGCCGTGCACGATCCCTAGTGAACAGTAGTAGTGCAGCCACGAAGGCGATCGCGGCGGGCATGATCGAGATCATAAGCCGTTCGGCAAGCGTCGCACCAGTTGCGAACAATGATCCAATGACGCCGAAGACAAAGGCCACTGCCGCAATCATCCCAGCGCATCCGATCATTCCTCGCAACGGATTAACTCCCACATCTAGAAGGTTTTAGTGCTCTGTACACGGTAGCGGAATGCGTCAAGCTCGGTGAGCGGTCGGCGCTAATAGTGGCTTGTTGATTTAGTGAGCCGTCGGCGCTTTTGTAGAGATGTCAAGAACATAATTAAAATTCTTTTTTGATGGTCTATTTGCGCAGGGGGAGCATCGAAATTTGAAACGTTTTCAAAAATCTTCCCGAGTCGTCGGTTTGTGATCGTCTGTTGGTTTGTTGTTCGGCCGGAGTCAGCGACAGATTCGGGCACTGGGATTGTCACACGCGGTAATCTGAAATAGCTCT
>JANRMD010000522.1:0-75829 GCA_033761895.1 Pirellulaceae bacterium | reverse complement strand
ACGGAGGCTTGGGTACGTCGCTATGCCGAGCCACTGGTGAAGGTCTAGTCGCAAGCGTTGCATTCAGTTGCGGTAGCAACGGCAGGCGATAGCCTGGGATGCTAGTCCCAGGTGGCAGGGCCCAATGATGCGCTGAGTCGCGGAGCGATGGCATGCGCTGTGACCAACCTCGGTTGACAACCACATTATTGTGAACATCGTGGTGGCCGTATGTAATTTCGCAGGGCGGAGTTAACCCGACTTCCTGCCGTCGCTCCGCGACTAACTTATTGCGCTGCGTTTAACCTGGGACTGGCATCCCAGGCTATCGCCTTCCGTTGCTCTGCAACTTTGCCACGGATGCCGCATTTAGCCTAAGCACGCTAAGATGGAGGAAAGGACCCAGGCCAATGAACCAACCAAACGTGCTCATCAAGCAACTGACCGAAGAACTTGCCTTTCCAGAATCGGGAAAGCAAAGCGTTGTGTTGCTCGATAACTCCAAAACCAAAGTAATCCTATTCACATTTGCCGCTGGTGGTGGACTTGCCGAGCATGTCGCACCTTTTGATGCCACGATTCAAATCATCTCGGGAACAGCGACGCTCACTGTGATGGACGAAGTAGTCGATGGCAGACCTGGAACTTGGATTCAGATGGTTGCCAAGACGCCGCATAGCATCAAGGCGGAAACTGCTGTGGTAATGCTGCTGACTTTGGTGAAGTGAGTAGGGCGTTAACGTGAAGACTCGCGAAAGTGGAATGCCACCTGAGGAGTTGTGGCAGAGTTTCTTTGACCCCACCGCGGTCTTAACGAAGCTCGGACTGGACACGAATTGCGGTGACGTTTTGGAGTTCGGTTGCGGGTACGGAACCTTTACCATACCTGCAGCACAATTGATTCGTGGCAAAGTCTATGCGATTGACATTGAACCTGAAATGCTCGCCACTACCAAAGCGAAAGCCAAAGTCGCGGGAACCAAAAATATCGAGTTCATGCAACGTGACTTTGTGGCGGACGGCTGTGGACTAGCAGACTGTGCTGTTGATTACGTTCTGTTGTTCAACATCCTGCATGCTGAGGAGCGGATGACGCTTTTGCATGAAGCTCGGCGAGTTCTTCGTGCACACGGAAAACTGGCTATCATCCACTGGAACTTCGATGCCTCGACGCCACGAGGGCCAAGCATGAGTATTCGGCCGAAACCGGGCCAGTGCCGGGCTTGGGCTGAGGAAGCTGGATTCATCGCCCTCTCGCCAACCGACATTGACCTGCCACCTTACCATTATGGATTGGTACTAGGCTTTGCGAAGGGCGTGGTTCCAGCGTAATTCGACACGCCCTTCGCAGAGTCTCAGAGCGTGCCACCCAGAGTTAAAGCTTGACGCTCTACTAGGTCGTTGAGCTTGACGACCACTGGCTTGTCCAGAATCTCTAACCGTTGAAATACTGGATCAACCAGCCCAGCCCGCAAATGATCGCACCGATTGCACAGAGCCCGGACGCGATGATTCCACCAATTGCGATATCCTGTGTCCCGCCCAGCCCATCGCGCTCAACACGTTTTCGATCAACTACGGAGCGTATTATCTCAGTGACGATTAGGCTGAGGATTCCCAGCACAGTAAACAAGATCGTGGTGTTCTTCCACATGAGTTTCGTCGCAATCATCTATCAATAGGGCCTGTAAAGCGGGGCTACCACTCTTAACCCTGCATTGCCGCAAGTTATTTCGCGACAACTTATCAGAAGCGAACACGCAAACCAAATTCGGCATTGTGCATCTGGGCGGCATCGGGACTGAACGTGGGGCCGAAGGATGCGAACGGGGCTGAGGCAAACGTCAGAGTTTCGCCATGAAAGAAGCGGTAGCCGGTGAAGAATTCAGCTCGCTCGCCCAGCGGCCGACTCGCACCAACGCGAAACTGATAGGCGAAAGGTGTGTCGCTGGTCGCATTGACAGGCACACCAGCGAACGGAGCGCCGATGGTGTTGAAGAAATCCGGGTTGAGACTATTGATTTCCGACTGATAGACCCCCAAACCTCCACCCAGGTATGGCTTCCAGCACCAATCGCTGAACTGGAAATCGCGGTAAGCGTTGAACATCAGCGCGCGCAGGTTGACGTTTCCGGTCGTTGGGGAAGACAAGCCGCCAGCACCCGCTTCGGCGCACTCATTGTTCATGAACGAGTACTCGGCTTCCAACCGCAGCCGCTCGAAACGGTAGCCCAGGGCCACGTTGGCTGCGAAGCCGGTTCTAAATTCGATGAACGTCCGCGAGTCGGCAATCTCATGTACGATGTCGCGGGTGGCCGTCCCACCGCTTAACGCCACGTACCACGGATCGCACTTTCGGCAAGCATGTAAAGCAGCAGTAGGCGAGCCGATCGAAATCGGGGGAGAACTGTCCGAGGGGACTGGTGCGGTGGCGAGTTCTTGTCCGGTGGCGACTGCCTCCATCCAACCTAGAGTGAAAACCAACGTCAGCATCGAGAACTGAGTAAGTGGAAATCGCATGCGTTCAATCCCTGAACTTGGCCGAAATGTGGTCCGTCGCCTCCTTCACTCCGTCGACAGCCTTGGCGATAAACCTTCAGTCGATTATCCGCTTTGTCGTAACTACGCTACCGCCGTCATGCAAGACTCCACGTGAGAACGGCTTCCTATCTCTACAGATATCATTCGTTGCTAGCCATCACTTTGACAAGATCTCTTCTGCAATCCTGTTTCAAACAAACTTTTATACGCTTGCCTTGGGCTGAAGCCTTGCCATTGATTCGCGGTGAGACGCCCGCTTGCGCCTCGCCCGCTTCAATGAACCCCAACCCCTTCATCGTGTCGGGTAGCGCCCGAATCATTTGCAGAAAGCCAAAGATGGCGATTCCATGGTGCGCACCAATTGGAATCCTATACCAGCTTTCCACCAAGGTTGCCACGCATTCAAGCATCCCGGTGACAAGTAGTATCAATCCTGAAAGGAAATTCAGCAGGGGACTTTGGGCAAACTTATGGAGAATGGCTAGCCAATTTCGCTTCATCTCAGATTTCCATTCAAGCCCAAAGGCATAGTGAAGGTCCTCATACATCCAAAGAGAGCTAGCGCTTTCCCAAGCCGGAAAGCGCTAGCCGCGAAGGGTTTTGGGCTGTGTGAAAATCAATTAAACGTCATGTCGGACAGTACAATCTCATCGATTATGCCGCTCTCGATAATCGCTCCTTTGACACTGTCGCAAGCACCGGCCAGGGTCACTCCGACAGTGCCCCCAAGTTTCTGCTTGGTGAACGCCAAGACTCGTAGGCCCTCTTCCGACACCGTTTCCAGATCGCAAGCTTCAAAAACGATCGCTTGAGCGCCCTGCTGCATCGCAGCGTCAACCTGCTCGCGCAAGCAAGGCTGCGAATCGACGGTGAGCGCCCCGGCAAGCGAAATGGTAGCGACACCGCCGTTGACCTCGAGCAAGTCGGCGGTGAACGTGACGCCAACCGGAACCAAACGCACTCGCACTTTCAATTTCCCACCTTCGGCGGGGAGCTTGACGGTCATGTTCTCTGCGTCGAAGTCGCGGTGCTCTTGGCCATTGATCCAAACCTGACCGATGCGCACGCTGCCAGCAGGCAACAGGTCGGGTGAGACCCGCAGTGTGTCGCCTGGCAATTGGCCAGCGGTAGGTCGGAAATGGAAATCCATCGGCTTTTTATTGATCAGCAAGTTTGAGTAAACAGCAGCCAAGTAAGCCAATTCAAACGAGTGATAACCAGCCATCGAATGCGAGCCCTTACCGCGTTCGGTTCCCAAGGCGTAGGGTAGGCCGTTGGCCAGTACATTGAAGTAAACTCCACCCCCCTGTGTGTCGAGGAACCACGCGTTGTAGAACGATGCTGACTCGCGAGCCAGTTTGTGATAGTCGGGACGCTTCATCACACCAGCGAGGATCGAGTAAGCGAGGATCGCCTGTTCCTGCTGCCACCAGGCCTTGCGATCGTGCCATACAAAGCGGTGAAATTTCTGCCCAGATTCTTGCACGCGTTCCACCACATCGTACCAACCCCCGCGCTGTCGGTCGCTGCCAACGCCGGGCATCAGATCGGCGATCTTGGTCGCCAAATCGGTGTAGGCCTGTTTGCCGCGAAGGCTGTTCATTCGCATCAAGTTCCAAGAGATCTTGAGGTTATGGCCAACGACGGCGCGATTGTTTTGCCAGCCCCAGCTTTGGTCCTTTGACCAGTCATCATGGAATCGCTCCTGCACGAAGGGGCTCTCATCGTAATCCGGGAAGTGGGCGGCAATCGTATCGAAGGTATACTCCAGAAAGTCAGCGTATTCCTTTTCTCCGGTGGCCAAGTACAGATTGATCAGGTACGCGGGTGCATGGTCGCCCACAGAGTTCCAATTCTTGCGAGCCCGATTGTGCCCCAGCGATTCGGCATGTGGACTAAGGGTGATCGGATCGATGTGCGAATAGAAGCCGCCCTTGTCCGACTGGTCGTGATAGTACTTCCAGAATGTGTTGATCGTTGCCTTGACGTCCGCCAGAATGCGTTGATCCCCAGTAACGCGATAGGTTTGGGTCGGCCCCGCCAATGCGTAGATTTGTTCGTAGCACGGGATGGCATCGTAGTCGTCGCCAAATTCGGAGGCCAGAATTTTCTGCCTTGATCCGTCAGCTTGAATATCGACCGCATGATACCAGTAGGTCAGTCCTTGTTTGCGATCTTCGAAGCGATGGTGATCGCGAAGATAGTCCGTTCCTTTCTCGGCGGCTTCGAGGTAGCGATCATCGCCGGTCATGAGATAGGCCGAAGCGAATCCGTAAACGAGCCGCGAGATGGTATCGGTCTCTTGTCTGCCAGAGTTCTGTTTTTCGCCGTTGAGCGCCAGATTGGTGCGATAGTTGTTAAAGTCGATCGGTCCATTGCCGAATTCGGCGTTCAGATAGAAATCGCCCAGCTGACAGATCTGGTTGATCCACCAATCTTGCTCTTCAAAGCGAAAATCCTTTGCGTTTTCGCCCATCAAGAGAATGTGTTTGGCTTCGAACGATGTCTTAGCCTCGGGATAGAAGATTCCGTAAACGTAGAGGTATCGTCCTTCGGTCAATAACTGCGCCAGTCGATCCGTTGCGTTATGGAACGTCTCCCCCAAATTCTGCACGACTTCGGCGTAAACCGTCGGCGTCAGCACGACTTCGAAAGCACGTCCGTCGGTCGTTCGCAGACCAAACGCCTGATTGGCGGCATCGTAGGATGTGACATAACCTGCAATCAAATCGGAAACACTAAAGGACATCTCATTCATGAGCGACTCCAGACTAATTAAGAACCATGATCCAAGGGGATACAATTATTTAGAAATCAAAACCACGCAACTGCGCCCATTGACGATGTAGTTGCTACCTTCAACCAGCACTTCAGAACCCGCATCAGCAATGTCGTTCGGGGAGGCAATCGCAGTGTCCACCGCGCGGTACCAACTTCGTTCACCAGCACGAGGCAGTTCGAAACTCATCGGTTCCCAGAACATGTTGAGCATCACGTGAATATCCGCTTCGCCGCCCAGACCGCCCAAGGTGAACGCCAGCGAACGCGACTGCGGATCCGCCCAATCCGGTGAATGCAGGCGGCAACCGTGCCAGCTAATGTCGGCTAAATCGCGTTCGTTCACCAAGCCAGTGAAGAATCGCGAGCGATGAATGATCGGGTGCTGCTTGCGAAAAGCGATGATCCGCTGCCAAAACCGGAGTAGGTCCGCATTTTTTTCTGGCAGTGACCAATCAAACCAGTTCAGATTGTTGTCTTGGCAATAACTATTGTTGTTGCCGCGCTGTGTCCGGCGGACTTCATCACCCGCCACAAACATCGGTATGCCTTGCGAGAGCATTAAGACCGTCGCAAAGTTCTTGATCTGCTGGTTACGGAGTGCTTCGATTGCGGCTGATTCGGTCGCGCCTTCCTCCCCGCAGTTCCAACTCAGGTTGTCGTTGATGCCATCGCGATTGTCTTCACCATTATCCGAATTGTGTTTGTCGTTGTACGACACAAGATCGTTCAGCGTAAACCCATCGTGGCAGGTAATGAAGTTCACACTGTTGATCGGCAGATGGCGGCGCGACTCATAGAGATCCGAACTGCCTGTCAGCCGATACGCTAGATTGCCGATGATGCCAGGTTCGCCCTTCACGAAACGACGAACGTCGTCGCGGAAGCGACCGTTCCATTCACCCCAACGGTAACCGGGGAAGTATCCGATCTGATACAGACCAGCGGCATCCCAAGCTTCCGCAAAAACCTTCGTTTCGGCCAACGCCTCGGATAGTTCGATGTGCCAGATCACTGGAGGGTATTCCAGTGGAGCGCCATCTTCACCTCGAGTCAAAACACTGGCCTCATCAAACCGGAAGCCGTCCACGTGCATCTCTTTGACCCAATATTCCAAGCACTCGACGATCAATTTTTCTGGGATCGGATGATTGCATTTGAACGTGTTTCCGCAACCCGTGTAGTCATAGTAGTACTGCTCGTTGCCAGGTACCAAATGATAGTAGTTCTTGTTGTCAATCCCTTTAAAGGAGTACGTTGGTCCCTGATGGTTACCCTCGTCGGTGTGATTGAACACCACGTCCAGAATAACGCTGATCCCCGCCGCATGCAGAGCTTTGACCAGATCGCGAAACTCTTCAACATGGGCACCGATCTCCGGATTCTCGCAATAACCCGGGTGCGGTGCAAAAAAAGCCATGGTGCTATAGCCCCAGTAGTTTCTCAGTGGCTGGCCATCCACGGTCTTGAGTATTTCCATGTCGTCAAATTCAAACACCGGTAGCAACTCTACCGCGGTGATACCCAAGTCTTTCAAATAGGGGATCTTCTCGATGATCCCACGGAAAGTACCGGGTGCATTGACACCCGAATTGGAAGACTTGGTGAATCCGCCAACATGCATTTCGTAAATCACCAATTCACTGGTCGGAACATTTAGCGGGCGATCTCCCTGCCAGTCGTAGTTGTTGGTATCGATCACAACGCTGCGCAGCGAGGTGCTCAGATTGCTTCCCGGCGCACACGCATCGCTCCGCTTCCACAGCGTTTTGCTGTTGCCCTTCGCATACGGATCGATTAGCACCTTGGTCGGATCGAATCGGTGTCCCTCTGCGGGTTGGTTGGGACCATCGACGCGATAGGCGTAATGCATACCCGGCTTTAGACCGCGCACAAACACATGCCAAATGTGAAACGACTTGTTAGACTCAGGATTGAGCTTCACAATCTGGGCAGGCTCCACATCATCGTGTCGGTTGAATAACAACAGTTCGACACCGGTCGCGTACTCGCTGAAGAGGGCGAAATTGACCCCATGTTCCTTGACGGTGGCTCCGAGAGGATGCGTTCGTCCAGGTTCGGTTGTGTATGCCTGCCGTGCGTCAGTAGTCTCGAGCACTACGGCGGGAGTTGTGAAAGTCTCTAGTGTTGTAGCCGATGTTGAAAGCATATTCATGGATTTTCGTTTAGTAGTACATTTCGCTCTGACGGGATGGAATCAGTGACGATGAAGTAGTGGGTTCGGCCAGCACTTCTATCCCATTGCCCCACAGGCCGTAGTGATTCCCGAGCGTCAGGTACGCAATGGGGGTCAAGGCGAAGAAAGCGATCGCGGAAGGTATACTGGAAAAAGAAATCAATATCCCGAGCAAGTAGAGCAGGGGTCGACTGGCGGTGGCCAAAGAAATCCTGCGAATTAAGTCAGGACTGGTAACGCTATCGATCAAACGCTCGTCATGCGAGGCATACATCCAAAGCGTCAACAAGGCGAGAGAGGCGATCAAGTGGGTCGTGCCATAGAGAACAACAATGACGTTGGACTCATGACCGATGCATTCAGCCAGCAATCCCGTTGGAAACGGCACAAATGCCACGCTCATTAGAAATATTAAGTTCAGGCTCAACAGGCCGAGGTCGGTTTTTCGGATGTACCGAAAAATGGTATGATGTGTCAGCCAAGAAACCCCGATCAGGAAAAAGCTTAAGGTATAGCCCAGCACATGCGGCCACATCGTCTTGAGTTCCGAAAGGACCTCGGCGCTGGAGGCTTGGGAAAGCTCTGCGAGCTTGTGCTCGACGGTGGCAAAATCGAGCACTAAGAGAGTGATCACAATCGCCAACACGCCATCGCTGAGCGCTTCCAATCGCGAGGTGCTCCAACCGTACTGAACGTTCTTACCAATAGTCGACATGTTGCTTCCCTCAGAGTTTGCTGCTCTACAACCTCAAAGAGCTTCTGCAAGCAAGCGTTCGCACGTGTGCATTGCATTCTGCTTGCCCAAAATCTCAATGATCTCCCGTGCAAACAGATGACAATGTTTCCCGGTACGCCCTGTTACGAGATCTCCGTCTACCACGACGTCTTGATCCACAAAGTTTGCTCCGTAGGCCACAGCGTCACCGTGCAGATTCGTATGGCATACAAGGTTTCGGCCTCGTACCACTTCAACCACCGGAGCGCACAACCACAGTCCATGGCAGATGACCCCTTTGAGGATTCTGGAATTTGCGAAGGCGCGTTTCAGGAACTCGGCCGCTGGTGGGAGCTTTGAGAGGTCATCGGTGTATCGCAGGCGATCAGACACCATTCCCGAGGGAACAATAATCGCATCAAAAGTTGCAAGCTCCGCGTCGCTCATGCCCTCGAAAGTTTCGGTGCAATAGAGCGGTGCACGCAGTTCATGACCTTCGAACGTGATGCCAGGGTTACCCCACAAGCGGCTCATGAAATGAACGCTGGCACCCTCTTCGGCGAAGCGAAATTGATAGTAAAAAATTTCGTTCTCATAGAAATCACTCTCGATGAGAATACCGATTTTTTTGCCGCTGAGTTTCATTCGAGAGGTCTCTTGAGAAAGTACCGGGTTGTATACGGGTGTAAGGGTTGAGCAAATCCAAATTTGCGACTAGATAAGGGCTGGCTACTGCCCGCAGCGGACACCGATCATTTCGGGATGAGTATTTCCTTCGATCACGACGTCTAATAGAAATGGCCCCTGGTGGCTGAGCATCCGCTCCACTGCCGGCGCGATTTCGCTGGAAGATTGAACTCGCGCCGCTGCAACTCCCATGGATTGGGCCATTGCCACAAAGTCGATTTCCGGTTTGGATAGATCGAAGGCGAGCGGGTAGTTGTGTTGTGGAACTTGTTGCTCGTCCCAGTAAGCCGAGATGTTTAATTGCAGAAGCCGATAGGAGCGATTGTTGCAAATGATGAACTTGGCTCCGACGTTATGTCTGGCCGCAGACCATAGCGCCTGAATCGTGTACATCGCTCCGCCGTCACCGGTGAAGCCGATCACGGTCTTATCGGGCATGGCAAGCTTTGCGCCGATAGCTCCTGGGATTCCGACTCCCAATGAACCACCGCGCGTTTGGAAAAAATGACCGGGCTTGGTCGGTGGGCAATAGCGGGTCACCGCCGGGGAGTTGGTGAGGGCTTCATCGAAGATCACGACATCCTCAGGCAAGTGCCGGCTGAGCTCTGCCATGAATTCAGTGAAGTGCATCGGATCCGAACCCTTTGCCTGGGCATCCTGTTGCATCTCCGCTTGGGTCCTATTCAACTTGTCGGTCGCGATCAACGCCGCGCGGTTCTCCGCCGCTTGCCGTTCGGCGGGTTGCAGGTTGGCTTCCAGCAGACTTGCCAGTCGTGTCAGGGTAAGCTGAGGATCGGCGACCAGTCCCAGATCTACCGGGTGATTCTTAGCAATTTCGTAGGCGTTGAGATCGATATGGATCACCTTGGCCCCAGGCGCGAAGATGTCCTCGACCGAAGGAAACACCTCAGGCATCATGTAGGTCCCGACCACAAGATTGACGTCGCCACGCATCGTGATCGGATAGCTGTGCTCAGCAAACATATGACCGGTCGATCCTTGATAGAGCGGGTGAGCGTAACTCATGTTGAGCTCACCAGAGTCTACGGACCAGACTTCGGCACCCAGCAGCTCGGCGACGCGAGTCAGTTCGGCTTGGGCTTGCGCATACGCGACGCCATCGCCGATAAAGATCATCGGTTTCGTGGCTGTCGCCAACATCGCAGCAGCCTGCTGCAGTTGGCTTTCGTCGGGGACGACTCGTGTCGATGGAACTGACGTCGGACGCACGGGTTCGGTGAGTATTCCATCGAGCACGTCTTGGGGCAAACACACATAGACCGGTCCCATCGGAGCCGTCGAGGCGATCTTGATGGCGCGTCGCAATACTCGTAGCGTTGAAGAAGGATCGGTCACCATCGTAGCCCATTTGGTAACGGGCTTGGCCATTGCTACCAAGTCCGCCGCCATCTGAGCGTCCATGGATTGGTATCGAATGCCGGCATCTCCACCGATCACCACCAGCGGCGAGTGGCCGCGATAGGCCTGGTAGAGCGCTCCAATCGAGTTGCCGAGTCCTGGCGAACTATGAATCTGCACAACCGTCGGCTGCTGTGTCGCTCGAGCGTAACCATCAGCCATCATCACCGCCACCGTTTCCTGGAGCGTGAGGATGTACTTCAATTCGGGATACTCCCCGAGTGCATCCAAAAAACCTTGCTCGACCGTTCCTGGATTGCCGAACATAAACTTCAATCCGTCGGCCTGAAGCTGGTCGAGAATCCCGAAGCGGCCTGACTTGGGTTGAGTTGCCGCTGCGGGTAGCATCGCGACCGGAACGGAAGCGGAGGTCGAGTTAATGGACGGAGTTGTAAGCACGAGCGGGCTGCTTTCTGTCAAGGAACGAAATGACCGGCCACCAAGAAATGTGCAGCGATGATCGAATGCTTCGTCTATCGCTGAGGTAGGGATGGACGTTACCAGCCGTAACGCTCGAGACCGTTTTCCAATACCTGGACCAAGACGTCTCCGCATTCGCAGGAAGACGCGGTCGAGCGACTGGTGATAAAGGGATAGTCCACAATCACAGAAGTCTTGTGACCAACGTTCCCGATAAATTGTCCGGTCGGGCCAACCGCATCGCGCAGAATGTACTCCAAAGGATAAAACGGAGCACCGAAATTGACCCAGCCATTACCGAACCCTGTGTTACTGCCATCCGTCGCATGTGGCCCTTCAAAGCCGGTCCCATCCATGTAGTCGTAGTCGAGTGGATGACCGGTCACATGCCGACCGGCAAGCAGGCTTCTCTTTTCGCGAATATCGCGAGCGAATGCTAAGCAGGAAACGCCGTAACATTCGGCAGCGATGGGTTTGTCCAGCTTTACAAATCCCAAAATCAGGTCGTGCAAGCGACCGTTATTCGCCAAGTCGACCAACGCTCCGCTACCGCCTACGATGACCATTGCGTCGTACTTGACTAGCTCTTTTTTGACAATGGCGTCAACGCGCTCATGGTAGGCCTCCATGTCACGCAGATAGGTCGCTGAACTCGGGTAAGCGCGGGCTGGCACCCACTCCTTGAGACTAATTGGTGAATCCAAACGCGACGATGCCACTACGCTGCGAACTTTGTCCGCCATTTCGTGCGAAGTGACTGGTCTACCGAGCGGTGGGTCAATGTAGTTCGGATCCATACTCACTTGTAGGCAAGTTGGCTTCTGCCCGGTCGGGGTAACAAATTCAATCTTATACCCGGCCCGCTCACAAGCCTCGAGCGGCCCCACCAACTCTTCACCCCAATAGCCCCATTCGGAAACAACAAACAGCACGGTCTTCATCACGACGCTTTCTGATGATTATGCGGATAAGAACAACCGCAGAACTGGCAGCAGCATGCGCCTGCCTGCATCGGTCTGCAGCAGTCACGCAAGCTTTAATGTCTCTGTTTGGGGCAATGGAAAAACATACATCCAATTATTTGCGCAGCATCGTTTTTTTAGCAAATGTTGGGATATTCACGTAGACATTGCCTTACTCGTAGATTTTTGCGATTAGCTGAGGATTTCTGTCGCCTAGCCAAATTCTGTGATTTATCCTTCCCTCAGCGCTTTACACTCTGGGGAAAAATAATTCATGATCACTGCTACTCTTCCATTGACAGTAGACGAAGTCCGACAGTTGGCTGCTGATTGGTACCGCAAACTCGATGTCCATGCACCTTTGGCGGATGTGCTGCCCCTTCTCGCCGAAGAACATTGCGAGATGGTTTTCCCCGAAGCGACTCTCAGTGGGCTTGGTGATTTCGAACGCTGGTACGAGGGCGTTATCCGCATATTCTTTGACGAGGTTCATACTCTCAAAGACGTCACAGTGGATATCACCGAAGACGGAGCCAAGGTGCAAGTTGTTGTCTACTGGGAAGCCAGCGCCTGGAATGCTCCCGCTGCCAAGAGTAAACGAATCAAGCTTTATGCTTATCAAACATGGTTCGTGCAGCGCAGCCATCTCACTGGCAAGCCAGTTATCGCCAAGTATACGGTCGACAAACTGGAATACTGCGCGGACTCCGCCCTTCTTTAGCATACCCGTCAGTGTGCTTCCATCTAACCATCTGTTTATCAAACTCAGGATCACCTCATGAGCTCAATCACTGCCTCGGTTTCAAATGTACCCGATTCCCAGCTTGGACGACTCTACGAAGAACATATTCGGCTCATTCTTGAAAAAGACATCGAAGCCATACTGGATCAATACACACCCGATGCAGTGCTGATCAGTTCCTTCGCCAAAGTCCCCAAGTACTTCCGCGGTCGCGACCAACTGCGTGAGCATTTTCAAGGGATTCTCGCTATCCAAGGACTTGAATCCGAGATCGCGTTTTGGGCTGAAACACAAACCCCCGAGACGCTGATGGTTGTCGAAGCAATCACCATGCACACGCCAGAAGGTGAAGCCAAGATGCGTTTTGCGGACAGTTGGGTTCTTCGCGATGGCAAGATCGCTATCCATTTTGCCGGCATGGTTCAACACGCGGATGGATCCTTGGCCTAGTGCCCTTCAACCTCCACCGATCCATTCATCATTTCCAGCAGTTTATTATTCTGCCTACCTGTTCGAGTGAATACAGCAATGAAGTACAAACTATTGGGTCGTAGCGGTCTACGGGTTTCGGAACTGGCTCTTGGCTGCGCGACCTTCGGTACTAATTGGGGAAGCATCGGTTCGGACAAGCAGGAGAGCGGAAAGATTTTTGATGCTTTCGTGGCAGCGGGGGGCAACTTCTTTGATACATCCAATCGCTATCAGGAGAGCCAATCCGAAGAATTCCTGGGGACATTCATCAAGACCGATCGCGATTCACATGTTGTCGCGACCAAGTACTCGTTGTTCGATGGCTTTACCAGTGGCAAAGATCCCAACGGCAGCGGCAACCATCGCAAGAACATGTTGCGATCGGTCGAGGGCAGCCTAAAGCGGCTCAATACCGATTACATCGACCTACTGTGGATTCACATCTACGATTTCACCACCCCGATCGATGAGATCCTCCGCGGCCTCGACGACTTGGTGAGCCAAGGAAAAGTCAACTATGTAGGCGCGTCCAACTTTCCCGCTTGGTGGCTGGCCCGCGCCAACACGATGGCTGATTTCCAGGGTAAGACGCCGCTGATCGCCAGCCAGATCGAGTACAGTATCGTCGAACGCTCCTGTGAGCCAGAGTTTCTGCCGCTGGCGCACGAAATGGATATCGCCCTCGTCGCCTGGAGCGCGCTTGCTGGCGGCATGGCAACAGGCAAGTACAATCGCCAGCGTCAGGATCCGAAGGAACTTTATCGCTTGGCAGATGAAATTCCCGAGTCCAAGCGACACTACTGGCACGCGATGACCAAGCGCAATCTGGCGATCATGGATCGCGTTATCGAGATCGCGGACACGATCGGACGACCAGCCGCTCAGGTCTCACTGCGTTGGCTGATGCAACAACGCGTGGTCACGATTCCTATCTTCTCGGCCCGAACTGTTCAGCAGTGCTGCGAGGACTTGGGTGCCTGCGACTTCCAACTTTCCGAAGAGCACATGCGTGCGCTTACCGAGGCGAGCCAGCCTGCGGTCGCTTCCATCATGCCTGCGGTCGGTGCCTACCCGTACCCGATGCTGGAGTACGGCAGCCCGGCTTTGCCAGAATTCTATTCGCGTGGCTTGTTGTTTGGAGGCGTCGAAGACCAGATCATCAATCATCGCCGATTGATGCCCTATCAATATCACCGTGAGATCCAAGTAGCGGCTCCCGCTCCTCAGTTTCCGGTTACCGATGTACATACAATGCAGAGCAATTAAGAAAGCGAAAGTTCCATGGCTAAGGCTTCAAGCTTCGACTACATCGTGATCGGAGCCGGTTCGGCGGGCTGCGTTGTCGCCAATCGCCTGTCGGCAGATCCGAGAGTTCGCGTCCTATTGCTGGAAGCGGGTGGCCCAGATTCCATGCCGCAGATCCATGATCCAAGCGGGTTTGTAAGCTTGATGCGATCAGAGGTCGATTACGCCTATCAATCTGAGCCCGAGCCCGCTTTGAATGGCCGCAGACTTCTGCTCAATCGGGGCAAGACCCTGGGTGGAACTAGCGCGACCAACGCCATGATCTATATCCGCGGACATCGCTTGGATTTTGATCATTGGAACTATTTAGGTAACGAAGGCTGGAGCTACAACGAAGTCCTCCCTTATTTTCAGCGCAGCGAAGATAGCGACCTGCAAGCGAATGCTTTTCGCGGAGTGGGTGGACCGGTCGCGCTGTGCCATTCGCCTCGTTACCAAACACCCTCGCCCGCAGCGCAAGCGTTTATCGAAGCAGGACTAGAGCTGGGGTTCCGCGGTGGGCGTGAATGGGATTTCAATACGGATGCTGCCGAGGATTCGGTCGGCCATTATCAATTCAATATCACCCGCGATGGAAAGCGGGCAAGCATGGCTGTGGCCTACCTCAACCCCATCGTTAATCGCGAAAATCTATGCATCGTCACCCGAGCACAGGCAACGCGCATCCTGCTGGAGAATGGGCGCGCGACAGGCGTTGAATACTTGCAAAATGGTCAACCCAAACTCGCCTTAGCCTCTGAGGAAGTGGTGCTAAGCGCGGGGGCCTTCGATAGCCCCAAGCTCTTGATGCTTTCGGGAATCGGCCCCGAAGCGACCCTTCGGGCGGCGGGCATTCCCGTAGTGCATAACTTGCCAGGCGTCGGCCAAAATTTGCAGGATCATCTGCTGATGCCGATTTTATTCCGCGCTCGTCAGCCCCAGCCGGTCCCACGTTTGCTCGCTGAAGGCGGCTTGCTTGCCCGCACTCGCCCAGGATTGGGAGCGGCAGCCCCAGACCTTCAAGTCAACTTCAATGCCACCATCCCAACCCTGGTGCCTGGCGATTGCCCACCCCACGATGGCTCGTTCACATTCATTACTATTTTAGTGCGTCCCCAAAGCTCTGGTTATGTCACTCTGCGTGACGGAGCTGCGACCTCTGCACCCGTCATTCAAGAAAACTACCTCCAGTGCGAAGCGGACCTGCAGGTTCAACTCAAGGCGATTGAACTGTGTCGCGAGATGGTGCACACCCAAGCCTTCGCAGGAATTCAAGATGGCGAATTGCTACCAGGTAAAAATCTGAGCCGAGCCGAACTGGTGCAGTACGTCCGCTCACACGCCTCGACGATTTGGCACCCAGTAGGAACCTGCAAGATGGGACTTGACCGTATGGCTGTCGTCGACCCTCAACTGCGAGTGCACGGGGTCGCAGGCCTGCGAGTTGTTGATGCATCCATCATGCCGAGTATTGTGAGCGCAAATCCCAACGCAGCCATCGTTATGATCGGTGAGAAAGCCTCAGATATGATCCAAGGGAGCAACCCACGATGGCTGCCGAACGCACTGCCTATTGCGGATTCCGCTGAGCAATCAGGTCTCACTGCATCTTTGACCTGGACCGCTTAAAAAGCGAATTTGGTCATGTTTTCCAAACCCAATCGTCAGCTTTAAAAAGAGACACCTATGAACTCATGCTGCTTCGCGCACATCGCCCTGAACTGCGCTGATATGAATGCCACCGAACACTTCTATCGCCGCAACTTTGGGTTTAAGCGGGCGCGGGTCATCGATTTGGGTCATGAACAGATTGTCTTTTTGAAGCTGGGGGATATGTATCTTGAGCTGTTTCAAGCTCAGGGCGATGCGCCGTCACCGAAGCCAATCAAGGATGGTCATACGTGGTCGGGCATTCGTCATATCGCTTTCCAAGTTGCGGATGTGGATAGTGCGTTAGCGGAGATGGAGGAGAGCGTTCCCGTGACCTTCGGTCCCTTTAGTTTCGACAACTTTATCCCAGGCTGGCGAACGGTTTGGGTTCGCGACCCCGATGGAAACATCGTTGAGATCAGTCAGGGCTTTGTCGATCAGCTCACGCCTCCACTGGACCAAGAACTAGCCGACGCTTGTCCCTAAGCACTCCGCCCGCTAAGTTCCTTTTGATTTTGGGTTGAGTGTCGCACAATTGTTTGTTGCAGCTGCTGACTCAGTCGAGTGTCGCACAATTGTCCCAATTGTTGCAGCTGCTGACTCAACAGTACCACTGTAACGACTGACTCCAAGTTGGATTCAAGATGCTGAGTTTCCGCATTGCCCAGCGTGCAGCAGGCTCATGCCATTTTTGTTTCAACTGGACTCGTACCTGACTACGGCAGAGCCTGGCGAGTGGCTATGGGGAAGCGGCGGTATTGTGTACGGATTCTAGTGCGATGAGCGCGAGGTGAGCGGCGTGCTATGGCAGTGCACTTAAGATTAGGGTTCGTGTTCATCGTCGCACGATGGTCGCAATCGTTGCGGCAACAATTGAGGCAGGCAAAACTTGAGGCAGGCGACAATTCAGGCAGGCGACAATTCAGACAGGCGGCAATTCAGACAGGCGGCAATGAGGCAGGCGACAATTGGGACAATTGTGCGACACTCGGCATGAAAAAGACCACTTACGTATTTCTCGTAAGTGGTCTGATAGTGGAGGCGGCGGGGATCGAACCCGCGTCCCGCGATGCTTCCATGAAAGCCTCTACGTGCGTAGCCAAAGGTTTGTTTCTCGCTCGATCGGTCGCCTATTGGCGAGGCTACCTCACAAGCCAGCGGGGAGCTTTTTTAGTTCGCTACGTGCCCTGCGCGGTAGCGAACGATCCGGAATTGCGACTGACATTCGGGCGCCTCCGGCGGGCCCCCTCAGTCAGGGTTGCCTAATTAGGCAGCCAGTGCAAGATTTGCATCTGCAGTTAAGTTTTTAGTCAGCTATTAACGTGGCCAACTGACCAACCACGGCACGCCACCCTCACTTCTAGTCACCCGGTCGAATCCAATTCGCCCCCGTGAAAACCATAAAGCTCGATAGCTGTACCTATTGTTGACCCGGTGGTCAACAAAAGCAAGGCAAGCAGGTTGAATTGCGCTCAGGTTCGCGAGTTTGCTTGATGATTGAGGCTCCCATTGAGCCCTGTTCTCTTGCAGGCGGCCGAAAAAGTCGATTTGCGACGAAGTGTGGAAGGACACTCACTTGAAGTGGCAGCGTGTCAGCGAAGAGCATTTAACTTTCCCTCGGTCGCGTATGCTGATGATCGAGGTTTGGGTTTTCCAACCCGAAGCGTTAGTTTTGATGTTGCGAGTTAAAGGCTTTCACAACCCGAAGCGTTAGCGCGGGACCGAGTTACGGCGTCGACTTGACGATGCAGTAGGTCCCTCGCTAACGCTTCGGGTTATGAAAAAGTGTCGGATTTTAGGAGCTCGGACGTCCTTGTCGGCTGGTGGTCCGCCCACCAAATCCAGATCGCACTCGGCAAGGTGCGACCCACCAGTCGCATCCGGCAGATTGCGATTCACCTAAGGCCAGTCGTTCAGCCCCGCTATCCGCACATAGCGGGCCTCGCGGGCGGTCTGGGATTGCCAGCAATCCGATTTTGTTAAGCTGTAACGCCGAACTATTGAGACTAGCCGATTTTTTCGCGAACACCGTCAAAATTGGAAAAAACCCTACCAGACGCATTCGCAACTTGCCGAATACTAATCGCGGACGAACATGCAGTCCAACTGCGGCAAGGGGGGAATCTTGACGCGAAGGATGCTGGTCTGTTTGAGCGCAAGTTCGAACGGTTTGGCTCTACGTATAAATTACCCTCGCTGACGCAGTCCTGACTGATTCCGTGTCAACTGTGCGATTTGTTCGCATAAGACACACCACAAATCTCCCGCAATTCTCTTGTCATAGAGGCTGCTTGCGTTGCAGATCGCTTGCGATTCGCGCAGTAGCCCAATGACAAGAGCAAGTTTGTGGACACTCGACAAGTGATTCGTAGGAGGGGGTTCCAATGCGAAAGTTTCTATTTGGTGCATTGATCGCATCAATGACCGCTACCATGCCTTGTTTGGCATTGGGCGGTGACCGCGAGATCGCTCAAGCTGTGATGGCACAGTTGCAACAGCACAAAGCTGAGGGCAGTCTCAAAGGTTTTGATCTCGACCTCAAAGTCGAAGATGGCGTCGTATACCTAAATGGCACCGTCAGCTCACCAGCTCAAAAACGACTGGTCGAGCAAGCCGCCAGCAGCGTGGCAGGTGCTCGTGAACTGGTCAGCCAACTGCAACTGAAGGGTCAAACCGCTTCGTCTCGCAAGAGCGCAGCAGTCCAGTCATCGGTTGTACCAGCTTCCACAACCGAAGTTCCAGCCAAGCCAAGCCGCAGCGATATGGCCGTCACTGATGCAGTGATCAACATGCTGCAACAATCGAAGCAAGCCGGTGTACTCCGCGGCTTCGAACTAGACGTCAGCACTGTCGGTGGCGACTGCTGGCTGCGTGGTATGGTCGCCAACCAAGATCAAAAGGACTTGGTCCTCGATCAAGTTCGCCGAGTTCGCGGTGTGGCACGCGTTATCGATGACATCACCGTCGCTCACAACGGTGTGCGTCAAGCATCCAACGGTGAATTGATGCCATCGCCAGTACCGACACCCATGCCAGTCGCTCAAGGCTCAAGCATGCCTGTGATGAACGTCGGCAACGGCGGACCACGCGCATTCGCTCCAAGCGGACTCGCTGGTTATGTTGAAGGTGGTGCACCAGCCGGTCATCCAGTTGCTATGCAAGGTGGACAGACCTACGGCGCTGGCGCTCCACGTTACGACCAACCAAACCTGCCATCGTACGCTTGGCCAAGCTACGCTGCATACCCAAACTATGCTGCCGTAACCTATCCAAAACAGTACAGCCCATCGGCTTGGCCATACATCGGTACATTCTATCCCTATCCTCAAGTTCCACTTGGATGGCGCAAAGTTGCCCTCGAATGGGATGACGGACTGTGGTACCTGGACTTCACCAGCAAGTAACGAATGTTGAATCAGTTGGGTGCGGTATGACCCTCCGCGCATGACTTGTCCAAGAAAGCCTGAGCCAGTTCAACACTGCGACTCAGGCTTTTTTCGTTTCTAAAGCGGAAATTAGTGCTTAGTGCTTAGTGCTTAGTGCTTAGTTGCGAGTTTTGACGTTCTGAAATTTAATGGCGTAAGCGGCGCGGACGACTAGCGTCGGTACCGCTAAAATGGTTGCTGCACTCACTGCTCACTGCTCACTTCTAGCGTTTGACTTCAAACCAAACTTCCAATTTGTTGTCTGGTGTCAGCTTCATGACTTTCGCGGCGCGGGGGTCAGTCACGATGACTTGGTCCTCATGCAAAGCCAAGCCAACTGGATTGTCCAGCGGTGCGCCTTCGACCACAATTGTCGGGGCTTGGCCACGAACTACTTTCCAGATCGCTTTCTTGTAGCCATCCGAAACAAACGCTTCCCCCTTCGAGTTCACCACAACTTGATGCGGGAAATCAAACACGCGTTTGTCGACAATCACTTCTTTTGTGCCATCATCAGCCACGATCAACAGTTGCTGAGCGTCTTGAGATACCACCCAAACTTTGCCTGCCGAGTCCACGAAGACGCCGCGCGGATTGACGTCCGCTACATGCTCAACCTTGTTCGAACCGGCTGGAATCCGCATAAGCTTCCGCAACTCAAGGTCGGCGACATAGATCGTTCCGTCCGACTTCACCGCAATGTCCATCGGGATACCAATCTTTCCACCGGTGATCGGGGTCGCTTTGCCATCCTCGCTAATGCGGTACACATCGCGCGTCGAGGAATCACCGACCAACAATTTGCCATCTTGATCCACCGCCACACTGCGGATCGCGTTCAGTGGCTCGCGGAATTTCTTTGGGCCTTGGACAAACACAGACAGTGTGTCCGCTTGCCACTTCCAAATCCCTGGCAGATTTCGATCGACCGTAAACACTGTGCCTTGCTTGTCCACCGCCGAGTCCAGCGGGTAAAGCGGCAAGACGGCAGCTGGTTTAGCATTCGCAGGTGGTGCATCCTGAGCGACGGCCAGTGTCCCTAGCGGAACTGCCAAGGCGATCGAAACCAACAGGCATACGGAGCGGAACCATCCGTTCGTCGAGTGAACTGTCACGGAAATTCTCAGCGTTGTGGGAAAAGAAGTGGTGAGAGGATTGACTACCTGATGATATCTGCAACCCACAGCCCCCGAAAGCACTTGTGGCGAAAACCCACAAATTGCCGACCTTCTCGCTGATCGCCACCGAGATTTTTGGGTTGATCGCACTCGAGTGCTATTAACCGCACGGCGTTAGCCGCGGTTTTCACATTGCGGAAACCGGTGCTAACGCACATCGGTTAATGTGCCCTTCGCAGAGCCTCAGGGGCGTGCCACCCTAAAATTAAAGCCGCGAAAACCGGCGCTGGCGCACTGCGGCTAATCCTAGGATGGTGGCGATCTGCGAGAAGAGTAAGCGAGGACGCTGGCATTAGCCGCAACTGAGGTTGGTTCAGGAAGTGTGTGTTTTCTGTAAATTCTGTGCCAAACGCTTTACTTGGCTTCCCCCAATCCGGTATTATGAAGCGTTTTCCGCTGCAGCCGGTTTTGTTGGCTGGCGAGGCATAGACTTGTCGGAGTTCGATCATGAAACGCCAATCCGATCGTGAGGGTACGAATCACGATAGACCTTGGAAGAATCATCGGCGTCCGATTCGTCTAGTGCTCGAACCGTTGGAAACTCGTCGGCTGCTGGCTGGCATTAATGTCTCGGTGCTTATCGACCAAGATGGTTCTCGCAGCGCTGATGCGGCTGATACAGTTGCATCGCGGCGCGTTGTCTTTTTGGATCTGAACAATAACGGTCAACAGGATTCTTCTGACCCTGTCGCCTTCACGAATGAAGACGGCATTGCGAGCTTCGAAGGTATCGCTGCGGGCGACTATGCCGTAGGCATCGCGTCTGGCAACGCGCTTCAATCGCAAGCGTTCCCTTATCGTGTCGAAGAGTTGGCAACCCATGTCGGGCCGGCTGCAAGGACATTGATCGCGGCGGAAGACCTATCGCAAGTCTGGGCCTTTGACGCCGATGGTCAGGGACGGAACACCTCTTCGACCAGTACTCCTCAAGTGCGGTTGGGTGGTGCGATCGTTGCCTCAGTAAGTGTTGGCACCGACGCTTGGATCATCGTGCGTTCGAACGGTGGCCCGAGCGGCACGAAACTCGTTCAGTTCAATTTGCAGTCCGGCCGACAGACAATCTCGGAAATCCGCGGCTTGAATGGTCGGGTCGTGGATCGGCTTGTTAAGGCAGGCTCCGAGGTCGTGGTGCAGTTGAGCGGTCGTGGTGGCGTTGAGCTTGCCAAGGTGTCGCTTGTGGGTGGCATCCCAACAATTGGCCCTTCGAAATCTTTCCCGAACTTGGTCACCTTTGCGGGTGGAACCAATCAGCTGGCGATACTCGAGTATCAATCGAGCCCCGGTCCTGCAGTGCCGACAATTCAAATGCAACCGCTTGCGAAGAAACTGTCGGTGGTGGAGCTCAGCGATTTCTCTATCAAGTCAAGCACCGAACTAGCGCAATCCGCCAATGAGCTTGCCCTGAGTGCCGACGGTCGTTTGCTGTTGGCTGCGTTGTCGTCCGGCGGTGTGCTGGTTCTGAACAACGATATCGAGCTGAGCGGTGTGGCCAAGTTGGCAGAAGCGACCGGGCCGCTGCTGACACAATCCACAGATGGTCGCATGGTCACGGGAAACACGAGCAACCGATTCGAATTCATCGTCTGGGATGTTGAATCGTGGCAGCCGTCGGGGCGTACGCGTGTGAGCACTTCGACCCAAGCTTCAATGTTGACTCAAAGCGTGATTTCCAATGTGGTTTTATCCAGCTCCGGTGATCGCCTGATGGCAACTGGGATGATGGGGACAGTTGCCGCGCAATTGGCTCAAGCGACCACAGCCCCCGTCACAGTTGCCGAAGATAGCACTGCCACAGTAGCGCTCGGCGTGCGCGTCACCGGCGTCAACCAAGCGCCTTCGACATCGCATGTTGCGGCAACTGGCAATGAAGATTCACGCAGCAGCGGCAGTCTTCGAGCACAAGTTAACGATGCGGAAAACGATACCTTGTGGTTCAACGTGCTGACTTCGCCCAGTCATGGTAGCCTGCGAGTGTCGCCGACCGGCGAATGGATCTACCAACCCACTGAAAACTTCAATGGGACCGATCGCGCCCTCCTGCGTGTGTTCGATGGCCAAGACTTTAGTGATCTAGCCTTGGTGTTAAACGTAGCGCCAGTGAATGATCCACCGCAAAATCTGCGAGCCGACATCGTTACAATCCCAGAAACAGGCGATGCCACACAAGCCGCTGAAGCCATTGGGTACGTGACGGTTTTTGATGTCGATCAGGGATCGAATTACAAGTTCAATACTCCTGATCAACGTTTCCAGATTCGCAACGGCCGCATCTACTTGGCTCCAAACGCAAAGCTAGACTTTGAAACCGAACCGACGATCCAACTGGAGATCACTGCGACCGAAGATGCTGTGAGCGGTTATCAAATTTCAACTACCGCCACCCTATCTATCGCTGATGTCAACGAACCGCCAACTGCAGTCCGTATCCTAAGCGATGCGATACTCGAGAACATTGAAGGGGCGACGGTCGGTAAGTTGCAAGTCGATGATCCGGATAGCATTAACCGTTTCGACTATGTGCTCAGCGATGCGCGGTTTATGGTTGAAGACGGCTATCTGAAGTTAAAGCCGGGCGTAGAGTTGGACTTTGAGCAAGCCAATTCGATTAGCTTGTCGATCACCGTTTCCGATTCGAGCGGCCAATCGATCACTCAACCGGTCACCTTGAAAGTCGCTGACCAAAATGACCCACCGAGCTCGATCGACATCCAATCGAGTCCAATTGAAGAAGCTACGCCTGGCGCTGTGATTGGTTTGGTCTCGGTTAACGACCAGGATGGACAAGCGTACCAATACACCGTTTCTGACGCTCGTTTTGAAGTGGTGGATGGCACGCTAAAACTGAAGGATGGTCAAACAGTTAACAAATCGGTCGACAAAAACTTAGAGTTAACCGTCACGGCAACGAGCGTTACGGGTAACGAGACGATTGCTGGCCAAGTTGATGTTGCCGTTGTTGCCAAGAAGCCCGTCCATCAGAACCCAGTGGATCCGCGCGACGTCAATGGAGACGGAGAGATCACGCCGCTCGATGCCTTGCTACTGATCAACTACATCAACAGCTTTGGTTCGGGACCGATTCGAGGCATTCCCCCCAAGGGCGGCAGCGGTGAAAGGGAAGCGTGGATTGACGTCAACGGTGACGGGATTATTTCGCCATTGGACATCTTGATCATCGTCAATTGGCTGAATCGACAACGCTTGGCTCAAGGTGGCGATATGAAAGCCTCCGGTGAAGATAGCTTCTCGCCGTCACCGGTACCGCCTGCTGCTGTACCGGTTGAGTTGGCTTGTCCAGCAGTCGAAAGCAGCACGAATTCCCAAAAGGACCATGAACTCGAGAATCTGCTCGATCAACTGACCCGGGAACGGTTGGCTAGAGGCTAGAAGTTAGAGTACAGAGGACCTTATTCCTCACACCTTAGCATCTATAGCATTGACTTTGCTTGTGTTGGCTGCGATTATTGACTGAACGCAAATTGCTCCTACACAAGTGATGTATTGATGGCGACGTTTCGGCAAATTACGGTGCTTTTCATACTGGCTTTGGCCAGCGTGGGGAACCTGCCGCTGGTCGCACATCACTTTACGTGCCACGACGCCGCGCCGCAGCTTAGCGAGGGAATGGCGACTGCGAATAGCTGCAGTTGCTCGCACCATTGTGAGCCGACAATTGAGTTCAAGTCGGCTGACGGTGATGTAGGCTTGTCTGCGACTGACGTCGACGATTGCGCGGCTTGCTACCAGCTGTCGCAAGTATCCCAATCGACCAGCAACGCGCTCCATGTTCAGTCCTACCCTGCGGTTTCGCCGTTGGTTGTCACGCCCGCGAAGCACCATCTTCAGAACGCGCAAAGTTCGCATGCGCCACGCGGACCGCCCGCTGCCTAGTTGCAACACATGCGTTGCACAAGCGGTCCTTTTCTTTCGCCAACCTCGAATCTGTTTTTCTGAACCAGTATCGTGCTGAACTCAGATTGAGTACTCGAAAACGCGAAGATCTTTCGAACAGTTGAAGCTATTCATTTCTGGGTATGGTCATGAGTTTATCGAAGCGAAACGCGTTCACCTTGGTTGAGTTGTTGGTGGTGATCGCCATTATTGGGATCCTAGTTGGCCTGTTGTTGCCTGCGGTTCAAGCGGCACGTGAGGCGGCTCGGCGAATTCAGTGCACCAACAATGTCCGACAACTTGGACTGGCGACGCACAATTATGAATCCGCCTACAAGCGACTTCCTTCAGGTTGGGTCTCGAATGGTGTCAGTGGCGAACCAGGCTGGGGCTGGTCTGCAGCTTTGTTGCCATTTATGGAAGGCAACAATCTGGCAAACAGGATCGATTGGCGCATCGTCATCGAAGACGCGGTCCATAAGGATGTTAGGGAGACAGTCGTCGCAACCTTTAGTTGTCCAACCGACCCATTTGAAAACATCTTTGAGATTGGTGAAGAAAGCCCCGTTGAGCTGCACTCTGTAGATGACGGCGCCAAACTATTCCGCGTTTCCAAGAGCAACTACATCGGCATGTTTGGTACGTTTGAATTGGAAGATTCACCGTACCGTGGTGATGGTATGTTCTATGGCAACAGCAAGACCAAATTTCGCGATGTTACAGACGGATTGAGCAATACGCTGATGGTTGGTGAGCGGAGTGGACAGTTGGGAGGCAGTTTGTGGCAAGGGAACATTCCTGAAGCTGCGGAAGCCAACGCACGCATCGTTGGAGTGGCTGACCACACCCCCAATAGCCCTGTCGGGCACTTTGAAGATTTCCGCAGTTATCACACAGGTGGCGCGAACTTTATGCGCGCCGACTGCTCCGTCCAATGGCTGCCACAGACGATTGACGAAGCCGTCTATAAGGCCATGGCCACTCGCAGCGGCGGAGAAACGCTCGGGGAGTAGAGAAGAAGCTCGAAGCTAGAAGCTAGTGAATTCGAACTTTAGAGCTCACTCCTGGCGAAAGGTTGACCAGTCGATTTTTAGTTTTCTCATGCGAGCGCGGAGGGTGTGGGGGTTAATGCCAAGTAGGGCTGCGGTTCCGGAGCGACCTTCTATTTGACCTCCACTTGCTGCCAAAGCGCGTTCGATGTGTTCTCGCATGGCAACATCGAGCGAAGCGATCGCGACGGGAGAATTGTTGACTTTTTCCGAGCGTGCTCGCGGAGCGGGCGATTCAGGGATCACTTCGTAAAAGGTCGGTTCGTCACTGGGCTGAGTGTCGGGCAGGGGCTGGCTGAGGCCCAACGATGTGGCGACTTCCAGCGTTTTGCCGTTACCAAGAATGGCTGCGCGATCGATGACGGCACCGAGTTCACGAATGTTGCCGGGCCACGAGTAACTGGACAGCAGTCGCAAATCGGCTGGCGAGGCTTCAACTGGAGGCAAGCCAAAGCGGATGGCCGCCCGTTGCGAAAAGTGACGTACGAGTGCAGGAATATCTTCGATGCGTTCGCGCAGTCTGGGCAGCAGGATCGGAAAGACGTTGATCCGATACCATAGGTCTTCGCGAAAGCTACGTTGCTTGACCATGGCTGCCAAATCGCGATGCGTGGCCGCCACGATCCGCACATCGACGTGGATAGGTTGACGACCGCCGACACGTTCCACTTGATGGTCTTGCAGAACGCGCAGCAGTCGGACTTGAGCGGCCAGTGGCAACTCGCCGATCTCATCTAAAAATAATGTGCCGCCATCGGCGCGTTCAAACCAGCCTTGATGTTGTTCGGCAGCGCCCGTGAAGCTTCCTTTTTCGTGGCCAAACAACTGTGAATCGATCAGTTCCGCGGGGATCGCACCGCAGTTGACTCGGATGAATGGCCCGTTGCCACGTTTGGAACGGGTATGTATGGCCCGCGAGACAACTTCTTTGCCGGTTCCGGTTTCACCGAGGATCAGTACAGGCACATCGGACTTCGCAACGAGCTCGACACGATCGATGACGTGCTTCAATCCAGTCTGCGCACCAACCACTTCTTCGTTGACTTCTTGTCGGCCGAGGCGTGAGAGCAGTGAGCGGCGATCGGCTTCGGCCGCTTCGCGCAGGGCATTGAGTTCGTGCAAGCGTCGATCGTTTTCCAGAGCAGCACTAAAAGGTTCTAGCAGCTGCTGCGCAAAATCGAGATGCGAGGTTTCGAAGTCTCGGCCAGACGCAGCGCTCAGTATGATCACTCCGGCTGGACCTTCACTGTTCTCTAGCGGGCCAATCAGCATATCGCCGGTGACGCCTGCCGGAACGACTTCCATGAACAGTGCATCGTTGGTTTCCGCCCTTTGGGGACTCGCCTGCCCCGGTTCGCTGCGATGGAATCGAGTGACCTGTCCCGCTCGCGCCCAAGCGACCATACGTTTCCATTGGGCCGGCGGCAGCGGAGCTGAAGTCATGGTGAGCGTACCGGTTCCTGTACGGTTGGGCGCCCCGATAGCAACCGTTTCAATACTCTTGCGGTCGGATTGGAAACGCAGCACGAGCAGCAGCGAAAGTGGCATTCGCTGTGCTAGCATTTCGGCAATCGTTTCGCTCGACTCGCTGATGTCTATGTGCCGGCAGGCTTCGCGCCAGATCTCGAGCAGTTGTTCGCGTATGTTTTCCATTTGGTTTTTCCAATCCGTTTGAGCAACGCTCCTAGTGCTTCGTCCACATTAGATTTATGGGTTGAGTGCACTCAAGTGCTATTAACCGCACGGCGTTAGCCGCGGTTTTCACATTGCGGAAACCGGTGCTAACGCACATCGGTTAATGTGCCTAACCCCAAAAATCTAATCTGGACAGCGCACTAGGGGCCATTTCCCCGAGCCTCACCGGGTAACTTCGACCAGCTTCTAGCACCCGTCAAATAAGACGGATGCCCAGCGTATTTGACGGTTGCGAACCATCATATTTGATGGCCAGCTGATTTGCCCGCGATTTTTCGCGGAATTTTCTCGGCATTCACGCAACGCAAATTGGGTGCCAGTGATTGGCATAGCGTTTGCCTTTAGGGAACCGCAGGTCCTTTCGGCTGAAATGCCGCATTCAACTACCTATGAAAACACAAAGTTTCCAATATGCCTCGGTTTGTTCGTTACGGTTTGCTTTTGGCCTTTGCCTGTATTCAGTTTACCGGCTGCAGTAAGACGCCATCCGGCTCAGACGCCGCACTGAAGCCGATTACTTTGATGAATGTGTCTTACGATCCGACGCGCGAGTTCTACCAAGAATTCAATGAATCCTTCGCAAGTTACTGGAAGGAAAAAGCGGGGCAAGACGTTGTGATCGACCAGTCGCACGGCGGTTCGGGCAAGCAAGCCCGAGCTGTGATCGATGGGCTGGAAGCGGACATTGTGACTCTAGCTTTGGCGTATGACATTGATGCGATCGCGGACAAATCCAAGTTACTGCCTGTGGACTGGCAAAGTGGCCTGCCACACAACAGTTCACCTTACACATCGACGATTGTTTTCTTGGTCCGCAAAGGAAATCCGAAGGGAATCAAGGACTGGGGGGATTTGCTGAAGCGGGACGTGGCGATCATTACGCCCAATCCCAAGACGAGTGGCGGCGCACGTTGGAACTACCTGGCCGCATGGGGATTTGCTCTGAAGCGTGAGTTGGGTGATTTTGCAAAGTTGAAAGAGTCGTCCGCCGAAGTCCAAGCGGCTCAAGCAAAGGCCAGCGAGTTTGTTGCTGAACTCTTTAAGCGTGTTCCGGTACTTGATTCTGGTGCGCGTGGCGCGACAAACACGTTCATCCAACGTGGCATCGGCGATGTATTACTCGCTTGGGAGAATGAAGCATTCTTGGCAATCAAAGATGGGGGCGGAGAACAAGTTGAGATAGTGGTTCCTTCGGTCAGCATCTTGGCTGAACCACCGGTTACTGTAGTTACTGAAGTTGCCAAGAAGCATGGTACTGAAGAGGTCGCCAAAGCGTACCTCGAGCACCTCTATTCGCCCAAGGGGCAAGAACTGGCGGCCAAGCACTTCTTCCGGCCAGCGATTGAAGATGCAATCCCGGCAGAACAGCGCTCCGCGTTTGCCAAGGTCGAGCTGTTTACGATTGCGGAAGTATTTGGTAGCTGGCGTAAGACGCAAGCCGAGCACTTTGATGACGGCGGCGTGTTCGACAAGATTTATCAACCCGCCAAGTGATGCATGCGAACGACGCAAGTGAATTGGTGCGTGAATTACTTACGCTTCTCGGCGAGTCGCAGGCAAACAAACGGGTGCATAAATGCGATTGAATTTTAAGCAACACAGCATTGTTCCTGGCTTCAGCTTAACGCTGGGCTATACGGTGTTGTACTTGAGCCTAGTGGTTTTGATTCCATTGTCAGCGCTGTTTCTACGAGCAGCTTCGCAACCCATGGAGACGTTTTGGCATTCGGTGACGGAGCCACGCGTAATGGCTTCCTATCGATTGACCTTTGGTGCCTCGCTGATTGGCGCAATCATCAACGTGTTCTTTGGCTTTGTGGTTGCTTGGTGCTTGGTGCGATACCACTTTCCAGGTCGAAAGATCATGGACGCGCTGGTTGATTTGCCATTTGCACTGCCGACTGCGGTGTCGGGAATTGCACTAACGGCCATCTGCGCCAAGAACGGTTGGTTAGGTCAGTATCTCGAGCCGCTGGGCATCAAAGCAGCCTTTTCGCCACTGGGTGTGGTTATTGCAATGACGTTTATCGGATTGCCTTTTGTAGTCCGAACGTTGCAACCCGCCTTGGAAGAACTGGATGCAGAGATCGAAGAAGCGGCCGCGAGTCTGGGCGCAACTCGAGGGCAAACATTCTTCCGAGTGATTTTGCCGACGATTCTACCCGCTCTGTTAACAGGTTTTGCATTGGCCTTTGCACGAGCCCTGGGTGAATACGGTTCCGTTGTTTTTATCTCAGGCAATATGCCGATGAAAACAGAAATCACTTCGTTGCTGATCATTACCAAGTTGGAGCAGTATGACTATGCGGGGGCAACTGCAATTGCCGTGGTGATGTTGTTGGCTTCGTTTGTGATTTTGTTGGCGATCAATTGTTTGCAGTGGTGGGTTGGTCGGGCGTATCGGAGTGTGTAAGCAGGACGTACTCATACTCAAACTCGATCGCTTCCGCCCGTCGAGTACGAGTACCGTTTCACTGAGTGCGAGTACGAACACGAAAGCGGAAATTCAAATCATTTACCTACAAAATTAGAGCAGCTTCAGGATGTCATCAACCAAGAAAACCAAAGCCCGCGATCCAATGTGGCTGCAAGTGCTGCTGATAGGAACCGCTGTCGGCTTTGTGACGGTGTTCTTGCTCATGCCGCTGGCGGTTGTGTTCTTTGAAGCCTTTCGTGGTGGCGTTGGCGCGTACATGAAGGGCTTTCAAGATCGGGCTGCATGGCAAGCGATACGATTGACTTTGATTGCGACCGGAATTTCACTACCGCTCAATCTGGTCTTCGGAGTTGCGGCAGCTTGGGCCATCGCCAAGTTTGAATTCAAGGGTAAAAGCGTTCTGCTGACGCTGATTGATTTACCTTTCGCAGTTTCACCGATCATCTCAGGCCTGATCTATGTACTGATGTTTGGCTTGCAAGGTTGGTTGGGACCGTGGCTGAAAGCCCATGACATGCAGATCATTTTTGCGACGCCTGGCATCGTGCTGGCAACGATCTTTGTGACCTTCCCGTTTGTGGCACGTGAATTGATACCGCTGATGCAGGAGCAGGGTAGCGATGAAGAGCAGGCGGCTATTTCGTTGGGTGCGAACGGATGGCAAACCTTTTGGCGAGTCACGATACCGAACATCAAGTGGGCGTTGCTGTACGGTGTGATCCTATGCAACGCTCGGGCTATGGGCGAATTTGGTGCGGTGTCGGTGGTGTCAGGCCATATTCGCGGCAAGACCAATACACTGCCACTGCATATTGAGATTCTTTACAACGAATACAACGTGATCGCTGCCTTCGCGATGGCTTCACTGCTTGCATTACTCGGATTGGTGACGCTGGTGCTCAAGTCATTCTTGGAGTGGAAGCTTAAGCAAGAGTCGCTCGAGTCGTTGGCTTAGTGGCCATCGCTCACCAAAATTCGAAATGCTTGAGGGACTGTCGATTATTGGGTAGCGGAAGCCGTCAAGGCTTTCGGGAGCTACCGCAGGACTCTCGAAATGCTTGACGCATTCCGCTACCAGCGACAACTAGACACTCGCTGCGGCAAATAAACCCTAGACCCAATGTGAATAAAACAGAACATTTTCCTCCAACCGACAACGGTAGAGTTCCATGAGTATCGAAGTTTGCAATATCACCAAAACGTTTGGTTCTTACACGGCGCTGCGCGATGTGAGCTTGAAGGTTGACGACGGTGAACTGGTGACTTTGTTGGGCCCTTCAGGCTCAGGCAAGACGACTCTACTGCGCATCATTGCAGGTCTTGAGATTGCCGACGACGATGGAAGAGGAAAAGTCTATTTTCAGGGCGAAAACGTGGCTCAACGCGCCGTGGGGGAACGGCAAGTGGGTTTTGTGTTTCAACACTATGCGTTGTTCCGTCACATGAGTGTGTTTGAGAATATTGCGTTTGGGCTGAGAGTGCGGCCTCGCAAGCAACGACCAAGCGAAAAGGTCATTCGTGAGCGAGTAACGGAGCTGCTCAAGCTAATCCAGCTCGAAGCGTTTGGAAATCGATTTCCTTCTCAGTTGTCAGGCGGTCAACGGCAGCGGGTCGCGCTAGCTCGGGCGCTCGCTATCGAACCTCGCGTGTTGCTGCTGGATGAACCCTTCGGTGCGCTTGATGCAAAAGTACGTCAAGGTTTGCGAACTTGGCTGCGGCGCCTGCATGATGAACTAAACATGACAACAATCTTGGTTACGCACGATCAAGAGGAAGCGCTTGAAGTTGCCGACCGTGTAGTGGTCATGAATCAAGCCAAAATTGAACAGGCAGCATCACCGGCTGAAGTTTTCCATAATCCAGCTTCCGAATTTGTGATGGACTTTCTTGGTAACGTGAATGTGTTCCGCGGCCGCGTTGAAGGCGGACAGGCGTTGTTGGATGGCATGCCTGTTGCAGTAGCCGACACCAATGGATACGTATCGGGGCCAGCCAAGGTCTATGTGCGTCCTCATGAGTTGGAGATCGAACGCACGCGAGTTAGTGACGCTAGTTTGAAAGCTCATGTGGCCAGGATCAATCCCGCCGGATCGTCAGCCAAGATTGCACTGACCTGTGTCGATGGGGCGGAAGTTCTTGTCGACTTGCCATATGAGCGATTTCAAGAATTGAATCTTCAAGCAGGTGAGTTGGTTTATGTGACGGCGCGACGCGCCAGAGTCTTCGTGCCTGAGTATGAAATCTAGTGAACGTGCACGGTCGCTGGTACCACGCGACCCATTGGAGAATGATGATGGACAACCGCGAACCCCAAACTGATGAATCAACGGATGAAGCTCGTCGGAAACGTGAGGCTCAAGAGATTCAGAACGCGCTGCGTGGGCTTCGTTTTGGGTCGCTGCATGTCATCGTTCAAGATGGCGTAGTTGTCCAGATTGATCGAACCGAGAAGAGGCGATTAGTGAAGCCTAAGTTCAACAACTGATGGTTGACCACAATGGTTGACCACATTCGCTTTGTCCAGCTTGAACTTTTGGGTAGCGGAATGCGTCAAGCATTTCGAGAGAATTGCGGTGGCCCTCGAAAGCCTTGACGGCTTGTTGATTTAGTGAGCCGTCGGCGCTAGCGGCCTGTTTAGTTTGTGAGCCGTCGGCGCTAGCCGCGGGTCTCGAAGTTTGGTGCGTCCATGGACTTGACTCATACCAATGCAAGTTGAGCTGGAAGCTATTCTGCATTGGAAGGGTTATTCGGCGATGAATAACTGCTCCTTCGTTCACCCGCGGCTAGCGCCGTCGGCTCACACTGCCCGTCTCGCAATAATCAACGAGCCCTCAAGCATTTCGGGAGCCTGCGGTCGCTCTCGAAAGCCTTCAAGCATTTCGGATCCCACGTAGCGGAATGCGTCAAGCATTTCGAGTAGCCACCGTCGCCAGACGGTGGACACGATGCAGGGTGACTAACCACCGCTTGGCAGCGGCGGCTACCAGGGCCCTCGAAAACCTTGACGGCTTCCGCTACCCAATGATCAACAAGCCCTTGACGGCTTCCGCTACCTCATTGGATCGACCAAACCTCGAGCGGCTAGGGCGTTCTGGGCACCCAAGCAGGTCCTTAATGCGGCGGGTAGTTGCATTCGGAATTCGAATAAGTTAAGCTTCCCGTTGATCGTGCGTACACGCATGAATTGGCTTCAGGGAAAACAGATGAACGACAACAGCGAACTCCCGATGGCTCTGCGAGCCGCTTACCTGGCGATGCATCGGCAGTCGGATGCGCGTTTTGCGAAGCATGGAGTAACCGCAGATCAATTTGTGCTCCTGGCAACGCTCTCCCGCGGTGACGCACTCACCCAACGAGATCTTGCACGACGCATGTCCTCCGATCCGAGTACTGTGCGGGCCATGTTGGTGCTGCTTGAGAAACAAGGACTGGTCGAACGGGAAGTGCACCCCAGCGACTCGCGAGCCCGGGTCGTCTCGCTGACAGCAGCGGGTAAGCGCAAGTTCCGACAACTTTGGAACGCTGGCGAGTCTATTCGTAAGAAGATGATTGATGCAGTTGAGCCTGAAAACGCGGCGGAGTTGATCAGGCTTTTAAGGCTACTTGCCGAGACGCTGGACGGAGACCGCCTGTGCAGTCTCCACGAACCCCAAACAAATGAAGCCTGAGCTTTCACCCAGCAAGTTAACACCAGGAATTTCAATCGTGATATACATAACTCGACTACTCTCATCTGTTGCTTCGCTGGTCGCGATGATTTGCATGATCGCTTGTAATACGGTTGCTGAAGACAGCACTCAAGACAACTCGAAAACAAATTCAGAACCGAAGGCGGTGTCGCAAGCGAATCGCGAGTTCAACAATCCTGAAATGATGAAGCCGACTATCGACGATAAAGTCTTTACGTTCGTCGATGTAGGTGCCAAGATCCCCAACTACACGCCCGGACAGCAGTGGGGTACTCAGGGCGCGCCATTAACCGAAATGCAGAATCCATTACCTGCAGAAGTATCGATTAAGGGCTACTCAGTTCCACAGAGCTTTGGCATGTCGCTGTGGGCCAAGGAGTCGAATGACAACTGGCCCGAAGACATGCGCAGCCACAGTCAGCTTGCCGGGTTAAAGGGCAAGCCGATCGCTATGAATTGGGACGAACGCGGTCGGCTGTGGATCTGTGAAACGATCGACTACCCCAATGAGCTTCAAGCTGCCGGCCAAGGTCGCGACCGCATCAAGATCTGCGAAGACACCGACAATGATGGGCAAGCCGATAAATTCACCGTGTTTGCTGAGTATTTGAGTATTCCATCGACCTTGGTCTGCTATCGCGGCGGCGTGATCGTTCAAGATGGACAATCTACCATTTACCTGAAAGACACCGACGGCGATGATTCTGCTGATTTCCGTCAAGTCTTGATCACAGGTTGGGCAATGGGCGATACGCACGGTGGCGTCGGCAATTTTCAGTATGGCCCAGATAACTGGATATGGGGGATGCAAGGCTACAACAATTCGACGCCAGTTATCAATGGCGAAAAACAGATGAGTTTCCGGCAAGGATTTTGGCGTTTCAAAGTGAAGAGTGGTGCTGCGGATGCGACAGCCCCCGCCTTCGCGATCGATAAGACAACAAAGGCCGCTTCCAAGGAAGCATCCGATAAGTTCAATCAGCATACAATCCGCGTCGAGGCACTTGAGTTTATGCGCGCCACCAACAACAACACTTGGGGGCTCGGCTTTAGCGAAGAAGGCTATGTTTTTGGCTCGACCGCGAACAATTGTCCGAGCGTCCATATGCCAATTCCCAATCGCTACTACGATCGCGTTGCGGGCTGGTCTCCCAAAACACTGGAGAAGATCTCACCCGATGCAAAGTTCAAAGCGCTCGATGACAAAATCCGCCAAGTCGATGTGCACGGCGGCTACACAGCAGCTGCAGGTTCTGCAATCTATACAGCCCGAAACTATCCAAGTTCATGGTGGAATCGGATTCAAATGGTCTGCGAACCCACCGGGCACCTTGTAGGTAGCTTCATCCTTTACAAGGACGGCGCAGGTTACAAAAGCAACAACACTTTCAATACCGTCGCCAGTATCGATGACTGGGCGGCGCCCATCATGTCCGAAGTCGGTCCCGATGGAAACGTGTGGGTTCTCGATTGGTACAACTACATTATCCAACACAACCCAACGCCCAATGGATTCAAGACCGGTAAAGGAGCCGCCTACGAAAGCGAGCTTCGCGACAAACGCTTTGCACGCATTTATCGGCTGCTGTACCAAACTAGCGAAGGTGACAAAGCTGCTTCGCGCTCACGCGATTTATCCAAAGCCACGTCCACGGATCTAGTCGAAGCACTGAAAGACAAGAACTTCTTCTGGCGCCGAACCGCCCAGCGACTTCTGGTTGAAAAAGCGGTTGCTGATAGCACGACATTGACTGCGCTGGTCGCGCTCGTTGACAACCAGGAAATGGATGAGATCGGACTTACGCCCTGTGCGATGCACGCGATCTGGACGTTGTCAGGTCTCGCCCAGTCGGGCAGTGAAGCCGCTGCGAAGGCACTTCGAGATGCCTGTGCTCGTGGATTCAGGCATCCATCTAGCCCTGTTCGCAACGCCGCTGTAGCTTGCTGTGATCCAACGCAACTTAATCAAGTGCTCGACATGAATCTGCAACACGACGCCGATCCTCGCGTACAACTGAGCGTGATGCTGCGGATCGCCGAGGGAAACAACCAGCAGTCTCCACCAAGTAAGCTCCTGTCCGATCTGATGTTGGGCCAACGTTCTATAGCAAACGACGAAATTTTGCTGGATGCTTGGACCTCTGCAGCAGCGACCAACCCGATTCCGATACTTGTCGCATTAGTGAACAGCGGAGAGACTCCAAGCAGCCCCAACGTTTCTTCGCGCGTATCGGTGTTGGCAGAGCACATTGCACGCTCGAGTCCCAATGCTGAGAAGATTGCGCAGCTGTTGGATCTCGATCCAAACTCAAAACTAACTGTCTCCGCTTGGGAGGGGCTGGCTCGAGGTTGGCCCAAGGACCTAAAGCTGACGCTGGCCGACGAGGCACAGCAAAAGTTCCGTACCCGCTTCTTGGCTGACTCGACAAGTATCGAATGCAAAGCGGCCATCTTGTCGGTTGCCAATAATTGGGCCATTCGCGATCTCGATCAAAGCGTTGCAGCGATCCAAGGCAGCCTATTCGATGTGGCTCTTAATAATTCTGCCGAGGCCGAGAAGCGTCTCAGTGCATGGGAGCAAGCCATCCGTTTGTCTCCCACCAGTGTTCGCATTCTTGACGCAGCTGAGAAATTCTTCACGCCTCAATTGCCGCCTGATATTGGCAGCAAAGCCATGGACGCACTGCAGGCCGCTCGTGTTGAGGGATTGGCCAACCAATTGCTCGCAGCCCGCCGTAAGCTTGGCCCGAGCCTCGCAAGTAGTGTGTTGCGTTTGTTGCTCAATCGAGCCGAAACGACGACATCGCTGCTTGACGCAATTGAGAAAGGGCAGATCGACTTCTCCGATCTCCAGCTCGACCAACGCCAGGCCATTCTCAATCATCCTGATCGCGAGATTGCACGCCGCGCAAAAGAGTTAATGAGTGCTCGTGGTGCCATGGTCGCTACTAATCGTCAAGCACTGGTTGATGAGTGGACGCCGGTTACGGAGTCGAAGGGCAACCTGGAGAATGGGCTCGCTATGTATAAAAAACACTGTGCACAGTGCCACAAACACGGTGAACTTGGTGTTGCGATTGGGCCGAATCTCACCGGCATGGCCGTGCATCCTAAGCACGAGATTCTCATGAACGTGCTCGACCCATCGCGAAGCGTTGAAAGTAACTTTAGGACTTATCACGTTCTCACCGCCGATGGCAAAGTCATCAACGGAATGCTGGCTGGGGAATCGGCCAATTCAATTCGCATCATCAATACTCAAGGTAAAGAAGAGCTTGTTCTGCGTGCGGACATCGAAGAAATGAATGCGTCCGCAAAGTCGCTGATGCCCGAAGGGTTTGAAGCTTCGATCAGCAAGCAGGAAATGGCGGACCTGCTGACTTTCCTAAATCATCGGGGACGCTTCACTCCATTGACGTTATCGACTGCCGCGACCTTGAGTGGTGCGAAGGGGTTACCTGGATTTAGAGGTGCGGCGGGCGATAAGTTTGAGTTCGCCAAGTACGGCACTTTCGAAGTTGAAGGAGTGCCTTTCGAAATTCAAGATCCTCAAGAAGGGCGAGTTGCCAACATCATCGCCTTGCAAGGTACAGGAGGTCGCGGGCCAGGACGCGGACCCGTAACCTTGCCGTCAACGACCAGTCTCGCTTGCTCAGGCGATGTATCGTCGATCCACTTACTTGCTGCGGTGGCCGCGTTCGGTCCGCCGAATACCAACGGCATCGCAAGTCTAATTGTTCGCTGCCATTTTGAAGATGGTACGAAAGAAGACCACGAGCTAGTCAATGGCAAGCAACTCGCAACTTATCGCGAGAAAGTCGATGTTCCCGAATCCAAGTTTGCCATCGATGCTAACGGAAAACAGATCCGTTACTTGAAACTCGCGTTAACCAACAAAAAACCGCTGAAGAGTATCGAGTTTGTTAAAGGTGAGGACTTCTCATTCCCATTGGTATTCGCGATTACCGTCGAGTCATCCACGGCGGATGGGCATTAGCAGGCTGCTGAAAAAGTAACCCGAAGTATTCGTTTTGATGTTGCGTGTTTTGGGCTTTCGCAACCCGCAGCGTTAGCGAGGCACCGAGTTGTCCCTCGCTAACGCTGCGGGTTATGAAAGGCGCTAGCGAGGGAAAGTGAAAGGCCCGTCACTAACGCTTCGGGTTACTAGGGATCCAGCACATCCACAAATCGACTTTTTCTGCAGGCTGTTACTTAACTGGATTAGCGCAATGTCTTCTCTTCTCTATTTTCAAAAGGCAACACAATGAAACGCTCATCTAGAAAATTGTTCGGGATCCTAGCCATACTGTGCTTAACGGCACAACCAATTTTCGCTCAAGACAATCCAGAGCGTCCTCGACGCCCTGGTGGATTTGGCGGACCAATTGAGCTTGGCCCCGATGACGTTGCCTTTTATGACGCCCCGCCCGAAGGATTCAAAACCGCTCGTGAGGGCATACCACACGGCAAGTTGGAACTGATCGAGTACGAATCCAAGACTGTCGGCACGACCCGTAAAGCCAACGTCTACACCCCGCCTGGCTACACAGCAGACAAGAAGTATCCAGTGCTCTATCTCTTGCATGGGATTGGCGGCGATGAAACCGAGTGGGTTCGTTTTGCAAGCCCTGATGCGCTTTTCGATAACCTAATCGCTGACGGCAAAGCGGTACCGATGATCGTGGTCATGCCCAACGGCCGAGCCCAGAAGAACGATCGAGCGGAAGGGAATGTCATGGCAAGCGCTCCAGCCTTCGCGACTTTTGAACGTGATTTGATCGATGACTTGATTCCGGCCATTGAAGCCAAGTACTCGGTCGATAACAACCGCGAGAAACGTGCCATTGCCGGTCTGTCCATGGGAGGCGGTCAATCATTTAACTTTGGCCTCGGTAACCTCGACAAGTTTGCATGGGTAGGTCCATTCTCCGCAGCACCGAATACCAAGCCCGCCGATCAGCTGATTCCGAATGTTGAAAACGCCAAATCAAAACTAAAGCTGCTCTGGATCTCTTGTGGAAACAAAGATGGACTGATCAGGATCAGCCAAAACGTTCATCAGTTCTTGAAGAAGAACGACATCGAGCATGTTTGGCACGTAGACGGTCACGGACACGACCCAGCTCATTGGAGCAGCAGCTTGTATTGGTTTAGCCAAAGCGTTTTTCAGGATAAGAAGCCCGTCCGCACGGTGACTGCAACCGAAAAACCGGTAACATCCACTAGTTCAAACATGCTGGCGGGCAAGTGGACAGCGACTATCGATACTCAAATCGGTAAACAGGAATATGTCTACACGATCGAAAACAAAGACAACATGTTGTTGGGCAGCGCCGCCATGAAGCTGGATGGTAAGGACTTCTCAAGTGAGCTGGCCAATGTCAAGCTCGACGGCAAGAAAGTTGCCTTCGAAGAGAAACTGAGGTTCAACGATACGGATCTCCTGATCACCTACAGCGGCGATTTAGATGGCGACGAGATGAAGTTGACTCGTAAAGTCGGTGACTTTGCTACCGAAGACTTTGTTGCCAAAAGAGTGAAGTAGCGGATCTGATTAGCCGGTGAGCGCTAGCCCCGGTTGTGTCGAAAACCGGACGCTAACGCGTTCCGGCTGATAGGACTCGGCTAAATCGGATTTTTGGGCTAACGCCAGTTAACCAACCGCCGGTTGATAGGTCATTTGAAAATCTGCGTTTTGCTGCACGGCTTTCAAAGCGTACGTTGTCTAACACGCTGATGGGATCCGACAAAAAGGGCGACAATGTTATGTTAGATCTCAAGCCACGAAGAACGGCTGCATTTGACTTGACAGCGTTGTTGTTACTGCTGTTTCTAAGTTCCGCCAGACATGCTCCTGCGCAGCAACCGGACCGTCTACGACCACTAGCAATGGTTGACGATTTTTTGAAGTCGCATTGCTCTGAGTGCCATAATCAAAGCACGAAGGAAGGCTCGCTGGACATTACCGCTGTGACTTGGACTTCAAGCGACCTTCCGACGCTCGTACGAATGTATGAGCGTGTTCATGATGGCGAAATGCCACCCAAGTCCGAGCCCGCGGTGCCGAGTGAATTCAATGAGAAGTTTCTGTTGGAACTTTCAAGCACCTTAAATCTGATCGACAAGGAGAGAATCAAGCGCAACGGTCGATCGATGAAGCGAAGGCGAAATCGGTATGAGTATGAAAACACATTGCGTGACCTACTGAACGTGCCATGGCTCCAGATTCGCGACACGCTTCCCGAAGATGGTGAACTCTATCGCTATAACAAGTCTGGTGAAGCTCTGGACGTTTCGCATGTGCAGATCTCCCGCTACATGAGCGCGGCCGACTACGCACTTCGTCAAGCCATTACGGTGAAGTTCGAACGACCAGAGAGGACAGCCAAACGCTATTATGCGCGAGACGAAATGTCACTGGTGGGGAACTTCTGGCCTCGCGAAAATGGGACGTTACCCGACCGGCTTTCTTTTCCCGTTTTAGATTCTCATGCACAACCCGATGTGCGTAGCGGCAAAGCCCCCAAATCGTCACCTGAAACGCGCGAACGAGAAGCGGTTGGCCGAGTCTCTAGCATCTTTAGCGATGCAGGTGGTTACAGCTGGGGGCAATTCCGTGCACCTGCATCTGGAAGATACAAGCTTCGTTTCAAGGGATATTCCATTTGGGTTAGTGGTGGAGGCATCGGACGCTGGTTTTACGAAGGCTTTGGCGACGAGAAAGCTCCTGTCTATCACCTGCCCTTGTGGCACCGTCCCAACGCCGATGAAGTTTGGCCGGGGCGTCGTCCGGAACCCATCGGTGTGTACGCCCTAAGTTCCGGCAAGAGCCGACCGCTTGGTGAGTTTGACTTTGGAATTGAACCCACCGAATGTGAACTCGAAACAACTCTGCTTGCCAACGAAGTCGTCCAGACCGATGGACTTCGACTGTTCCGCACGCGGGTCAATGGAACCGATGAACAGTATATCAACCCATTGGCGACCGAGTCGGGAATGCCAGGGTATGCCATTCAATGGATGGAAGCCGAAGGCCCACTGGATGATGAAAGCACTGCATTGGGTTATCCGCTACTGTTCGATGACCTACCACTTGCGCGCGTAGATCCGAATTCCACGCAAGGAGTGACGATTCAGATCCCTACAAAACCAACTCCACCGCCGACGGGAGCGCCTTCATCAGCGGGAACTGTCGGTGCAGCTCAACGCCGTGCTGGTCCAGCTGGTCCAAATGGTCCAGCCCGAGGATTTGGTGGCCCCCGCGTAACTGATGTTCGTGTCGAAGTGCTAACTGAAACGCCACGAGAAGACGCTCAACGGTTACTCCGTAAGTTCATGGAGCGAGCTTACCAACGCGAAGTTCAACAGCCCCACTTTGAACGTTTTCTAAAACTGTACGATCAGCAATATGCGCAAGGTGTTGGATTCGCAAACGCGATGTTGTCAGTATATACAGCAGTGCTCGCCTCGCCTGGACTTGTTTTCTTGGATGAGCAGCCCGGACCTTTGGACGAACGTGCGCTCGCCACGCGTCTCAGCCTGTTTCTGTGGAACTCAGAACCCGACGGAGTTCTTCGCCACTTGGCTGAAGCAGGCAAACTACGCAACGCAGAGGTACTGCATCAGCAAGTTGAGCGAATGCTCGCCGATCCTAAGTCAAGGCGATTCGTCGAAGCCTTTACCGACTATTGGCTCGACCTGCGCAAGATCGATGACACTTCGCCGTCCACTACGCTCTACAACGACTATGAATTGGACGAGCCGCTGAAGCAGTCTGCTGTGGAAGAGACACGACTGTTCGTTGCAAGACTGATCGCGGACGATCTACCCGCCAAGAACGTTGTCGACTCTGACTTCACCTTCCTCAACGAGAGACTAGCAAACCACTACGGCATACCTGATATCCAGGGTGCGAAGTTGCGTGAAGTCAAACTTCCCAACGGCAGCCTGCGTGGCGGGCTGATGACTCAGGCGGCCGTTTTAAAGGTGACCGCTAACGGAACCACCACTTCACCCGTGGTCCGCGGAACGTGGATCACCGAACGTATCCTTGGACTGCGTATCGCTCCGCCACCGTCAGTGCCAGCCGTTGAGCCAGACATTCGAGGGTCGGTGACCATTCGTCAGCAATTGGAAAAGCATCGTTCGGATCCGAGCTGCGCGGCTTGCCACGCCAAAATTGATCCGCCCGGACTCGCACTTGAATCGTTCGATGTGATGGGAGGCTTCCGTGACCGCTATCGCGCAGTAGCCGAAAACTCATTACCCGAAAAAGGCATCGGCATGAACGGCCAGGCCTTTGCGTTTCATTACGGCTTGCCAGTCGATAGCTCGGGCACGTTGGCCGATGGCAGGAGCTTTCAGAATGTCCGCGATCTCAAGAGCATTCTACTAGAGGATGAAAGAGCGATCGCTCGTAACATCGCTTGTCAGCTGGCGATCTATGCGACAGGAGCCCCGATATCCTTTTCGGATCGTGCATCCATTGAGCAAATACTGGAACTCACGGAAGCGAAACGCTGGGGCGTTCGCAGCATCATTCACGCGACTGTTCAAAGCGAAATATTCCTCAGCAAGTGATGAAGTCAATGATGATCAAATTCAAAAAATCACGGATCGCTCGACGCAACTTCTTGCAAGGTGCCGGCGTTGCTTTGGCTCTCCCTTGGCTTGAGTCCGTCACTAGATCTACAGCGAATGCTCAGGGTGTGAATCCACGCACTCAGAAACCTAGGCGGTTTCTTGGTATTTGCAACAACCTCGGTTTGCTACCCGAAGAGTTCTTCCCAAAGGGGGTTGGTCGCGACTATGAACCATCGCTCTATCTCAAGCTGCTCCAAGAGCATCGCCAAGACTTTACCGTGTTCAGCGGAGTTTCGCATCCGAATGTCGACGGTGGGCATCCATCCGACATCAGCTTCTTGACAGCAGCTCCGCATCCCGCCAGCAGTTCCTTCCGAAACTCAATTTCGCTTGACCAACACATCTCGGAACATGTTGGTAACCAGACGAGGTTTCCGTCCTTGACTTTAGCGGTGAACTCAGGAAGTCGAAGTTTGTCTTGGACGGGAACGGGTGTGGCTATTCCACCTGAAGAGAGCGCAGCGGCGCTTTTCAAGCAGCTTTTTCTGCAGGGCAATGCGACTGAAGTTGAGGCGCAAGTAAGAAAGCTGGATACCGGCCGAAGCATCCTGGACGCGATTGCGGATCAAACCCAAGACCTGGAACGCCGCGTCAATAATCAAGATCGTGGTCGCCTTGAACAGTATTTTTCCAGTGTCCGCGATTTGGAGTCTCGCCTGCTCGCTGCTCGGCAATGGGAAAGCAAAGCCAAACCCAAAGTCGATGTGGAACCGCCAACGGATCCGACCAACCCTGCGCAATATATGTCCAAAGTGCGGTTGATGTACGAATCCGTAAAATTGGCATTTCAAACCGACTCCACCCGCGCAGTGACCCTGATGCTAAACAGCGTAGGTACACCGGTGGTCGAAATCCCCGGACAAAAAATCAGCGACGGATATCACAATCTTTCCCATCACGGCAAGTCCGAAGAGAAACTGACGCAGTTACGAATCATCGATTTGGAACATATGAAACTACTGAATCAGTTTTTTGCCGACCTCAAAAGCGTTAAAGAGGAAGACGAATCACTGCTGGATCGTAGCATGATTCTGTACGGATCCAACCTCGGCGATGCCAATGCGCATTCGACGACCAACATGCCGATCCTCTTGGCCGGTGGTGGATTCAAACATGGTCAACACCTGGTGTTCGACCCTCAGCAAAACTATCCGCTTCCGAATCTATTCGTTTCGATCCTGCAACGTATGGGTATCGAGCAGGACAAATTCGCTTCTTCGACAGGCACTATGCGAGGTCTCGAATCAACATGATTGGACAAAATCGTTCTTGCATTGGGTGCTGCTTGGTGACTGTTGTCCTTGCTGGACTTGCCGTGAGTGGATTTGCGAATGCACAGGATCGCGTCGTTGATTTTGAATCCGCGATGATCGGCAAGCCTATTCCAACTTGGGCAGACCAAGGCGTTACGTTCGAACTCGCACACCAACCCCAGAAGAGCAAGGCAAAGGGGCGCGTTTCATTTTTCCCGCATATCGGCACGAACCGTAAAGGAATCGTGAATGCGATGGCGAATGAGTCCATTCCGCTTCGGGCAACTTTTGAGAAGCCTGTGAAAAAAGTAGAGCTGGTTCTATGGGGTTCGACAACCAGTGCTGCGCTAGTTGAGGCATTTGACGCCGATGGTAAGCGGATCGCCAAAAATGGGCTCGAACAAGTGCCCGTTCGCAAGACACCTGAAGAACACGTACCGTTTTTTGAATTGTCTGTCGCAGGTGAGAGTATCGCCTATGTCGAAATCAGCGGAGCACAGCCAGGCGGTTTCGTCGCAGTGGACGAAGTCCGCTTCGGCCGCTGATGGAATCAACAGGCTCCCAGAAGAGCCACAACCACTTCTCTCGAAAGGATTTCCCATGACATCACGCATTTTCCTGCTCTCGTTTGTAGTAGCAACCTTACTGTCGGTTGGAAAGGCTCAGGAAGCAGCCCCCGCTGATGACTGGAAACCGTCGTCCATTAATCAGAAGGGGAAAGAGTATCCGCAAATCAACTCCGAACGTCGAGCTCGCTTTCGCGTGGTAGCTCCGGAAGCGCAAAGTGTCTCGGTCAGCTTGGGAAAAGTCGCTTTGACCAAAGGCGATGACGGAGTGTGGACCGGGATAACGGCTCCACTAGACGAAGGCTTCCATTACTACAGCTTGAAGATTGATGGTGCGGAAGTCCCCGATCCGAATAGCCTCTATTTCTTTGGTGCGATGCGTTGGGGAAGCGGAATTGAAGTGCCTGCCGCCGATCAAGACTTTTATGCAGTCAAGAATGTCGCGCATGGACAACTGCGTCAAGTGCTGTTCTTTTCAAAAACTACCGACTCGCATCACAAAGCCTTCGTTTACACTCCACCAGGCTATGAGAAGGATCTAGAAACGCGTTATCCAGTGTTGTACCTGCAGCATGGTTGGGGTGAAGATGAAAACGGCTGGGGAGCTCAAGGGCACGCGAATTTGATTATGGATAACCTAATTGCTGATGGTAAAGCGAAACCGTTTATCATTGTGATGACTTATGGCATGACCAACGACGTGCCACTGGGTGGCCCACGTGGCGGTGGTGGCGGGCGTCCTGCCTTCAACTTTGACAAATTTAAAGGTGTGCTACTGGAGGATCTAATCCCTTATGTCGACGCCAATTTTCGAACGCTGGCCGCTCAACCCCATCGAGCTATGGCTGGCTTGTCCATGGGCGGTATGCAAACTAGAACCATCGCACCAGCTAACTTGGACAAATTCTCAGCGATTGGCTTGTTCAGCGGTGGGAGCATCAGCACGGAGAGCATTTCAAACATGGACGAGTTCAAGCAGAAGGTCAAGTTGGTATTTGTGGGCTACGGCAGCAAAGAACTGGGTGGCAATCGCGGTTTTGGTGGTGACCCTAAAGCCGCGACCGAGGGATTGAAGACCGCTGGCATCAATGCTCACTTCTATGTATCGCAAGACACCGCTCATGAGTGGCAATCTTGGAGACGCTGCCTTTATCAGATGGCACCGCTGCTCTTCAAGGACTAAGCCCAGGTCGCAAACTTCACTGGAATTCTGAATTTCTCTCTGGCATTCTCTCTGGCATTCTCTCTGGCATAATCTTTGACATTCACTCGCGCATACTTTCTGACGAAGCTCGACTAGCTGTAGGAGGCTAGTCGAGCGTCAAGCTTTAGTATCAGGATTAACCGCAGTGCGCTAGCACCGGTTCCCGCGGCGAAAACCGGAGGCTAGCGCGTTCCGGCTGATATTACAAACCCGAAGATTAAATCGTGACAGGTATGAACAAACGCAAGAAACGCGAAGATACTGGCCGTGATCCTTCACCAAAGGAGCTGCGCGAAGCGGAGAGAATCTTGAGTCTCAGTCCATTTCAGCAGAAGAATCATCCGACCTCGCTTGAAGTCGACTACGAGAAGCTTGACCACGTCAGGACCTATGGAATACTACCCGATTACTACATCGACAGGCCCTTCACCTGTCGCAAGTGTGGGAAGCGACAGATCTGGAAAGCCAAAGATCAGAAGTGGTATTACGAAGAGGCCAAAGGTAACATCTCAGCAATTGCCGTCGAGTGCCATGAATGTCGCAAGGCTAAGAAGCAAAGCAATCAAAACGTAAGCAATCAAAACGTAAACGCTCAGAAAGACGGTGCACCCAAGCAAGTGCCCAAGAAAAAGTAAAACTAATCATGACCATTGTGTTTCCAATGCAAAGGAGCGTGACGCTATAGATCGCTAGAGATAATGCGCACAACATTCTGACGGTGCTTGCAACTAAGCAGAATGTCGGGCTCGGGACTGTTTGGGGCATTAACCCGTATAGGTAAGGAGTAACGATACCTACTAGTTAAAGGCGATAAATCAAATCCGAGCGAAAAACACCTAGGAAAAACGATGGGACTTGAGTCGAATCCAATCACGGTGTGGATAAGTGGATTAAAGGCTGGCGATTCAGATGCCGCTGAGCGTCTGTGGCAGGAGTACTTCGCGCGTCTATCGGCATTTGCCAAAAGAAAGCTCTCGCATTTACCAAATCGTAGCGGTGACGAGGAGGATGTAGCCTTGTCGGCCTTCCATAGTCTGTGCCATGGAGCGGCCGAAGGACGCTATCCGCGATTGGCAGATCGGAATAGCCTTTGGCCACTGTTAGCCCTGATTGCGGCGCGCAAGGTCTGCGACGCGGCCACACGGGAACGACGTCAGAAACGTGGTGGCGGAGCTGTTCGGTGCGAAACGGAGCTTAGCCCGAGCGCTTCGAGTCCATTCGGATTCGACCAGGTGCTGTCCCATCTGCCCACGCCCGAAGAGGCCGCCTTGATGGGAGAGGAATGTGAGCGTCTTTTGGCCGCACTTAGCGAAGTGCATCGCAGCGTCGTGCTGCTGAAGCTGGATGGGTTCACGAACGAGGAGATCGCTCAGAAAGTCGGTGTGGCACCGCGGACGATCGAACGAAAATTGGGGCTCATCCGAGGGACTTGGAGCAAAGTTCTTGAAGCGACCGAGGTAGAGTAATGCCAATAGTTGTTTGCATGGTCACATTCTCGCTCGAAGGTTGGCACAGCCTCTTTACGGCTCGTTGCTTTCAGAATCCGGCTCGACTAACGAGTGAGTCCACGTTTGTCGTATCAAGTTGAGCTTGCGTTCCACTGTCCGCGGCGACTTGCCGAGCTTGGCGGCTATCTCTTCGTTGGAAAACCCTTCCATTTTCCAGCTGGCAAGTTGCTTGAGCTCTTCGTTGCCCAACAATCGGATGAGGTGCTCATATTGCTCCGCAACTTCGGCCGCAAATTCAGGAGTCGGTTCGCGACTTACGACTTGATTCAGTACGTCCCAGCCGCTGCTGGACGAATCCAAGCCTTGCAGTTCGCGAAACTGCCCTCCGCGTTTAATCCGATTTTGGTCGCGAACTGCGTGCAGGAGTTTGTGGACCGCGATACTAACCAATAAACGCCACAATCCGGCTCGGTCTGACAAAAGCGGGAATTTTCTCTTCTCAACACCCACACAAAAACTATGAAATGCACTGAGGGCAATATCCTCTGCATCAATCGCCTTGCGATAACGGGCTTGCAGCCGACTGTGAGCCAAATAGACCAAGCGTTCAAAGAAAATTTGCCAAAGTCGCTCGGCTGCCAGCGAATCGCCTGTTTCCAAGCGTTTCAGCCAACGTGTAACGGAGGAATCAGAATCGTTCATAATCGGTTGCCACAAATCCAAAGTCGGTGGACACTCCGGCGCCGGAAACGCCAACCCTGAGGTGACTCGCTCTGGCGGAAAACATAGGTACTGCAGGTAAGATTCTAGTCGAATCTGCGGGGCTGAATCAGTATCCCTACGAGACAATTCAATCCCATAGGGTTCATAACTCCGCCTCCAGCGGCATTTGGGATTAATCCGGAGAGCTTCGTGTCGGGCGTTTCTTACAAAAGGGTATAACCTACAGAGGATACGAATAGTGGAGCGTGAGGAGCATTCATCCAATCCCGAGGTAGATTGATGGGCATTCGATTAGGGCACATTGCGGTATTCATGCAGTTACTGAATATGGCTTTGGCCGTCAATATTCGTAATTCGACGTTGGGCGATGACCGTCGGCAAGCAAGGGTTTTGATTGGGAATGTTGCAAGTGAGCAAGCGGTTCAACTAGTCTCAGTCACACAGGAACTTAAGACAGAAACGCCTGGTAAACCCCGCAAACCTAAAGATCCAAGTGGTTCGAGACCCAGCCGGCCACGCACCACGTATCGAACCGACCCGGTTACCAAGCAACGAGTTCCCGATGAGCAAGCTAATGCAATTGCCGAACGCAGCTATCAAGCAGAACTCGCAGATTACGAACGCGCTCTACGGAACTTTAGGGAAGAGATTCGAATCTATGAAGATCGGCTGGCTCGGTGGAAGATGCTCGACGCTGCTCGACGCACGCAACTCGAAGGGCAAAAGTTGATCGTCCTGCAGACTCTCGCTGCCAAGGAGGCGGAAGTCAAGAAAGCTCAAGCAGCAGCTATGCAACAATTCGAACAAGTCAGAGAATCAACGGAAGCCGAAAAACAACTTCGCAGATCGTTAGCCATCGCCCGCATTGCACATCAACATTTGACTTCAACCAGTGCGTCAAAATCGCTTATTCGTCCATCAAACTTCCAGCTCATCAACTACAGTTCCGAAGTGACAAGACTTGTAAAGTGCCTCAGCGAAGTGACTCCATAAACCGAATCCACCCCTAACAGCAACTTGGATGGCTTTGACTATCACTTTTCGGTTGCCGCGTCGTGCCCCTCTACTTCTAGACTTACGGCTAGGCGAATGCCAAAGTAGTCGTTGCTATTCGACGGATCGTACCGGCTTCGGCTTGACGACCGGCAATATGCAGGGATGTGGCGCCAGCCGCCGCCCCGGACCACCCGGTACGAACCGTTATCGGCACCGACTGGATCCACTGTCGTTCCTTCAGTGTTCAGAAACCAATCGTGCGTCCACTCCGCCACGTTGCCGTGGATGTCAAACAAACCCTTGATACTCGGCCGCAACTCGCAGGGCGGGTGAACGTGGTTGCCACAGTTATCAGCAAACCAAGCAAATCGGTTCATCAGGCCTTCTTCACTACCATGGGCAAAGGTTGTTCGGCAGCCGGCACGACTGGCAACCTCCCACTCCGCTTCTGTCATCAACCGAAATCCCGGTTGTGTTTGTTGTAACTGCCAATTGCGTGGTGCCCAACTGTTCCGAGGATCGAGTTCGCGAGGGTATTGTGCCTTGTCGAGCTTGGTGGGATCCGCATACGCTTGATGACCTTCATCCATACCAGCCTGTAAAGTGAGCCAACGGCAATACGCCACCGCATCGTACCAATTGACTGAGAAGCCGGAAACTTCGAAGCCGGAAACTTCGGGTTGCACATCGGACTGTGCGTGCTGGAGCCAATCTTTTGGGGAAAACGCGATTAACTCAGCCATGGTGACCTCGCGATTCAGTAGTGCAAAGGGGCGCGTTAGCTTGACCTCGTGCCTAGATTCGTCCTTTTTTTCGCGATTCGCTTCGTCCGGCACGGAGCCGATGAGGTAGTCGCCAGCTGGAAATACACAAAATGTATAATAGAAATTCTTGGGGCTTATGGGCTCCGTGATCGCCTCGGATGCAGGTGTCGGCATGGCTGTGATGCTCAGTGTGAACCACTCGCGCTCGGTCGAGTAAGGGATGGCGGTGTGATCGACCTCTCGTACGACTTCACTTTGGCCCCATTTGCGTAGTAACCAGCCCGCAGCACCATGTACGCCCGAACTAGGATCATTGCGGTAAGTGTCAGCCAGTTCTTTCAACAGCGATTCACGCCTGGGTGGGGGAACCTCGTCGAGCGCATATTCCCCCATCGCCAGCAGGATAGCGTAGTGGGCGTATGACTTATCGAACCCCGTGGCGCCAGCGGGCGATTGATGAGTCGCGATAGGCTTCAGGCTGACGCGCTGCCTTACCATTTCGAGCAACTCCAACAACTCGTCCACAAGCACACCCCGTGAGCGGCAGCGGAACACAAACTGCGTAAGTGCCTCCGGGTCATCGATCATTTCAAAGACGGGCAACACCTGATCACGCGCGCCCAAACGCAGCAGCGTCACAGCCGCGTTGGCTCTGTGTTGGCCAAACACGATGCGTTCGGCGGAGCCCAATTCGTCCGCCGGCAAGGTCGCGGCAATCCGACGGAGGTCATCGACGGTAGAAGAAGCTCGCGCTACTGCGACGATCGGGTACAGTACGGCGAACTGTTCTGGAGTAGCCATTGAGAGCAGGTGTGACAATTTCTCGATATCGGTCTTGGCATAATCTGCAAATGCATTGGCGGTGCCTAGTCGTTCAACATCTGTGGCTTTGGGATCGACAAAGATGCGCTCGATATCTGTTAACAAGCGAGCTTGAATCGGTCGCAACAAATCTCGCAGCAACGGTTGAAACTCGGGATTGGAAGCGACCAATTGTTGGGCGATAAACTTCGTCGCTGGTTCAGTCCACAACGCTGTCTTGGATTCGGGGACATAATTGGCCAATGCTAAGGCGGCGCGAAATCGACGCTGTGCATCGATCTTCTCATCGCTCAATAACACTTCGAATCGCTCCGTCAATTGCTCAGCCGCGGGACGGAGTTGCTGACTAATCGGAGCGACGTAGGTAACTTTACCCGTGAGCAGTTCCTCAACCAGCGGTTCTAACAACGTTGCATCACGCGACACCAACGCCAGCCGCGCATGAAGTTGAGCGCGTTTTTCGTCAAGCGTGGTAGCGGCGGTCGACACGAGCGGCGATAGATAACTCGCCGCCACCTGAGGATTCGCATCCAGTTCCCTGATAATGTCTGTCAACTGGGTTGGCTCAGCAGTGACTAGGCTGCCAACGAGACCTTCGATGCGGGTCGCTTCCTGCAGCTTGGCCTCGCGCGCCAAAGTCCATAAGCCGGCGACAATCAACAGTAATGACAACAGTACGGCGGTTGTTAACTGCCTTAGGTGGAAGCCGTTGGCCTGCTGCATCAACATCCGCTCAGGGTTGGTCCACCGCTTGCGATCTGTCAACGTACGGATGTTGATCCATTCCCCAAGCGTAGGAAGTTGCTTGTTCTCACGCAGCGCGTTCCAAGCCGCCGTGCGTTCGGCGAGCTTCAATTCTGCGCGACCAGTACGTGACTCACGTTGTTTGCGAGTCAGCCAGTCACGTAACGACGGGACAAGATAATCATGCGTGAGCTGGTATTGAGTGGTGAGGCTCTGCTTCGATGCGGGCTCTTCTTGCTCAGCGGAAGGGGTGTTGGAGATGAGGACTGCACCATCGTCCTCCATCTGAGTATTGTCGACGGGGGTGATTAATCGCAACTCCCCATCAAGGATGCGTATCAACTCATTGAAATCACGCTGGCGACCGCCATAGAAGCACGCAGCTTTTAGCTCCTCATTTGAGCGTTTATTACCCTTGATGTCGGTTCCGGCCTCGGGTAACAGAGATCTTAGGACCAATCTCGCCGCCTGCTGGTGATAACGGTGCTGTGGCGGTGCGCCTGATGCGGAAAAAGTCTCCTCCAAAAATGTTGTACCCACGCCAGTCGTTCCACCGACCTCGCGCAACGACCGTGGTGTCCAGGGCCGACTCTTCATCATTTCAGCAAACAGCGCAAGTCGAACGGAGATGACTTTGCCTTGCTCCGCCATTCCAAGCACAGCATCGGCAATGAACTGATTCTGAGCTTGATGGTCCTGATTTTCATGGGAATCCAGTTTTCCAAACGCTTTTCCAAAGGCTCTTAAGACCCGTTGAGCATGGTTCAGGTCGAAAAGATCGACCGCTGCCGAATTGACGCGTTCAAGTAAAGGAATATCGAGATCGTGAAAAAAACGCGTGGCTGCCATCCAAAAATCATCGCGGACCATCACGATGCATTGGACTCTCGCACCATCGCATTGCAAAAGTGCGTCCAAGAGCGGTTGGCCAGCCGTCTGGGGATGCGAGAACAACCACTGCTCGAATTGATCAATGACAATCAATAGTTTCTTGCCACGCGGCAAAATTCTGCCCCTGCGTATTTCTTGCAGCACATCAACCAGCCGTGTCGAGGACTCCGATTTGACAGCGTCAAGCTTCTTGCGCAGCATGGATAGCAACGTTCGCTCGGTATCGTCGGAACTAGCTTCCAAATAAATCGACATGACATCCGCTGAGAGCTTTGGCAGCAGTCCGGCTTTCACCATCGAGGACTTGCCGCAACCCGACGGACCGTAGACCAAACCCACTGCAAAAGTTTGATCGGCATCGCGTTCCTCGATGCGCGACTTCCAAAAGGCGATCGATTCGGGCAAGCCATCGCGATCGCGAGCACCCGGCAGTAGTTCCAAAAAAAAATCGGCATCTCGATGATTGAATGAACGCAATCCTTGAGGCACGATTTTCAATGCCTCGCCGCGCGAAGCAGGCATCGGAGCCCGCGCTGCGGCTGTGTTGGAGAGAAGGTCATTGGCTGCCGCTGTTTGACTTGAACTCGGTGCTAAAGTTTGCTCATGCTCTTCGCTACGCTTGAGATCTGGCGATTGATGATTGGCAGGCGTTTTCGATAGCAAAACTCTCAAATCGTCTGCGAGATCCGTAGCGCTCGAATAGCGTTCCGACTTACGCTTGGCTAGCATCTTGAAACAAATGCGTTCCAGTTCCGGTGCGATGGAATCGTCCCATTGGCGCAGTGGTTTGGGATCATACTCAGTGATCTGATACATTAATTCAATGTTTGAGTCGCCTTGGAAGGGTTTTCGACCTGCAAGCATCTCGTAGAACACTATTCCCAAACTGAACAAGTCGCTGCGCCCATCAACGCGATGCCCTTCACCTCGCGCTTGCTCAGGACTCATGTAAGCCGGCGTGCCGCCCGCAGGCAAGCGTTTGCCAAGATCCTCGTCACTAAGCGCCAACCCAAAGTCTGCAAGATGGACGTGATTCTGGCGATCGACCAGGATGTTTTGCGGTTTGATATCGCGATGAACAAAGCCCTGGCGATGAGCTTCCCGGCATGCACCGGCCAAGTCGATCATCCACTCAACCGCTTGCCGCTGGGAGGGCAATGCACGGCTCAGTCGCATTGCCAGATCGTTGCCGTCGATGAATTTCGAAACGATGTAGATCGGAAATTCTGGTGTGCTACCGATTTCGTAAACTGGAACGATATTGGGATGTTGGATACTCGCGACCACCCTGGCTTCTTTAAGATACAGGTCTCGATCTGCGGCTCGCTTAATGAACTCTAATCGGGGAACCTTGACGGCTACCTGGCGCTGTAACTGTTCATCAAAACAGAGATAGACGACGCCAAATCCACCCTTGCCAAGGATTCGCTCTATACGAAATCTCGCAATTTGTTTTGGGGCAGGTTGATCGGCACCATCCGAAGAAATGGTTGGAAATTGCTCGTTGGTCATGTGAATCTTGTAAACGCGTTCGAACGGTGGAGAAATTGCGACTCCCACCGCGACATTCTAGCAAATCACACGGGGTAGGTTTGTTGGTCCAATAATCCACACTCTCTAAGCTCGCTAAGTTGCCCAAGTCAGCGTTTTCAGCCTTATTCATCATCTCGACAGCGGTTTTTTTGGGCGCTTTAAAATCCATCCACTACTCGGCGAGCTAGTATCGCGAATCGTAAGTTCTATGCCATGCTAAAAAGTGAGGCAGCAGGCGGGGACGCCCGCGCTCCGGTGAGGACCAGATTATTTAACCACAGCGGAAAGGGATATCCGGTATTCCGGAGCGAGGGCGTCCTCGCCCGCTTGCGGCGAAACTCCGGCAAGGAACTTACAACTCGCCCCACGAGCCTGCTTGCTTATTGACCTTGCTTAGCATCCACAAATTTAAGAGGCGACTTTTCATGTCCTTACGATCGCGGCAAGGATGAAAGCCCTTCAGCGGTGCCCAATAGTTTGAGAAAATTGGAGTTAAGGGGATGCTGTCTTGCTATTTTGCCGAGTGTTTGAGGTTGTTATAGTCCGAGTGAAGTGAAGAGCGTCTTGCCAATCAGCGCAAAGGAACTGACGCTCGGCGGGTCTTTTACGGAGGAATAGCACAATGTCCCGGCATCTATCAATTTCAGCGATCCTAATAGCCCTTTCCTGCATTTGCATCGGTAATGCCGTGGCTGAAGATGGGCTTCCTGGTCAAATGAAAGTTGGCGAGCATCGGCTGGTTCTAAACGGCGCTGGGGTAAGGACCAAAGCGTTTCTTGAACTCTACTCGGCCGGTCTCTATCTGACACAACCCAGCAACAACTCCGCCACAATCCTTGCTGCTGAGGAACCGATGGTGCTCCGAATCAAGATCACCTCTAGCTTCGTAAGCCAAAGTAGCCTGGTCGACTCACTTGAGGATGGCTTTAAGAATACTACCGGTGGCAACACTCGTGAGATCCGCAAAGAGATCGACCAGTTCCGCGAGTTGTTCAAGGGGAACATAACCAAGGGCGATGTGTTTGACATCATCTATATTCCCAATCGCGGCGTATTGGTCAACAAGAATGGCAAGTACGTGGGCGATGTCGGCGCAGTTGGCGGTACCAAGTTTAAGCAAGCCTTGTTCGGTATCTGGCTATCGGATAAGCCTGCCGACACTGCCCTAAAGCAGGCGTTGCTTACGCCTCAGAAAATTCGTTAGCGGTTTGGTTGAACTGGATGGCCGGCTCAGACATTGCTCCCAATGTCTGCTGTGCAAATTTTTCACCTCAGCCTTGGTGGGTTTCGACATGCAACTTCGTCGGCACCCAAGGCTTGCAACAAGTCAACCGTAGCAGGTGTAGATTCGGCCCAAGCGATTCCTAGCTTCGTTACCTGTTGGCTGGCACTATCTGTCGGCTGCTGGGGTGGGTCGCTCTTGCCAAGTGCGACCTTTTGCAATGACAGCGTCTCCAGATCGCACCCTCGGTCGGCTGGTCCGGTATTGCTCTCAAAACGCAGTGCAGGTCAGTAAGGTGGCTGTGGTCAGAAAGGTGGCTGGCACCATCTGTTCGTGGCGAAAGTCCAGTCTAGCTGGATGCGACCCGCTCCCCGCAGCAACAGTGCGGAGCTTGCCATGAAGAATTCGAAAAATCGCATGTAACATTTTGCGTGGCCTTTCGCTTGGATAGACATCACCAGCACGCCTGGCTCTTCATCTTCTCAAGCATAGGAACGCAACCATGAAAAAGACTCTTCGCAACGCTCTCAAAACCATCGCTGCACTTTCGCTAGCATTTATCGGTTCTCAAGCACTCGCTGCTGGAAACGTCGCGGTATCCGTCGTCAACGACGAACTGCGTATTGTCGGAGACAGCAGTGCCAATGACATCAAAGTCGAGCAAACCGTTGCCAATCGCTACCGAGTTACTGGATTGGCGGGCACCAAAATCAACGGACGCAACTCGGATGTGTTTCGAGTGAAGAAGGGCATTCGCGCTGACCTAAAGAACGGCAACGACACACTCCGCATCCAAGGTTTCCTCGGAATTCTGTCAGACAATATTGATGGACCGCTCACTGTGGATATGGGGCTTGGGTCGGACAATGTCATACTTGATTTCCTGGTTATCAACGGACGTACGATCATCAACATGGGTGACGGGACAACAGATACCGTGCGAGTTACGGGCGTGGTTGCCTCCGAATCGTCATTTTCGGTTGTGACCGGAAACGGCAAAGACAATGTCGCGCTGTCGTTGGCGAACATCGAAGGTGGTTTGGATATCTTCACGCAAGATGGTGACGACAAAGTTGACATGTTCAGTGTCGAAGCAGACTTTATCAGCTTAGAAACTGGAAAAGGGCAAGACCTTATAAACACCGAGCTAGTAGCTTCACTTAGCAATTGGGAAATTGACGCAGGCAGTGAAGACGACACTCTCGAGTTGACGAACTGCTCCGCGACTGAGTCATTAATCATCGCCACAAGGGAGGGTGACGACGAAGTGAGCATAACAAAGTTCGAGGGCGAAGCACTAATTGCTTTGATGGGAGATGACGACGACTTGCTGGCACTCGAGGACGTGACTTTCGGCGAAGCAAGCGTCGATGGCGAAGACGACGATAACTTGCTCGTGCAAGAAGGTGAAATCGATATCAACGACTTTGTAGTCGAGAACTTTGACGAGTAAAACGGCCTAGCAAATCAAGCTGCAGAACATGACAGACGACTCCGCTGGCAGAATTCCAGCGGAGTTTCCTTGTTGCAAAATTACCCCAAATCAATTTGACTTTTGCAAATCGTTCTTCGGCAGCCCTCACAGGAAGTACTTCGCTGGGCTCGATCGCTAGACCAAGCTGTCGCAATTGCTCAGCTGAGTAGCTGGCCAATTGAACTGACTTTGTCAAACTGGACGGATCACCTTCAAGAATTCCACAAGATCCCGGATAAATGCAACAGAGTATCCCGCGATTTTACTTGATCCTGAATTGCCTACGAATGATTCCATGGTGTTGATGAGATTCTTCCATTCTGCAATAGGTACATCATCAATGAAGTTTCGGAATCCGAGAAGTGCGTTCCTCGCACCGCGAACACTTACATTCAGAGCGTCTAGCGATTTCTCGAGTGCAAGGGCTCGGGACCCCGTCTGAGCAACAAACGAGTTGAATTGACTGACAAACTGTTTTGCCAAAGCTGGCTGGAGTCCCTTAAACTTGCCTGCGATATCCGCCACCAGTTCCGCGCGTTGTACAGCTTGCGAAGCTACCGTTGCGCCTGATAAAGCGACAGCTCCCGCAAAGATTCCACCAATAGCGAACGTAAAGGTAAATCCGAACGCAAATGAATTCACCGCTTGCTTGACGTCACGCGTAAATGCCAATGTTAGTCCTGCACTAATGGTTCCCTGAATCGCACTAGCTACGACCAGGTTCATAAGCGAACTACCGCCTGAGGGATCTCGGAATGATTGTGAATTTGCCATCGCGTACAGGTACGAATTGGCGGTGATCGGATATCCAAGGTTAGGTGCCAGTGGATCGGGACTGATAAACGCACCGACGCCTGGATCAAGGTACCGCTGCCGCAAGTAGTCGAATCCAGTCTCGTCGTCACGCTGCTCCCCAGCAAACAGGAATTCAACATCGGCGTTGCCTGTCTGAGTTATAGAAGCCCCCATCGTGTCATAGGTCCAAGTGCTGACTACCGTGCCATTCTCATCCATAACAGCACGCGTGTTGTTTGCCGCGTCAACGACATAGTACAAAGCGCCAGAGTTGTCTGCCTGCGAGTCAAGCTTTGTTCCGACAGAGTAACGCTTGACAATACCCTGGCTGTTTCGCTCAGCGAGAACGGTTGCTTCTTCGAGGGAACGGTCCAACGTAAAGTTGTGCGTATTGCCATTTACAGTTTCCGCAATGCGAATACCGTGCGCGTCATAGCGGTACTCGATTTCGAAGGTTCCGTTGTTGTCCGCGTCGACTCCTGTAAGGCGGCCATCCTTCGACCAGCGATAATTCACCGTTGAGTCTGCGGCAGATTTGTTGACGAGGTTCCCGTTAAGGTCATATAGCCGTGTTTCGGTGGTCGTACCGCGAGTTGTTGAAATCAAGCGATTGTTTCGATCGTAGGTGAGTACTGAATCACCCTCGCGGTTCGTAGAAATCCGGGTGCGATTACTGGCCGCATCAAAGTTGTACTTTCCTTCAAACACTAATGTGTTGCCCGCCACGATTCTCTCAGAAACTGCTCGATTAAGTCTGTCGTAGCCATAGCGGGTTATCGTGCCATCGCTATCCCTCACTTCAACCCGATTTCCAACGGTATCGTATTGGTAAACGAACTCTCTTTGGGTCTGGCCGGATTTGGTGTATCGATCCGCACCAATGCGGCCTATCGAGTCATAAGTTCTTGAGTGAACGACTCCGTTTGAGAAAACTTGACGCGTTAGGTTGCCCAACAAATCGTAGGCATACTCGGTAACTTTTCCTTGTGAATCGATCGTGCGAGTCATGTTTCCTTCAAGATCAAACTCGAATGACTGATATCCTGCGATTGATTCGAGGCCTACACGGTTTCCGACCGCATCATACTGGTAGCGTTCGATGGAGCCATCTGGATTCGTTACTGACACCAACCGTCCAGTCCTGTCGTATTCTTTCTGTATTGTGCCAGCCGAATTGGACTCGCGAAGTGGATTTCCGAGGTGGTCGTAGGCAAGCACCGTTTCGGTCCCATCCGCATAAGTCAAGCGTGTTGGTCTATTGCGAACGTCGTAGATAATCGTGGTCTTGGCACCGCTGAAATCCAGTTGCTCAATGACGTTTCCCACTGCGTCATAGATTGTTTTTCGCTTCTGCCCCATAGGCATCGTCACGGTTGATTCACGACCGAGTTCGTCACGATCAATGGAAATCCGATTGTTGTTGGGGTCAATTGTCGCCGTGAGTCTGTTGAGCAGATCATATTCGTAGCGTTGGATTCCACCCATTGGGTCGATTACAGTGATTAGACTTCCCCACGCATCGTACTCGTATCGATATTCACCGCCAGCTTGATCGAGGGCTGATATCTTGTTGTGCATTGAATCGAATTTAGCTTGAACTGACGCACCATCGGGTGTTATTACCTTTGTCTGATTGTTCAGCAGGTCGTACTCGTAGCGAGTGACGTTCCCTAGTGCATTCGTTTCTTGAACAAGCCTGTTCAGTGCGTCATAAGACTTAGTGCTGCGGCTTCCAAGCGGAGTGATCTTTGCAACTTCGTTTCCTGCGGCGTCATACTCAAAACGTGTTGTTGCCAGGTTACCATTGGTGACGGAAGCAATTCTACCATCGAGCGTATAGCTGTAAGAAACCACATTTCGTGTTCCAGTCGCGGACGTAGGTTGTGTCGACTTAATCACTTGTCCTACGCCATCATATTCCGTATCCGTGACACCGCCATTTTCGTCGATGACCTGAATGACCCAGCCGAGCGCATTTCGTGACATGGTTCTACGTGGATTGTCTGCATCACTTGGCGTAGTGTCAGGATAGACGATTGCAGTAACCTGACCGTTTTTGTCTAGTGTGAACTTGGTAGAGTTGCCGTTTGCATCGATCTGCTCAACCAAATTGCCATTGGCGTCGTATTTGGAACTGCTTGTGCCTCCAAGGGCATCAACTACCTTAGTAACTCTGCCATTGTTGTCGTAACTATAACTAGTGGATGCTTGAATTGCTCCAGAGCGGGTGGTTTCGCGAAGCACTAGGCCGTTCGCGTCATACGTGTACTCGGTGACCCGTCCATTTGACAGTGCCTGTCGAGCTAAATGGCCGCGCTCGTTGTATTCGAAAGTCGTTGCCGCACCGTTGGGTTGTACCGAACGTGCTAGTCTGCCGCGTGGATCGTACTCGAATACCAATTCATGGCCAGCCTGATCCTTCATGCGCGTAACGTTACCGCGTTGGTCATATGCTTGACTGGTAGAGGTGCCGTTTGCAAACACGTTGGATATCAGATTGCCTGCAACATCGTAAACCATCGCGGTGCGATTGCCGCGAGCGTCTGTAAAAGCAACTAAGTTGTTGCGAGCGTCATATTCGCGAATTATCACAGTCCCTGTTGCGTTCGTTTCGCGAATGACATTGTTCTCATTGTCAAACGCGAATCGCTTTTCACCTCCGTTTGCATCGATGAGGCGCACAATATTGCCTCGCTCGTCGTACTCCTGCGACGTGATACCACCAATCGCATCCCGCAATACCTCAGTGTTGGTGTCAATGTTAAATGTGAAACTGGATTGGTTACCATCAGCATCGACGGTCTGACTTAGACGACCATCCGAACTATACTCCATGCGTAGCCCTGTCCTTCCAAGAGGATCAGTGACTCTGTCAAGGTAATGAGCGCGGTCGGTCCGATAGGCAATCTTAGTCAAGTTTGCTTCGCGATCTCGGACCGAGATGAGATCACCGGTTGGTGAGTATCCATATTGAACCTCTTTCCCAGATGGGTCGACTATTTTTACAATCCGACCTTGGCCATCTCGATAAATTTGTGCTGATATTTCACCAGCGCGTATTTCGGAGTCCGTTAGGCTGACAACGTTGTTGTTTTTGTCAGCTATGCTCTTGATCTTGCCGGTGCCACCATCGATCTGCAACCCCATTCCAGTTTGTGTCGTTAATGTGTATCCACCTACGTCTGGATTGGAGGGGTTCCAGGGAATACCGCCCGATGTATACAGTTCACCAATCGGATTAACAATTAGTTGCCCCGAACCCGCACTGAGTGTACTTGTGACACCTCGGTCGGAAACAAAGCGTGGCGAAGCTAGAACCAGGTCATTCCCCCTACCAAAGCCTGGCAGAACTTTGATTTCGGGTGTAAAGGTAAATCCTTCTCGCTTGCCTCCAGGTAATGTCAAGAAGACCTTGGTACCAGGTTTGAATGGCGTGTAGATGCCGATGTCTTCAAGTCCACTCTTGGGAAGACTCGTCCGCAAATCGGCGTTGCGATACTCCAGTCGCCAGCCGAAACCAAAGTCACTATCGCGATCGGCTCGTAATGTGTCGTAGGTTCGAGCGATTGAAATTGGGATACCCGCCACTGGAATGTTCAGGTCTTCGAAAGACAATCGGAAGTTACCAAGTTTGAGTTGGCTGCTTACGCTTACTTCAACTTCAACGGCCGCGAAACTGCCAAAAGTATCATAGACTTCGAGTTTAAGGATGTAGTTGTCATTTTCGAGCAGCGTTGTATCCCATCTCCCAAGCGAACCAGCGGTGATTTGCGCGGTTCCGGTGAGGATCGTTGTGTAATTGGGCTGATCAATCCGGCGATAGCTGAGTACGTAGCGTTCAAAGTCGGGGGCAGCGGCGGTACCGATAATGTTAACGACTCCACCCAAGGCCGTTCCGTCAGTAACGCTAGTGATTGTCGCTTCCGGCGCGGGATTGCCACCACCGTCTTCTTCGCCGCTGCGCATGCTAACTCGTGCGATCGCAGTTCCTTGATTACCGGCAGCATCCTTGGCAATCGCTTGCAAACGACCGTTACCGGGAGCTGAAAAGTAAACTCGAGCTGTCCCATCAGCGGCCAGTTCAACGCTCTGACCATCGACCTTTAGCTCAACGCTCGACAGTCCAACGTCATCCGCCGCCATAACGCGCACGATCGCAGGCGAAACTGTCCATGGATACAAGACTGGTTCACCGCTAACGATAATCGTGATACGTGGGGCCAACGTGTCCGCGACAACTCCGAATGTGTATGACTGGGATACTGCGCCGCCCAATCCATCGACCACACGCACGACTACGTTGCGTCCACCCAGCGAAGTATCAAGTTGTGTTTGCCATCGAATGCGACCCAAGGCGTCAATGGTCATGCCAATGGGTGCGGTTACGAGAGAATAAAACAATGGTCCGCGATCGGGATCCGTGGCGATCACATCGTATTGATACATCGCACCTTGTGATACGATCAAGGCAGGATTCGAGCGGATGGCGGGCAAGCGATTCGCAGCTCGAACGTCAATTTGGATCGACTGCACAGCCACACCGCCTTGCAAGTCTGTGGCTGTTAAGACGATTGCCACTGTCCCGATATCAGCCTCGGACGGAGTCCAAGTTACGACTCCAGTAGTGGGTGCAATCAAGAAGCCGCTTGGCGCACTGCGCACAGCGTAGCTCAGCGATGCACCTTCGGGATCACTTGCGACCATCGTGTATGCGTAGGGTTGACCTACGACCGCATCCAACGGCGGCATTGACATAGATACCGGCGGTCGATTTAGAGCACCAACCGCAACAACCACCGAGAAAGTCTGAGAGGAGAAGTTGCCAATGGCATCGCGGACTCGAATTGAGACGATAGCGGAGCCGATCTGGCTTGAGTTTGGCGTCCAAGTAATCACTCCCAGCGCGGCATCAATTTGCATACCTTGAGGAGCGACAGTTAGAGCATAGGTCAACGGGCTCTGGGACGGATTCACAACAGAAACTGCGTAAACCAGGGTTTGCCCAACTGCCCCTTCGGTAGGTGGAGCGCTTGATATTGTCGGCACCAGCGCTGAACTTCGAACCGCCACTGTAAAGGATTGCTCAGTGGTGTTTCCCAAGACATCCGAGACTCGAACCTTAACCGTTTGTACGCCAAGCTGATCTTGTGTTGGCAACCATCGAATGGTGCCACGAGCGGGAGCAATCGACATTCCCGTGGGGTTGTTCAAGAGTTCAAACAGTTCACCATGCTTGGCTACGACATCGTATTCGAAGAGCTGACCAACCACCGCTGCAGTTGTGGGGCGGGACGTGATCTTCAAATCGGATGCAGGCGCACGAGAGACAACGTTCAGTGTGTAGCGATGTTCGGCAGTAGCGCCTCGGTTGTCGCTAACTCTCGCCACGAAGTCAAATGAGCCGGTAAGTGTAGGGGTCCAAAAGACTTCGCCAATTAATGAAACGGTTAAGCCGCTGGGGCCGCTGACAAGCGTGTAAGTTAGAACGTCATGGTCTTCATCGGTTGCTACGATTCGGCTTGCAAACTCACGGTTCAACACAGCGACTTCTCGAGGTCCGCTAGTCAACCGCGGTGCACGATTTGTCGCGGGTGCTTGCACGGTAAGCGAGAAACTGTGAATTGCGACTCCACCTTTTTGATCGGCTATTTCGACGATCGCAGTTGCAGAGCCTAGTACCGATGGCAACCAACGTATGAGCCCCGTCGTAGCATCAATAGTCATACCAACTGGAGATGCAGTCAGCGAGTAACGCAGTTCCGACTGTTCCGCATCTTGAGCCAAAACCTGATATTCAAAAGGGACAGCTTGAAAAGCAAGTGACGGCGGCAACGATGTTACGCTTGGAGTTGAGTTGACATCGACCTTGATGGTAAAGCGTTGCAAGGTTACCGCGCCTTCGATATCAGTCGCTTTCAGGATGACTTCATTGTCACCTTGATTCGATGCGAGTGGATTCCAGCGCACTACGCCGCTGGTTGGATCGATCGACATCCCTTGCGGGCCAACAGCCAGCGCGTAGGTCATGGCTTGGCCAGTTGGTGACTGCGCAAACGACTGGTAACGATAAGTTCCCGGAGCAATCGCTGTCGTTACCGGCTGAGAAGTAAAGCGAGGCGGTTCTGTCAGTGCAAAATCGAGCGAACCAAAGTTCAGTGGCAGGACATCAGCTAACGCATCGAAGTTATGATGCGGAATTTCGGGTAGACTCTGTATTTCGCCTGCTTTGCCCTGCAGACCGAGTTGTGCAGTTGTTCCAGGAACCGCGAGTGCATATACGCCACGAACATCTGTGATTGCCGAAGGTTCGGACGCATCGCGCCGACCATTGAAATTGCCATCGATATAGACCTGCCTACCGACTTGCACGGGTTCAGAGACAGCGTCGAATATCTGCACTTCAAACTCGCCAGTATTGTTCGCCCAGGTTGTACTGGAGTTGGCCAAAAACAAACGAGAGGCGCCAGGTGGCACCGTAATGGTCTGTTCTAGCCCATCCGCTGTACGGCCATCGCCAATGAAGAACACTTGACGCAGGGCTGGTTGCAACGAAGTGTAGTCGATACCACCTGGAACATTACCCGTTGCTCGGAAATCGAGGGATACTGGCGGCGTTTGGTTTGAAGGAAGGCTATTGTCGAGAAAGACCCCAATCAACGAACCGTAACGTGGCGAAGCGAATTTGGAGATACCGTTGAAGTCGCTGGAGACGACCAAGCCAGGCCCGCCTGTGACAATTCCGTCGGCCGAACGAGACGCGATGAAACCATCAGCAGTTGTATGACCGGTTGCGGCGAAACGAAGTACCTGACCAGCTGTTACAGCAAGCGGCGGCGGTGATGCTAGGGGCGCTGTGCTTCCAAACGCAGTTGAACCATCAGGCATGCCTGCCAGGTAAGGATTCGCTTTGCCAGAAACCACGACACGACGTATTGAACTGGGCACCATCAGAATGTCATCGATTCCAACCACGTTTTCGGCGGTATTGAGGCCAGGGTTGGGTGCGGTCGTACTTCCCAAAAGCACGATCTCCATCAAGGCAGTGCTTGTGCTTGAGTCGGCACTATAGGTAGCGAAGAACTGTTTCCAGCTATTCAGCCCCACATCATTCAAAGAAAGTGTCGTGCCAAGCGATTTCCCATTTACACGCACTGCCAGTCGCGGGGCTTCGTAACTGTTAGCGCGAATTGCCCAGAAACTGAAATCATAAGTTTGGCCAGCGACTACTGATATCGATTGTCGCCATACCACGCGTTCTTGCGTATCACCGTTGGCTAACAGCATGAAGTCTGTGGCAGCACCATAGGAGTGCGCAGAGTAGCTGGATGTGAGTGGGAAAGCCGCTGTTGAATTGGCAACCGTTGACTGAGAATCTCCCAACCATGCGAACGAGTTGATGTTTTCGCGATGAATGAAATCTGTGGTGTAACCAATTGCACCGGAAGCAAAGTCGCCGTTTAAGGCGAGATTGTCACCCAAGCGACGATCCCAGAGTCCGTTTCCATTCAAGTCGTCGAAAACGGTTCCGCTCACTTGGGTCGCAGTTGGTGCCTTGGTTGAGATTGTGAAGGACTGTTCGGTAACGCCCCCCTTCCCATCTTCAATTCGGATGGACACGGGAAAGTTACCTTGGCTGGCAAGGGCGGGTTCTCGATTTGGAAAGTTGACAAAATCGGGCGTGCCAATCAGGCGACCATGGTTCTTCGCGGCGGAAGCATCAAGAATCGTGCTAACGTCTTGGGACTCTTGAAACTTCAAATCGAGAACTAAGCCCGGAGTGTTGTTCGGAAAGTCAGAGAGTGATTGAGCAGAGATTTGTGCAGCAGAACGGGCCGTGTTCCAAATCTTGACTCGCGAAAGAGTAATATAGTTGGCTCCGCTTACGACGGGCAACTCGTTGTATCCAATCGCCTCAGGGCTAATTGCGGTCCCAGCACTTTTGCCATTTACATAAAGGGTCAACCGTTTCGTGCTATCGTCAAAGGTTAACGCAATATGGACCCATTTATTGAACTCGATAGGTGATGGTGAAGTGATGGTTGCAAGGCTTGTAGATTGCCCCGGCTTACCAACATGCGCGCGCAAAGTGCCGTAGTAGTATTCTAATCCCCATGACGGGGTTGCTGAGTTAGTGTTGCTGAGTTGCTTCGAAAGGAGTTGATCCCAGAGAGCACCTTTGGGATCCTCAAACTTGAACCAGCCCTCCGCGGTTACGCTCGCGGAACGAAGACTGGGCGAATCTGGGATTTGGATCTGGCCTGTGTTTTGATTCGAAACAGGGGCTCCCGGGTCGGCAACGTTTGCAAAGAGCTTGATGCCGCCTGATCGATTATCCCATTCAACCGCACCAGTTGTGGGATTGATGACCATTCCCTCAGGACCTTCAACGAGAGTGAAGCGTTTGGGGCCATCGGCTTCTGTACGAACATTAGGTTCATAACGGTAGATGCCATCTGCTCCAAAAGAGGTCACAGGTGTACTTGTGAATATTGGCGGCACAATCGAAATGGGGGCCGTGACTGTAACCATAAACCCTTGGTCGGTCGATCCTCCGTTCCCATCGCTTGCGGTCAACACGACACCACTGCTACCGACTTGCTCTGGCATAGGTGCCCAGTAGATTGTGTTGGACGCGTTGTCGTAAAGCATGCCACCGGGTGCACTGGTTAATTCAAAGGCAACGGCATCTCCGTCTGGATCGACAGCGGTTGGCTTGTAAGTCCAAACTTGGCTTGGATCAAAGCGATTGAGAATCACGCTGAGCGTATTTTCATCATGGTTCGGTACGAGTATGTCCGGTTTGTTGTCTTGATTGACATCACGAATCTGAATCGCAACTGGATTGTCGCCGACGTTGATCAGCTGAGGCGATGTGAATCGTCCGCTGCCACGGTTGAACAATAGGGCAATGCGATCGTCTGTTGGTTGAGCAACAACAATGTCGGAACGGCCATCGGCGTTTAGGTCAGCAATGCCCACTGCTCCCGGAGCATGCATAGCCGGAACGACATACGGAGCGATGAAGGTTCCATCTCCACGACCCACCAAAACGACCATGCGATCTCCAATGGAGTCGCTCAACACGAGGTCCAGTTTTCCATCTCCAGATACATCCCCTGCGGCAATACCGCTGGGGCCAAAACCGAGCGGCAGCACTAAACTGATAACAAAGGTGCTATCTCCACCCAGTAGTGCAACTAGCGTTTCATCATGAGAACTGACAACGACCGCGTCTGGTTTTCCGTCGCCATTGAGATCGCCCTGCACCAAGGCGGTCGGCCGGACGGGCAAGTCAATATCGCTGCGAGCGAACGTTGTGGGACTCGTGTGCTTGAACAGCGACAACGACTTTCCAACTTGATTGGCCGTGAGGATGTCCAGAAGCTCATCGTTGTCCGCATCCACTAGCTCTACCGCTACTGGGAATAAGCCGGTAAACAAATCCTTCTGCCTAGAAAATGTTTCATCGATCACTCCATGAAGGACCTTGACCCGGTCCAAGCCTGCTACCACCGTAACGGTGTCTGGGCGACCATCGCCATTGACGTCACCCGTAGCGATATCTGCAAGACCCTTCGTTTTCCCAATGAAGGCTTCATTGTGCTTAAGGCCACCTAGACCCGTTAGATCATCGGTCCCATCGCCATTGAAATCACCGACAAACAATCCATTTGTCTGTGAAGTTGCAGTTGTGTAACCAAATTGCTCGGAGAACGTCCCATCAGGTCTTCCCAGCAGCACACCATTGAAGGGGCGCTGACTGAAGGAAATAAATCCATAGCCCCATGTAGTTACTAAATCCGTTAAACCATCGCCATTGAAATCACCCTTGTTGAGCAGGAAACCATTGGTCAAGTAGGTCGTTGCGTCGCGAAAGGTAAAGTCTCCATTTCCATACATCACTACCGTGGTTGCAGAGTGTGTTGAGTAGGCGATGTCGTTCTTGCCATCACCGTCGAAGTCCTCCACCACATACGATTGGATTGCAGTATCTGCAGGCAGGAAGGCTGGGTTCTCGAGAACGGTCTTGCGAAACAGGCTGAAAGCGTCACCACCAACACTGGCAGATTGCTCGTAGACTGTGAATCGCGCTGGAGTTCCGCTGGTCGGGATGCTCCGGCTGAATGTAAAGAACTCTTTCGAGCCATCGTTGTTGAGATCACCCATCCCTAATGCTTCGTCATGGTAGTAACCAAATGCTCTCGGCGTGAGGGTGATCAAGTTGTTTGCGTCAGCCAATTCGCGGTAGCGTCGGTTGGTTGGATCGTAAATCAACACTACGATCTTGGTGTTGGTATTGGTATCGATATTTCCAGTTTGCAGTCGATAGACCAGATCGAGATAGCCGTCACGATTAAAATCGTCGGTTTGAAGGATCTGCTGACTGACGCCGCCTGGACCAGATCCAGCGGAAGATACAGTTGGCAGGTACTGAAAGGCTCCATTTCCCAGTCCAAACGCTTGTCCAAATCGACTGCCATCCATCCAAGCTAGATCGAGGATTCCATCGCGGTCAATGTCCAGTGACGTAAGCGAGGTACCGCCTAGTACTCCTCCTAACGCGGCTTGGTAAGGAGCAAAAGTACCGTCGCCATTTCCCGCCGCAAAGTAGAGGGCGTTGCCAAAGCCAGCGCCACCGAAAGTGACGATGTCGACATAGCCATCACCATTGAAATCGCCCGTCACCGATTCGCCTGAGCGACCTTTGTTGGGTCTGTAGTCGTCGGTAAATGAATAATCGCTGACAAAAACAGGTGACCGTAAGGTGCCGGGCAGATCTCCAAGGAGAATACCAACCGCGCCGGGTTGTCGATCATATTGGCTAGCACCCGCCGCTATATCGATGACTCCATCCCTATTGAAGTCCGCTATTGCAATGTACTGAAGCGTCCGAGCGGCTCGATTGATGCCTTGACCGATGTCCCCTTCAAACGAAGCATTGTATTGGCGAAGAGCAAAACTCCCGCTGCCATCCCCAAGGCCAACCATGATATTTCCAGCGTTGACCGTACTCCCAAATACGAAATCACGTTTGCCATCCCCGTTGAGGTCTATGCCCTTGCCATCGGAATTCGCGATTCCTGGCCAGCGTGGGTCATCAAAATTGTCTACGGCGATGATCGCGTTGCCAGCGCGTGTTCCATTACCGAACTGACCGTTTCCTTGCCCTTTCAGCAAAGCGGTACCCGTTGGGCTACTGACCAGAGCATCGGCTTTACCATCACCATCAAAGTCATCGATGTAGGCCGATGTCGGATTAATGTTCCGGGAGCCGGTGTTGGTACTTGAAAAGTAAGTTTGAGTAACTGAGTAAACGGCATCATCAAACGTACCGCTGCCATTGTTCAAGCGGACTTCCAAGCGTGAGTCGACGTAATTGAGTCGAATAAGGTCTGGGCCATTGATTCCATCTACATCGGTGACGTATCCGTAGCCACCATTGTTGTTCACGGCTGCGATGAGCGTGGTCCCTGAGAATCGTCCCGTACCATCACCAAGCTGGATGCCGATTCCTCGGCGACCGCTGATTTGTACCTGCTCGGATTCAAATAGGACTAAGTCTAAATTGCCATCGGCGTTGAGATCTGCAACTTGGGTGTTGGCAATGTAGTTACCAGGATTGACTGAGATTATCGGAGTCGCTTCAAAGATGGTCGCGGCATTTCCAGGATAGACCAGCGTTTGGTTGGTGGCGATGGTCGTTACAATCAGATCCAGGCGACCGTCGCCGGTCACATCTTTGACATGAGCCGAGGCGGCCCGTCCGATTCGACCTGCGACGACCGGCAAACTCGCCGTCCAGCTTTCGCGAAATGTTCCATCCCCGTTGCCCAACTGGACTACGACATGCCCGCGGTCGTTTGCATCGTTCCAGTTGCTGCTTGCCGATCGATTCGCCAGCACTATAAGGTCAGGGTTACCGTCACTGTTGAGTTCTGCGGAAAGCACACCTTGGATATCGCGTTGGAAGTTCCCTGCGGTATTGGGCGCAAGTCCGAGTTCAATTGCATAGGCGATGTTAAATGGAGTGTTCCAATTCGACGGATGCGGCTCGCCGATACTAACCGGTTGGCTTGGGCCAATTCCCTGCGAGGTTCCATCCAAGTAGCCAAGTTGCTGGTCACCTTCGTTGGAGGTAATGAAACTGGGTGTACCATTGGATTGAACTAGAACGTCCACTGCGACCGGTTGAGGTCCAGTGGCATAGGTTTGAACTTCAAAAGGACTGCTAACGACTGCGTCCGTTTCTGGCGTGCTGGTGATAATTGGCGGGCGATTGGCGACGGCCGCACGCACGTCAATGGTAAACGACTGCTCCGTCGTTCCCCCCAGTGAATCGCGAACTCGATATCGCACTTGAGAGCTACCGATATTGTTGGAGGAAGGTGTCCATGCAATATGGCCGGTACTTGGATCGATGGTCATTCCCTGTGGGCTTGCAACTAGCGAATAGACAAGAGGTTGTTGCTCGGGATCGATCGCGTGTATTTTAGTAGTGAAGGTGTGCCCCACGCCAATAAGTGCATCGGACTGTTGCGAAGCGACTGGTAGTTTGTTCAATCCACTCAAGAGTTTAAACGTATAGCTGAATCTCTCGCGACTCGGATTCTTGAATTGGATGTAGCGAGGAGCGGATGTTGAACTCGGTCCGAGCGACTCGCCCATCTGCGCAGTCAGATTTAGGTAGGGAAGTCCGTCTGCGGTGAAACCGTCAGGATTCGCCAGAGCCACGCTGGGGGCCGACAGGTTGTTGAGTACGGCGAGCAAAGTTCCAACAATTGGGTAGCTCCCCGAATTGAGAACTTTAATGTTCGAAGATATCGACGAAGCATCATCCTCGGAGAGTGTGGTATCGCCATAAAGAACTTGCAGGCTGCTGGACACATCAGTCAGCGAGGCGAAATCGAACGACGTATGGGACGTGGTACGCGTCGGCGGTTGGAAGGCGAGGGGAGTTGCAATGTGCGCATCGACAGTCTCGATGCCGCGAATGGTGACTGCTGAATTGTTGTCTTGGTCGTTGTTGGCCAGTCTTGCTACAACCTGAACAGTGCTTCCGGCTGTTGCAATTCCTGCCAAGTTGATGGTGACAGAGCCAGAGGCATACTGTACGGCAGGTCCATGCAATGAATCCAGTCCTTCGCTCCAGTTGAAGACCGCATCGAGATCGGGGCTATAGGGCAACATAAGTGGCTGCCCAGCTTGATCCAGTACTAAGAATTCGAGGGCATCGCGAATTGAACTTTGGCTGGCTGAATCAAAATGTGGCGCATCAAACTTGATTTTGATTGCGGTGGTCTCATCGGGTACGAAGACGTTTGCGGACAACTGAGTCGAAAACGAATCGCCTTCGATGAGGCGAGGCGAACAGGCATCGAAAACGTATCTCCCCTGACTTCGTTCGGAACCGCCCGCGGTCGCAAAGTCCCAGGTGGGTTTGCCTGAGCTAGAAGTGGTACCCGCGGGTACATCCCTCGCATTCAAGCGATTGATAACAAGCAGTGCATCGATAGGCGAAACATAGCCGTCGCAGGAAGTATCCACAAAAGGCGGTTGGAGGGAGCCATCAGGAATTTCTCGTGGCAGCGGCTGGAACTGCGGCGAGTAAACGCGAAGGTTCAGTTCATTTATAACCAGTAGAGCGTCCAGCGGGCTGATGCGGGCATCGGTGTCGCGGGATACATCCAAGGGTTGCAAGACATTGGTCCAAACCGCCGCTGCGAGCAGCTGCCTCGCCTCAAGTTGCTCGAATTGAGACTTTCGATTCTTTGCGAGCTTCCTGCTCTTGAGTTTCCATGTGCCCAACAGTTGCTGAATATTTGAGCGTTTCACAATAGCTTGGCTTCTACAGATCGGTGGGGTTATGTCACAATCGCACGACAGTTGCTGTAATCAAGTAACCGATCTGCCCAAAGTTCTTGCGCGAACTGAAGAACTAAGTTTCCTTATGTTGTTGCGTTTCTGACAAAACAGGTCCTCAAGTGCCAGCGACAGGCGTGCCCCCTTGCATCTGCAACGCAGACCTCCCAAACGGAGCGGTTTTTCTGTAGCTGAACCGTCTCTCTCGCTGAAAGATTGCGTTTTTCGAAAAATCGGACGAAGATAAGCAAGAACACGTAACAACATGGATATTGCTTTATGAGAAGTTACTCCGAAGAATCGACGACCCATCCGAGCTTGTTGTTACGAGTCAGGGATGCTGGCAATCACCAAGCTTGGCATGAATTCGTTGACGTTTACGGGCCAGTCATTTTCAATTACTGCCGCCTGCGGCAGTTGCAGGAATGCGATGCGTCCGACGTCGCGCAGGAAGTGCTGTTGCGACTGTCGAGCGCTTTGCGAGAGTTTGAGTACAACCCGGAATTGGGAAGATTCCGCGATTGGTTGGGGGTGGTTACACATCGTGAGTTGCTGAAGTTCTGGAATCGCCGTGGGCGCTCGCAGAACCTGACTGAAAGCCTAGCTGCCACCCAAAACGAATCATCAACCACTGAGGTTCCCGAAAACTCGCTGTGGAACGATCACTTTCATTCAGAACTTTTGCAGGCAGCATTAGTTCGTATTCAGAGTGAGTTCACCGAACAGACATGGGCTGCATTTCAGTTGGCATGGTTGGAAGATCAATCGCCAATGCAAGTGGCGGAACGGTTGCAGATCGGAATCGAGAAAGTTTACGTTGCCAAATCACGAGCATTAAAAAGACTGCGTGAGGAAGTCCTTCGGCTTAGCGAAGATCTACCTGTCGCCAACCACTGATTAAATATGATGCATTGTCTGGACCTGCAATCGGTGAAGGATTTACTGCGCGGTGACCGGTGTTTCGAACCTGAGGTAATCGAGCATCTCCGGACGTGTGCGGAATGCCAGCAGCGTTTCGATCGAGCTGCTGACGACCCTGAGTTGCGACACTGGCGGAACGCTCGGGACAAGACGCAGCGTGAAGTTCGCCCCTCGCCCGCGTGCCTCGACATGCTGGAACGCTTCCGCACGGGAGAGACGTCGTCGGAGAAAGCGTCCACGCATGCTACAGCCACAGATCCGCGATCTGTGCCGCCTACGCCCATTCTCGAAGCTGGTTCTTTGATTGATCGCTTTCGTATCGTCCGCGAATTGGGACGGGGCGGCATGTCCATCGTACTTGAGGCAGTGGATACTCGCATCCATCGCACCGTAGCACTTAAGTTGATGCAAACTTCGACACACTACGACCGCGCCCACGCCAGATTTATGCGCGAGGCGAAGGCAATTGCGTCGATCCATCATCCCAACGTGATCACCGTCTTTGAAGCTGGATACCCTGACAATGCTCTGCCGTATCTAGTGATGGAGTTGGTTGAGGGTGAAACTCTAAGATCATGGATTACAAAGGGCGAAGGGTTTAATCTGCAGCTATCGGCCCAAATCATAGCGCAAATTGCTGATGGACTAGAGGCCGCCCACCAAGCTGGGGTGTTACATCGCGACATCAAACCCAGCAACATTCTGCTCGCGCGTCTAAATGCAGCGGGAGCGAATGCGGTCGGGTCAATTCCTGTGCAGCCTAAATTGGCTGACTTTGGACTCGCACGCCCTCTAACCACAGAAACCGACTTGACGCAGTCAGGTTTTATTGCCGGTACACCAGCTTACGCAAGCCCAGAACAGGTGCGTACACCGGAGATGGTTGATCAGCGCAGCGACGTGTACTCACTCGGTGTCACTCTCTACGAATCACTTACTGGAACAGTACCCTTTCGCGGCTCCGCTCAAGCCGTGTTGCAGCAGATCGTCGAGGGAGAACTGATTCCACCCAAGCGTCTGAATCCATCTATTTCTATCGACCTTGAAACGATCTGCCTAAAGGCGATGAGCCGCGATGCGGGCCAACGCTACGCATCAGCGGCTGAATTCGCGGCTGATCTTCGGCGATGGCTGTCAGGTGAACCAATTCTGGCACGGCGCTCCTCCTCATTTGAAAAGTTATGGCGGTGGGTAGTTCGCAACCCGCGCGTCGCCGCATTGACTACGTCGACAGCAGGGCTCTTGCTGACGTTGGCCGGTGGAGCCCTCATGGCTGCGCTGGTGATCAACGCGAAAAACGACCAGCTTGAGAGTGAAATCGAAAAATCCCGACTTGCTGGCCTTCGCTCTGAACGATTTGCAAAGTCCGCCACCGAGCAGCGAGAGTTAGCGATTGCGTCTCTCAACGATCTGATCAACAAAGTGCAGACTCAATTGAAGGACCAGCCGGGAACGCTCAAGTTACGAGAAGAGTTGCTTCGCACCGCCTTTGCGGGCTTGGAGCGTGTGGCTAAGAGTGCGGACCAGACCGGATTGGAGCACACGACGATTGAGGCTCACCAACAGATGTCTAAGATCCTGACCGCACTTGGGGATGCGCCTGGCGCGATGAGTCAGGTTCGTACGGCGACGGAATTATGCTATCGCGCTATCGCTGCAAACCCAGAGAGCGCCGAACTAAAGCTAGACCTCGCAAACTCGCTTGCCATCGAAGCCAACCTTCATCGAGAGGCTTTCGCTTTCGATAAAATCCAACCCGTGCTCGAGCGATTGTTAGAGCTCAGACAGAGTATAGCGGCTTCACAAAAGGAGGATTTTGGGGCTCAACGCAACCTGCTGGTCTGTAAACAACAACTGGCAGATGTTGCCCTTCGGCGTTTTGAATATATCAACGCCCTTGAAGGATTTAAGTCCGTTTTGACGAGCATTGTACAGCTTCAAGCGCAGTTTCCAGATCAACAAGAATTGCTTCGTGATCAATACATCTTGCAAAACCGCATGGCATCCGTCTTGTTGCAATTGAACCGCATGCAAGAAGCAGAAACGCTACTCAATAATTCAGTACAACAGTCGATGAATCTGCTGACGAAAGACCCCAACAATACCACCCACCAAACGGATTTGGGATCGGTTCTCAGTCGTTTGGCCCGATTGAAACTTGCAACCCATGAACACGCAGCTGCCCTGGAGTTCGCGCTCCGCTCAAAGTCGCAATACGATGCGGTTTCGAGCGAGAACCCCGCAGATGCTACACTGCGATCCTTTGTGGGTAACGTCACCTACTTGCTCTATGAAGTGCACTTTGCCATGGGGCAATATGATGACGCCCGTATTGCCGCAGAGGCGTCTGCGCAGATTCAAATCCAACTGAATGAGCAACATCCTGGATCGACGAAGCCGCTTTATCTTGCTGAAGAAGCAATATCGGCTGCGGGGGGAATCTATATGCGGCAAGGTGATCTTGCGAAGGCATTACAGGCCAAAGAACGCAGTTGCGAATTGCTTCATCTGGCTACCCAAGCCCAAGACTATTCCCCGAACGGCCCTTACGCAAAGAATCTCGAGCGTTCAAAGGCCATTGCACGCGCTTTTTCACTTTGTATCGCAGGCGAAAAGGCGATAGAAGACGCGATGGTAGTCGACCCTTATAACGCACAGCTGGCGTTGGCACTCCACGTCTATGAACTCGCGCGGCGTGGCGAGTTCGAGACTATGACCAATCGGGCTGATCTACTTCGCGATCTATCTCAGATTCCGGAAAGCGACCAAGACTTGTTGCTCTTCCCGATAGCCCGTGCATTTGGGATTGCGGCTTCTAAGCTAATTCCGGTCAATGCGTCCCCTAGCGACGAGAGTCGTTTGCAGACGATGCAAGATAACTGCATCGAATCACTTACACGACTGCTCAAGATCTCGCCGCAGTATCGCGAGTTACTGCGAAGCGAGCCCGACTTGGCCTGCTTTCGAGAAAATGCAGCCTTCATTGAACTCCTTACTGCCCAAAAGTAGTCAAACTTGCTTGACTCTTATGATTCTTTGTTTTTCGGCCCCCAAAGGTCGGAGGCCGTCGTACGAAGAGGCTACACAGATCAACTCAAGATGGCACGGACGACTTTTCCATGCACGTCAGTCAGTCGATAGTCTCGACCGGCGTGACGGTATGTTAAGCGAGTGTGATCGAGACCTAGCAAGTGCAAGATCGTTGCGTGGAAATCGTGAACGTGCACTCCATTCTCAGCCACAGTGGCGCCGATCTCATCGGTGCTGCCATAGCTGATGCCGCCCTTCACTCCGCCTCCAGCCAACCAGGACGAAAAGCAGGCACTGTGATGCCCGCGTCCCTTTTCACCATCGGCTCCCGGCGTACGACCGAATTCCGTTGTCCAGACGACTAGTGTGTCATCAAGCATCCCCCGGTCCTTCAGGTCTTGAAGCAGTCCAGCCAACGGCTTGTCGATGACCTTTGCATGTTCAGCATGCTCAGCCATGTTGCCATGCTGGTCCCAATTGTGGCTGCTGCTGCCATCAACCAATTCGATAAAGCGAACACCTCGCTCCGCCAATCGGCGTGCGACCAAACACTGCCATCCAAAGCCCTCACTATCACCGCGTTTGAGTCCGTACATGTCAAGCGTTCGGTCACTTTCCTGGCCAACCTCAAATGCCTCTGTTGCATCGGTCTGCATATGAAACGCGGTCTCAAAACTGCGAATTCTTGCTGAGAGATCGCCATCGGCCGAGCGTTCACGCAGATGGCGATTGTTCAATACGTCGGCCAACCCAAGTTCCAGCTCTTGCAAACCGCGTTGCGTCGAACGAGGACTGAGATCCGCAATCGGTTCCTTGCCTCCGATGACGCGTACACCTTGATGATAGGCCGGTAGGAAATCGTTGTTGAAAATCTGCGTGCCCGCGTACGGCATCTGCGGGGCCAAAGCAATAAACGAAGGTAAGTTCTGATTGGTAGTTCCCAAACCGTAACTAACCCATGAACCGATGCTTGGACGCGAAAAGAAGAACGAACCAGTATGCATGCCCAATGTCGCGTTGTAGTGTTCGTTGTCATTGCCATTCATGGACTTGATCAAGCAGATGTCATCCATCTTTTCGCGGAGGTGCGGAAAGAGGTCACTGACCAAAGTCCCGCAACTCCCTCCCGGTTTAAACTCCCATAGCGGGCGAAGCAGCTTGCGTTGCTGATTCGACAAACCACCTCCCACTCCCATCATCTTGCCGTCGGCCTTAAACAGCTCGGGCTTGTAGTCAAAACTGTCCATGTGCGAAGTGCCTCCATTGGAGAACACAAAAATGACGCGTTTGGCCTTGGCTGCAAAATGACCTGGTTTGGGAGAAAGTGGATCATCCTGTTGGCCACTGTCCGCGGCCAACAACTCGGATAACATTCCCGGCATCAAGAGTGAACCTGCGACCATCGAACGCATGATTTCCCGTCGCCCCCAAGGACGCTGCGCACTGTTTATTGACTTCGCTGATTCTGACATGGACGCCTCTAATCCAAATAGACAAACTCATTCAGCCGGAACAGACTGCGCACTAAAGCTCGCCATGCTTCAAGTTCGACTTCCTCACTGGCAACTGTATTGTCACGTAGCAACTGCTTCGCATCACGGATGAAATCGACAGAGGAAGTGGACTCTTCCGGTGTTGCGCTCCGAAGAAACAGCCGCTGGAACACAAATGCAACTCGCGACTTGTCGTCATCGGTGGAGCTGATAATCCGCTCGGCAACGCGCTTGGCTT